>NZ_JBVJVK010000027.1:0-109093 GCF_055603705.1 Actinosynnema sp. NPDC037264 | reverse complement strand
CCAGGATCGCCCACTCCGCATCCGTCAGATCACCACGCGCCACAACGCAATTTGATCAAACCCTACGATCAACATTCCGGCGGACACGCCCTAGGTGGTCCAGCGCCAGACGGACGGCGGTCGTCCGCCCTTGGGCAGGGCGGCGGCGTGCTGCGTGGTGCGTTCCAGGCCGGGGACGCGTTCCATGGTGCGGCCGAGGTTGGCGGGGTAGGGCCGGTCGCCGGTGAGGGATTCGGTGACGTCGAGCGCGTGGGCGGTGGTGAACTCGCGGCCGAGGAGACCGGCGGTGAAGGCGGTGTCGCGCCAGAGGTGGTCGGCGAGCAGGGGGCGGCAGTCGCGGACGATGCGGTCGTGGTCGAACGCGAGCGGCGGCACGTCGGCGAGCGGTGTCCAGGTCGGGCCGTCGCCGGTGAGCCCGGCGGGGTCGATGGTGGCCCACAGGGCGATGGACAACGTGGGTCCGCGCGGGTCGCGGGACGGTTCGTCGAACGTGGTCAGCTGGCCGGAGGCGGAGATGGCGTGCTCGGGCACGCCGAGCTTGCCGGTGACCGCGCGCCGTGCCGCGTCACGCAGCCGTTCGCCCTTGCCCAGCAGGACGCCGGGCAGGGCGAGGACGCCCGCGAACGGGTCGAGGGCGCGTGGTGCGATGCCGAGGAGCACGGCGCGCGCGGTCGGGTCGAAGCGCAGCGCCAGCACGTCCACCGACACCAGGGTCGACTCGATCATGGCCCGATTGTCCCGCATTCAGCGAAGCGCCGGTGCGCGCACGGTGTAGTCCGCGCGGTCGGGCCCGGCGCCGGTGACGAGCACCGGCACGTCGAGGTGGTGCGCCAGCCACGCCTCGGGGTCCGGCATGGCGGTGAGTGTGGGTGTGCGGTGGCCGAGGAACGCGGTGAGGTCCGTGGCCGGCAGGGGGGCGTCGTAGGCGGTGGCGACTTGGAGGTCGCGTGCGTCCAGGTGGGTGACGGCCAGCGCGTCTACGCCGCCGCACGCGTCCACCGCGTACCGGAGCAGCACGGCGTCGAGGTGTCCGGCGCGCCACGATCCCTGGTAGCGGCCGGTGTCGTTGTGGCGTTCCGGGAAGCGTGCGAGCACTTGGTCGTCCTCGGTGGGCAGCGGTCCGGCGCCGTGCCGGGTCTGGTAGGTCCGGGTCACGCCGAGGACGGTGGCGCGGCGGTGCCCGAGGAGGCCGCGGGCGTTGTCGGGCGTGACGGTGGACCAGGTGGTGTGCGGGTGGAACCCGTGCCACTGGTCGAGCAGCACGCCCTGGGCGCCTTCGAACACCAGGCGTCCGCGGTCGGCGAGGCGGCCCACCTCGTCGCCGGTGGTGACCCGGACGGCGCCGGCGAAGTCCCGGTACAGCGACACGAGGTCGTCGACGGACGGGCCGGCGCCGATCAGCGGCTCGTAGAAGCGGGCCAGGGCGTCGAGCTTGGCCCGCAGCACGGCCGGGTGGGCGCAGTCGCCGACGGTCGGCGGCGGCCCGGGGTCGCCGATGACCTCCTGGCCTTCGACGACCTCGCCGGGCGTCGCGCCGCGGTCGGCGAGCAGGCCGTACCAGGCCGTCTCGCCGATGCCCTTGCCGCACGAGCCGTGCCGGGCGTGCCCGCGAGCGTCCTCGCGGGCACGGTTGGCGGCGACGTGCAGCGGTGTGGTGAGCAGGGCGTCGGCGTCGATCGACAGCAGCCGCAGCGGGTCGGTGACGCCGAGGTCCGCCAGTGCGTTCGCTTCGCCGGCCAGGGCGATCGGTTCGACCAGGACGTGCCGGGACAGGTGGGTCGGCACGCCCGCGAGCGTGCCGGACCCGAACTGGCTGAACGTGTGGTGCCGGTCGCCGACGACGACGTTGTGCGCGGCCTGGGCGCCGCCGTTGAACCGGACCACCGACGTGACCGGGGCGTCGTGGCAGAGGGCGTCGACGACGGCGCCCTTGCCCTCGTCGCCGAACCCGAGGCCGACGACGATGACGTGCCCGTCCATCACGTGAGGGTGACGTCGTCGGGGCCGTCCAGCAGCGGGGGCGTGGCCGTGGTGGCCACGGTCTTCCCGCCGACGTGGACGAGGGCCTTGCCGACGGCCTCGCTCTCCGCGACCGAGCCGACCTCGGCGAGGTCGACCATCGCCTGGTCGAGGTCGACCACGCGTTCCTCCATGCCGATCGTGGCGGCGATCAGCTCGCACACCGCGCCGGGGTCGTCGAGCTTGAGGAAGCGCTGGCCGAGCAGGTCGCGCCAGTGGTCGGCGATGTCCTGGTCGTGGTAGTACGAGGACTGGTTGGGCAGCACGAAGTACACGTGCCACCTGCGGCTCAGCTCCCGGTACACCGAGGCGGGGTCGATGTCCTCCTTGACGTCGTCGCCGATGATCCGGCGGATGTGGCGCGCCTCCAGGCGTGGCTTGTTGAGCTCGTCGCCGATGAGGAACAGGTAGCCCTTGCGGCCGCGCTTCTGCCAGGCGTCGGTGACCACGTGCCGGGCCACGAAGTAGGCGGCGAGCTCGTAGGACTCGCTCTTCTGCCCGCCGCCGTTGCCCTCCAGGAAGATGGTGCGCAGCTGCTCGTCCATCCGGTTGTCGGACTCGAACTGGCCGACCTGCAGCGGCACGCGGTCGCTGTCGGCGTCGCCGATGCCGCCGAACATCAGCTGCGGGTCGGCGAGGTAGCCCTTGCGCTGCAGCAGGCCGTGCAGCTTGCCGAGCTTGCGCTGCATGATCTGCGGCACGCGGCCCATCGAGCCGGTGACGTCGAACAGCACCGCGATCGGGGTCGAGTCGGCGTGGTCGGGCGAGTCTCGGCACTCGCGCGCGGCCACGCCCTTGGGGTCGAGCGACGGGTCGGCCTTCCACTCCTTCGAGGGGCGCGACCGCATGGTGGCGGTGTAGCCGAAGTCGTCGATGCCCTTGGCGGCGCGGAAGGTCCTGGCCGCCGCGTAGGCGTTGTCGTCCCACTTGCCGTGTCCCATGTCAGGCTCCTGTCCTGGGTAGTGCGAACGGGCGGAAGGTCCGTTCGCCGTAGAGGTCTTCGAGCAGGTCGTCGTACTCGGTGAGCAGGTCGACGGCGTCGGGCCGTCGGGTCGGGTCGTCCTGCGCGCAGCCGCGGGCGAACCTGCGTTGGGCGGTTTCGCCCTCCGCCAGGAGGTCCAGCATCAGCGCGTGCGCCATGTGGACGTCGGTGGCGGGGGTGGCCGGTCGTCCGTCGTGGACTTCCGGCGGGTAGGCGGTGGTCTTGTCGGTGGCCAGGCGTCGTTCGCCCGCGCCGACCGCGAAGGTCCAGCCGGCCAGCACGACGCCGTGCTGCCCGGGGTGCACCAGCACGTTCTCGGCGGTGATCGCGCCGTGCACGAGGCCGACCCGGTGCGCGCCGGCGACGGCCCGCAGCAGCCTGCGGTGCATCCAGGCGTAGTCGCGGCCGTCCAGGCCGCGCGGGAACGCCCCGCGCACGTCGGCGAGCGTGACGAAGCCGTCCACCAGCGGTGCGAGCACGGTGAAGGCGCGCGAGCCGCGGGCCACCTCGCCGGAGGTGTCGATCAGGTGCGGGTAGTAGGGCCGCAGCCAGTCGTGCCGGTCGGTGAAGCGGGCGAGTCGGCGCAGCGCGTCCCACTCGGCGTGCAGGAGGGGGTTGAGGGCGGGGTTGCGCACGACCTTGACCACGGGGGCGCCGTCGGTGCGGTAGACGGTGGCGACGCTGCCGACCGCGTGCCGTCCGGCGAGCCGGTAGGCGCCGCGGTCGGTGCGCAGCTCGACCGACGTGCCGTGCTGCCACTCGTGGTGCAGCCGGGTCAGCTCGGCCGACGCCGCGTGCGCCCTGGTGTCGTCCGCGCCGACCCGGTCGGGGTGCAGCACGGCGGCGAGGCCGCGGTAGAGCCGCTGGGCCTCCTTGCGGCGGGCGGGGTCGGGGTCGACCGGGCCGAACAGGTCGGCCGCCGAGCCCGCCCGTTCTACTCGTTCGAGCGCTTCGTCCCTGGTGAACATAGTTTGAGTCTAGACGACTCAAACCGTGCGGTGGGATGGAATATCGCTGTGTCGCCCGTCACGTACCGCCGGGTCGGCCGTTCGGCTAGGGTTTCGGGCGATGTTGTACTTCCTGTGATCATCGGTATCCGCGATCGCGTCGAGCCCCGCTCCGCGAGCGCTTCTCCACACCCTCCGCACCGATGACTCGGCGTGCCGCGCCGGGAACAGGAGTCTGCCTTGCGCACCGCGCAACTAGCCCTGCACAACGTCACCAAGAGCTATCACGACCGGGTCGTGCTCGACGCGGTCTCGCTGACCGTCAAACCGGGCGAGAAGGTCGGCGTGATCGGCGACAACGGGTCCGGCAAGTCCACGCTGCTCGCGATCGTCGCGGGCCGGGTGGCGCCCGACCACGGCGAGGTCACCGTCGTCGCGCCCGGCGGGATCGGGTACCTGGCCCAGTCGGTGGACCTGCCGCCGCACGCCACCGTGGCCGACGTGGTCGACCTCGCGCTCGCCGACCTGCGCGACCTGGAGGACCGGATGCGCCGGGCCGAGGCAGACCTGGCCGGTCCGCGCGCCGACCCGGAGCACTACGCGTCCCTGGTGGAGCTGTTCGAGGCCAGGGGAGGGTACGAGGCCGACACGAGGGTGGAGGTGGCCCTGCACGGCCTCGGGCTGCCCGGCCTGGACCGGCGGCGCGCGCTGGGCACGTTGTCCGGCGGCGAGCTCTCGCGGCTCGCGCTCGCCGCGACCCTGGCGTCCTCTCCGGAGCTGCTGCTGCTCGACGAGCCGACCAACGACCTGGACGACCAGGCCGTGACGTGGCTGGAACAGCACCTGGCCCGGCACACCGGGACCGTCGTCGCGATCACCCACGACCGCGAGTTCCTGGACCGGGTCACCTCCACCATCGTCGAGGTCGAGGCGGGCCGCGCGGCGCGGTTCGGCGACGGCTACGACGGCTACCTCGTGGCCAAGGCCGCGGCACGGGCGCGACGCCTGCGCGAGCACCGGGAGTGGCGGGCCGAGCTGACCCGCCAGGACCGCCTGCTGTCCACGGCGACGCGGCAGCTCGGGGAGATCCCGCGCAAGCTGCCGCTGGCCGTGTTCGCCGCCGGGCCGTTCCGCGCCAGGGGCCGCGGGCACGGCGCGATGAGCCGCATCCGCAACGCCAAGGAACGCCGGGCGCGGCTGACCGCCAACCCGGTGGCCCCGCCGCCGGAGCCGTTGCGGTTCTCCACCCGACTCCCCGGCGGCGACGGCGACGCCCGGTGGGCGGCCGAGCTGTCGGACGTGCGCGTCGGCGACCGGCTGCGGGTGCTGCGCCTGACCGTGCGGCCGGGGGAGCGGCTGCTGGTGACCGGCCCCAACGGCGCGGGCAAGACCACGCTGCTGCGGGTGCTCAGCGGTGAGCTGCGCCCGGACTCCGGCGTGGTCGACGTGCCGGGCCGGGTCGGGCACCTGCGGCAGGAGGAGCCGCCGTGGCGGCCGGAGCTGACCGTGCTCCAGGCGTTCGCCGAGGGCCTGCCCGGTCACCCCGACGAGCACGTGGACGTGCTGCTGGCGTTGGGCCTGTTCGACCGGCGCGACCTGCGCACCCGCGTCGGGGAGCTGTCCTACGGGCAGCGGCGGCGCGCCGAGCTGGCCCGCCTGGTGACCAGGCCGGTCGACCTGCTGCTGCTGGACGAGCCGACCAACCACCTGTCACCCGGCCTGGTCGAGGACCTGGAACAGGCCCTGGCGGACTACCCGGGCGCGTTGGTCGTGGTGACGCACGACCGGCGCACCCGGGCCGGGTTCCGCGGCACCCGGCTGCACCTGGAGGACGGCGAGGTGACCTGATCAGCCCGCGGCGGCGACCGACCGGTGCAGGACGGTCGCCGCCGCGAACGGCCGCCACGCGACCGCCACCACCACGACCGCGAACCAGAACGGCGCGGTGACGCCGAACCGGCGGGCCGGCAGGCCGCCGACGAGCGTGCCCAGCGCGGACCCGCCGACGCTGAGCAGGGAGTAGGCGCTGCTCACCCGGCCGCGCAGCTCGTCGGGCACCTCCCGCTGCCGGACGGACTGCGTGATCACGGTCCACACCACCGCGTGCACGCCGAACACCGCGAGGACCGCGCCCGCGACCCACACCTCGCGCGCCAGCGCCAACCCCGGGTGGGTGCCCGCCTCGACCACCAGGCCGACCCGCGGCAGCGCGGTCGGCCCGAACCGGTCGATCAACCGGCCGGCGAGCGCCGTGCCGAGCACGCCGCCGCCGCGATCGTGCTGAGCAGCAGGCCGAACCACCTCGGGTCCAGGCCCAGCCGCTCACCGGCGTACAGCACCAGGATCGACAGCGCGCCCATGAGCGTGAGGTTCATCAGGCACAGGCACAGGCACAGGCCCAGCGTCCGCAGCACCTCGTGCCGCCACAGCCGGCGCAGCCCTTCGCCGATCTCCGCGCGCACCGTCCGCCGTTCGACCGGGGTCTGCGCCGGTGCCGCGGGCCAGGTTCGCCGCCACGGCCGGCTTCCGCCGGTCCAACCGGTCCACGATCACGCCGCTGAACAGCGAGAACAGCAGCCACGGCAGCAGTTGGGCGAACACCGCGCCCGCCACCAGCGCCGGGTCGTTGGTGAGCGAGGCCGGCAGCAGCGGACCGGCGGCCATCGTCATGCCGTCGCCGAGGTTGGACACGGCGGAGGCGAACCACAGCTTGGTGAAGTCCGGTCCCGGTCGTCGCCCCATGCCGGCGGACGTTGGCGACCGCGCCCGCCCGGGGCACGCGGACCGCCGCCCGTCCGGCCCAGGACGGATTCCGCCGAGAGCGATGGGGCGGTGGACAGACCGGCCCGGCGGCGCGGATGATTCGCGCAGTCGCGAACTACTGGGGGTACCGCGCATGGCCTCGCCGTTGGACAACCCGGCCTGGACGTCGTTGACCGGACCGCACGCCCGCTTCGCCGAACGGCACGGCCAGGCGGTGCGCTACCCGCCGGACGTGGCGACGTTCGTGGGGCTGCCCGACCGGCCGGACGAGCGGGTGTGGTCCGACGTCGCCGCGCTCGCCGGGCCCGAGGCGATCGTGCCGATCACCTCGGCGCTCGCGCCGCCCGCCGACTGGGAGGTCGTCGAGCGCATCGACGTGGTGCAGCTGGTGGAGGACGGCCTGCGGGTCGCCGAGGACGCCGAGGCGGTCCGGCTCGGGCCCGCGGACGTGCCGGAGATGCTGGACCTGGTGGAGCGCACCCAGCCCGGACCGTTCCGGCCGCGGACCGTGGAACTGGGCGCCTACCTGGGCATCCGGCGCGACGGCGCGCTGGTCGCGATGGCCGGCGAACGCCTGCGCCCGCCGGGGTGGACGGAGATCAGCGCCGTGTGCACCGATCCCGCGCACCGCGGCCAGGGCCTGGCCACCCGGCTGGTGCTCGCCGTCGCGGCCGGGATCCGGGCCCGGGGCGAGCAGGTGTTGATGCACGCCGCCGCGACCAACACCTCCGCCATCCGGCTCTACGAGTCGCTGGGCTTCCGGGTGCGCACGCCCGCCGCCATCACGCTGCTCCGCGTGCCCGCGCACGCCCCGGCGGGCCTGCCCGCCTGACCGGGCCTCAGCCGTCGGACGGCACGTCGGACCGCCCGGACGGCAGCCCGGCCACGAACCGGGCGACGAGCTCGGCCGCGACGTCGCGCGCCTTGACGTTGCGGCGCTGGGACATCGCGGTGATCAGCCGGAACGCGGCGTCGGCGTCGCAGCGGTGCCCGGCCATCAGCAGGCCGACGGCCTGGCTGGTCGTGCCGCGGCCGGCCAACGCCTCGCGCAGCGTGCTCGCCTCCCGTTCCCCTCGCTCAGCACCAGGTCCGGCCGCGCCGCGCCGCCAGCCCCGGCCCTCACCACCTGTTCGGCTGGTCCCCGGGCGCGAACACCGCGCACGCCGTGGTGAGCGTCGGTGACGACAACCGGTGGTTGCTCTGCGACTTCGTGCTGCGCGAGGCTGGTCCAGATGGCGTTCCTGGTGTCGTTCGGCGTGCTGCTGGACACCCTGCTCGTGCTGTCCCTGCCGGTGCCCGCGCTGACCGTCCACATAGGACCGAGGTTCGGGTGGCCGGGGCGTGCGTCCGGACGGGGGACGGCGGTGTCGGGTGCGACGCCGCGCGGGTAGTGGTGGACTGGGACGACGTCCGACGAACCAGGTGAGGATGGGACATGACACTGGACCAGGCGCGGGCTACGACCCGGACCACGGCGCCGTGGTGGACCTCGGCGGTGGTGTACCAGGTGTACCCCCGCAGCTTCGCCGACTCGAACGGTGACGGCGTCGGCGACCTGGCCGGGCTCGCGTCACGCCTGGACCACCTGGAGCGGCTCGGCGTGGACGTGATCTGGCTGTCGCCGGTGTACGCCTCGCCGCAGGCCGACAACGGCTACGACATCTCGGACTACCAGGCGATCGACCCGGTCTTCGGCACGCTGGAGGACTTCGACGCGCTGTTGGCGCAGGTGCACGCGCGCGGGATGAAGCTGGTGATGGACCTGGTGGTCAACCACACCTCCGACGAGCACCCGTGGTTCGCGCAGTCCCGGTCGTCGCGCGACAATCCCCAGCGCGACTGGTACTGGTGGCGTCCGCCCCGCGAGGGTTTCGAAGCCGGACAGCCGGGTGCGGAGCCGACGAACTGGGGGTCGTTCTTCTCCGGCCCCGCGTGGACGTTGGACGAGGCCACGGGTGAGTACTACCTGCACCTGTTCGACCGCAAGCAGCCGGACCTGAACTGGGAGAACCCCGAGGTCCGCCAAGCCGTCCACGCGATGATGCGGTGGTGGCTGGACCGGGGCGTGGACGGCTTCCGGATGGACGTCATCAACCTCATCTCCAAGGACCCCGACCTGCCCGACGGCGCCACCACCGGCGTCGGCGGCCTCGGCGACGGGTTCCCGCACGTCGCCACCCGCCCCGGCGTGCACGACTTCCTGCGCGAGATGAACCGCGAGGTGTTCGAAGGGCGGTCCGGCGAGTTCCTGACCGTGGGGGAGATGCCGGGCGTGACGTGGGAACAGGCCCGGCTGTTCACCGACCCCGCGCGGCGCGAGGTGGACATGGTGTTCCAATTCGAGCACGTCTCGCTCGACCACGGGCCCGGCGGGAAGTTCGACCCGAAGCCGTTGGACCTGCGCGACCTGAAGGCGTCGTTGGGCCGCTGGCAGACGGCGTTGGCGGAGGTGGGCTGGAACAGCCTGTACTGGAACAACCACGACCAACCCCGCGTGGTGTCGAGGTTCGGCGACGACGGGGAGCACTGGCGCGAGTCGGCGACCGCGCTGGCGACCGTGCTGCACCTGCACCGCGGCACGCCCTACGTCTACCAGGGCGAGGAACTGGGCATGACGAACGCGCCGTTCGCCGGCGTGCACGAGATGCGCGACGTCGAGTCGCTCAACCACTACCGCCAGTCAGTCGCCGCCGGCGGCGACCCCGAGTCGGTGCTGCGCGGGCTGCGCGCGATGGGCCGCGACAACGCCCGCACCCCCGTGCAGTGGGACGCCACCCCGAACGCCGGCTTCACCACCGGCGAACCGTGGCTCGCGGTGAACCCCAACCACACCTGGCTCAACGCCCAGGCCCAGTACGACGACCCCCGCTCCGTCTTCAACCACTACCGCGCGCTCATCCGACTGCGCCACGAACTCCCCGTCGTCGCCCTCGGCGACTTCCGCATGCTCCTGCCCGACCACCCGCAGGTCTACGCCTACGAACGCACCCTGGACGACACCCGGCTGCTCGTCGTGGCCAACCTCGGCGGCGCACCGCAGACCGCCGAGCTCGACCCCGACTGGTCCGCCGCCGACGTCGTCCTGGCCAACACCGACGAGGCGCTGATCTCACCCGGGCGGGTCGACCTCCGGCCGTGGGAGGCGCTGGTCCTCACCCGGTCCGACCCGGCCTGA
Source organism: Actinosynnema sp. NPDC037264 (assembly GCF_055603705.1). NCBI lineage: Bacteria > Bacillati > Actinomycetota > Actinomycetes > Pseudonocardiales > Pseudonocardiaceae > Actinosynnema > Actinosynnema sp. NPDC037264. The sequence continues at coordinate 99,207 of NZ_JBVJVK010000027.1, read as the reverse complement.
CCCGCGGATCGCGGCGGACGCCCGACGAAGTCGTTTCACACCGGCGGGCGTCCTGCCGGACAATCGCCCCGCCCGCACCACGGAGGGGGACGATGGACGCATCGGACGTGCCACGCGCGGTGGCCGCGAGCACCTCGACGGCCGCCGCGCTCGGTCTGGCTGTCGACGACGCGGTCGTCCTCCAGGCCTCGAACACGCTCACCCTGCGCCTGCTGCCGTGTGACGTGCTGGCCCGGGTGGCGCCGGTGGCGCAGCAGGTCGCGCAGTTCGAGATCGACCTCGCGCGACGGCTCGCCGCCGCCGGTGGTCCGGTGGGCGCTCTCGAGCCGCGGGTCGAGCCACGCGTCCACGAACGCGACGGTTTCGCCATCACCCTGTGGACCTACTACGAATCCGCGACGCACCAGGAGATCCCGCCGGCCGACTACGCCGACGCGCTCGAACGGCTGCACGCCGGCCTGCGCCGGGTCGACGTCCCCGCGCCGCACTTCACCGATCGGATCGAGCAGGCACAACGACTCGTGGCAGACCGCGACCGCACCCCGGCGCTCGCCGGCGCCGACCGGCGACTCCTCGCCGACGCGCTGCGGAGCCTGCGACGGGCGATCACCGGGCGCGGCGCCGCCGAGCAGCTGCTGCACGGCGAGCCGCACCCCGGCAACGTGCTGGCCACGACGGGCGGACCGCTGTTCATCGACCTCGAGACGTGCTGCCGCGGACCCGTCGAGTTCGACCTCGCCCACGCGCCCGAAGACGTCGACGAGCACTACCGGGGCGTCGACCGGGAGTCGGTGCGCGAGTGCAGGCTCCTCGTCCTGGCGATGATCACCACCTGGCGCTGGGACCGCGACGACCGGTTCCCGGACGGCCGCCGGCTCGGCGCGGAGTGGCTCGACCGGCTCCGGGCCGGACTCGACCGACACCACCTCGACGGGTGACCGCCCCGCCCGCCCACGCCCCCGGACGCTAGGAGGGGCGCCCGCCCGCGGACGCCGAGCGGGTCGCGTGCAGCGAGGCCAGGAGTCGCAGCCGGTCCGCGTCGGCGCTGCCCGGTTCGGCGGTGTAGACGAGCATGACCGGTCCGGGGTTGCCGGGCAGCGGGTAGCTGTCCCAGTCCAGGACGATGTCGCCCACCTCCGGAACCCGGAACGTCTTGGTGCCGCTGACCGACTCGCGCACGTCGTGCCGGGCCCACAGCCGCCGGAACTCCGCGCTGCGGATGCTCAGCTCGCCGACGATCGCGGTGGCCCGGGGGTGCGTCGGGTCGGTGGCGACCGCGGCGCGCATCATGCCGATGTAGTCCAGCGCCTGCCGCTCCCAGTCCGGGCAGCTGCGCGCGCCGGTCCGCGCGTCGTCGAACAGCAGCAGGAGCATGTTGAGCCGGTCGGGAGGGCAGTCGCCCGGGTCGCCGAGCAGCGCCTCCGCCATCGGGTTCCAGTCGAGCAGGTCCAGGTGCCTGCCGAGCACCACCGCCGGCGTGTCCGCCACCCGCAGCAGCCGACGCGTGCCGGCCGGCACCCGTTCCGGCTCGCGCTCCACCCGGGCGGGCATCGGCCGGCGGGCCGCGTGGGCCAGGGTGAACAGGTGTCGGCGCTCCTCGTCGCCGAGGCCGAGCGCGCCGGCCAGCGCGTCCAGGACGTCGTCGGACGGCCGCACCTCCCGGCCCTGCTCGATCCGCTGGTAGTAGTCGGTGCTCAACCCGGCCAGCAACGCCAGCTCCTCGCGCCGCAGCCCGGAGACCTTGCGCCGCCCGCCCGGCTCCAGGCCGACGTCGTGCGGGCGCAGCCGGCCGCGCCGGGCGCGCAGGAAGTCGCCGAGCTCGCGGGCGTAGGGGTGAGGGCTGCTCATGCCACCAGTGTGTCCCGCCGCCGGACACCCGGGGTAGGTCCCGCAGACCCAGGAAACCGGGACCGACCGAGCCTGCCCCGACCACACCTAACGTCGTCGGCGCCGGACACCCACACCTCCAGGAGCAGCAGATGACCGCATGGACCGCCGACCGCATCCCCGACCAGCGCGGCCGGGTCGCCGTCGTGACCGGCGCGAACTCGGGCCTCGGCCTGGTCACCGCGACCGAACTGGCCCGCCGCGGCGCCCACGTCGTGCTCGCCGTCCGCGACACCGCCGCCGGCGAGCGGGCCGCCGTCCGCATCGGCGGCGACACCGAGGTGCGCGAGCTGGACCTGGCGTCCCTCGACTCGGTGCGCGCGTTCGCCGCGAAGCTGGCCGTCGACCACCCGGCGATCGACCTGCTGGTCAACAACGCGGGCGTCGTCCTGCTCGGCCCGCGCCGCACCTCCGCCGACGGCTTCGAGCTCCAGTTCGCCACCAACGCCCTGGGCCACTTCGCGCTGACCGGCCTCCTGCTCGACAACCTGGCCGCGGCCCCGCAAGCCCGCGTGGTCAACCTCAGCTCGATCACCCACCGCAACGCTCACCTCGACTTCGACGACCTGATGTCCGAGCGCCGCTACCGGGGCGCCCCCGCCTACGGCCGGTCCAAGCTCGCCACCACGGTCCTCGGCGTCGAACTCGACCGCCGCCTGCGCGCCGCCGGGTCGCCGATCCTCGGCGTGCTGGCCCACCCCGGCCTCACCCGCACCAACCTGACCCCGCGCGCGTGGGAGCACCGCGGCCGGCTCGGGCGGGTGATCGCGCGGCTCGGCCTGCTGGCCACCCAGCCGGTGGAGCGGGGAGCCCTGCCGCAGCTGCACGCCGCGACCGAACCCGGCGTGCGGGGCGGCCAGTTCTTCGGGCCGGCCAGGCTCTGGGAGACCGTGGGCCCCGTCGCCGAAGCCCGCTTCGGCCGGGAAGCAGCCGACCCGGCCGTCGGCAGGCGGCTCTGGGCGGCGGCCGAGGACCTGACCGGCGTCCACTACCTCTGAACCGGCGGCCACCGGCCGTCCCGCCCCGCCGCGACCGCCCGGCCGTGCTCGGAGGTCGGTCGTCCCGGGTGGGCCGCACGAACCGGTCGGTGATCGAGCCCGTGAGCCTGGGTCGGAAGCGGTGGTGGCGCTCGAGGATCAGGTCGTCGCCGCGTCGGCCGCCTTGGCCGCCCGCTCGATCCGCGCGCGCCGGTCCGCCCAGAAGGCCGCGTCCCGCCCCTGCCGGGCCATGCTCCCCGCGTCCATCTCCACCGCGCCGTCCAGCTGCTCGCGCAGGATGTCGGCGTGCCCGGCGTGCCTGCTGGTCTCGGTGAGCACGTGGACCAGGACGTTGAACAACATCACGTCGGGACGCGGCCACCAGGGGACGTGACCGGGCGCGTCGACGGCGAGGGCGGCGATCGTCGCGTCGGAGTGCGTCCAGACGCGGCGGTACAGGCCGATGACGTCCTCGCGCGTCTCGTGCTCGGTCGCCCACAGGTCGGCGCCGCGCTGCGACCGGTCGTCCCACCGGGGGAGGGCCTCCGGGAACGGCCGGCCGAAGACCTCGCCGAAGTACCGGGACTCCGACAAGGACAGGTGCTTGACCAGGCCGAGGAGGTTGGTGCCGGTCGCGGTCAGGGGACGGCGCACGTCGTACTCGGGCAGCCCGTCGAGCTTCCGGAGCATCACCTCGCGGATCTCTCGCAGGTCGCCGTGCAGGTACTGCTTCGCGAAGTCGTCGATCACGGGTACGAGCATGCACCACCGGCCCCGCACCCGGCCGCCGCCCGGCTGTTCCCGCCCGACCCGGCGGGAACGGCCACCGCGACCACCTGAACGCCGCAGTCGGACTACATCCGTTGCGGCGCCGTGATCCCCAGCAGGTCGAGCCCGTGGCCGAGGGTCCGCGCGGTCAGCCGGCACAGGGCCAGTCGGTTGCCGCGCACGGGTTCCTCGGCCTTGAGGACGGGGCAGTTGTCGTAGAAGGCGGTGAACGCGCGGGCCAGGTCGTAGAGGTAGCCGCAGAGCCGGTGCGGTTCGAGGGTGGCGGCGACCTCGGTGACGACGGCGCCGTAGGCGTCGAGCGCCAGACCGAGCGCCCGCTCGGCGGGGTGCGGCGGCACGGTGCGGTCGACCGTCGTGCCCTCGTCGCCCGCGTGGCCCAGGATCGAGCTGATCCGGGCGTGGGCGTACTGCAGGTAGACCCCGGTGTTGCCGGTGAAGGACACCATGCGGTCGACGTCGAACGAGTAGTCCTTCACCCGCGAGGTCGACAGGTCGGCGTACTTGACCGCGGCGATGCCCGCGGACTCGGCGATCCGGTCGAGCTCGGCCGCGTCGAGGTCGGGGTTCTTCTCCTCGACGATCGCCCGCGCGCGCGACACCGCGTCGTCGAGCAGGTCCATCAGGCGGACCGTGCCGCCCGCCCGGGTCTTGAACGGCGTCCCGTCCGGACCGAGGATCGTGCCGTAGGCGGCGTGCTCGGCGGTGACGCCGTCGGTGAGCCAGCCCGCCCGTCGGGCCGCCTCGAAGACCAGCTGGAAGTGCAGCGCCTGCCGCGAGTCGGTGACGTAGACCAACCGGTTGGCCTTGAGGTCGCGCAGGCGGTAGCGGATGGTGGCCAGGTCCGTGGTGTCGTAGCCGTACCCGCCGTCGCGCTTGCGGACCATCAGGGTGACCGGCTTGCCCTCGGGCCCGGAGACCTCCCGCGAGTAGAACACGAGCGCGCCGTCGCTCTCCACCGCCAGGCCCGCGTCGACCAGCTCCTGCACGGTGTCGCCCAGCATCGGGTTGTAGAACGACTCGCCGACCGAGTCCTCCGGCGTCAGCAGCACGTTCAGCCGGTCGTAGATCGCGCTGAACGACCGCTCGGACTCCGCCACGATGTCCTGCCAGACCGCGACCGTCTCCGGGTCGCCCGCCTGGAGCGCGACGACCCGCGAGCGGGACCGGTCGGCGAAGTCCGGGTCGGCGTCGAACTTCGCCCGCGCCGACCGGTACAGACCGTCCAATGCCGACACCGCCGAGGCGGCCTCGCCCAGCTCGTCCTGGTGCCACGCGGCGTCGGGGTGCTCGTCGAGGTACTGGATCAGCATCCCGAACTGGGTCCCGAAGTCGCCCAGGTGGTTCTGCCGGAGCACGTCCGCGCCGAGGAAGCCCAGCACGCGCGCGAGGCCGTCGCCGATGATCGTCGTGCGCAGGTGCCCGACGTGCATCTCCTTGGCGATGTTGGGCGCGGAGTAGTCGACCACCACCCGGCGACCGGTTTCGGTCGCGCCGACCCCGAGGCGAGCGTCCGCCAGGCGGGCGGCGACCTGCTCCCAGACCGCGCCATCGGTCACGGTGACGTTGAGGAAACCCGGCCCGGACGGCTCCACCGACCCGATCACCGCGTCGCCCTCGACGTCGAGCGCGGCCACGACCCGCGCGGCCAGGTCGCGCGGCGGCACGCCGACGCGCTTGGCCAGCGCCAGCGGTGCGTTGCACTGGAAATCGGCGCGATCGGATCGTCGCACCACCGGATCCGCGCCCGCCAGGTCCTCACGGACCCGGCCGATCGCCTCCGACATCGTCGTGGCGATCCGTTCCAGCAGCGACGGCACCTCCTGGTGGTGGGCACTCACCTGACACAGCCTCCTTCGTCGGAAGGCGATTGTCCCAGGCTCCACCGGTCCTCGGCCGAGCAGGGTCGGCGCCGTCGCCGCGCGCGCCGGGGCTACTCCCGGGCGACTTCCACGTCCTCCAGCACACCGAGCGCGTCCGGCACCAGGATCGCGGCCGAGTAGTAGGCGCTGACCAAATAGGACGTGATCGCCTTCTCGTCGATGCCCATGAACCGCACGTTCAACCCGGGCTGGTACTCGTCGGGCAACCCGGTCTGGCGCAGGCCGATCACGCCCTGCGCGTCCTCGCCGGCGCGCATCAGCATGATCGAGCTGGTCCTGGTCCTGCTGACCGGGATCTTGCCGCACGGGAAGATCGGCACGCCACGCCAGCCGGGGATCTGGTGGCCGTTGTGGTCGACACCGCTCGGGTAGACCCCGCGTCGGCTGCACTCCTTCATGAACGCCGCGATCGTGCGCGGGTGGGCCAGGAAGAAGGTCGGCTCCTTCCACACCACGGCGAGCAGGGCGTCCAGGTCGTCCGGGGTCGGCGGGCCGGTGCGGGAGTGGATGCGCTGGGACAGGTCGGCGTTGGCGAGCAGGCCGAACTCGCGGTTGTTGACCAGCTCGTGCTCCTGGCGTTCCCGCAACGCCTCGATGGTCAGCCGCAGCTGCTGCTCGACCTGGTCCATCGGCTCGTTGTAGAGGTCCGCGACCCTGGTGTGGACCCGCAGCACGGTCTGCGCCACGCTCAGCTCGTACTCGCGGGGCGACACCTCGTAGTCGACGAACGTGCCCGGCAGCGACACCTCGCCCTCGTGGCCGGACGCCAGCGCGATCTCGGCCTCGCCCGCGGCGTTCTGCGCGGGACGCCGACCGGCGCGGAAGCTCTCCACGTGGGCGCGCAACGCGTCCGACCGCTCGACCATCGCCTCGAACGCGGTCTGCGTCATCCGCAGCGCCGTGCACGCCGTGACGGCCTTGACGGTGTACTCCCAGAAGTCGTCCGACTCCACCACGGCCTGGTAGCTGAAGTGGTCGCCGCCCGCCAGCACGGCGAGGACGACCTGGTCGCCGTACTCGCCCACGCCGACCTTGTCCGCCTTGCCGTGCGCGAGCAGGAAGATCTCCTCGGCGGGACGGCCCCGCTCCACGATCACGTCGCCCGGCCCGTACTCGTGCTGGACGAACTGGTCGGCCAGCGCGGCGAGCACCTCGTCGTCGTCGAAGTCGCGCAGCAGCGGCAGTTCCCGCAGTTCCTGCGGGATCACCCGGGTCTGCGCGCCCACCCGGGTGAACGTCACCCGACCGTCGCCGACGGTGTAGCTGAGCCGCCGGTTCACCCGGTAGGTGCCGCCGGACGCCTCGACCCAGGGCAGCAGGCGCAGCAGCCACCTCGACGAGATGTTCTGCATCTGGGGTTCGGACTTGGTGGTCGTCGCGAGGTTCCGCGCGGCGGCCGTGTCCAGGCTCTGCCGCGGTCGGTCGCCGTTCACGTCCAGGTCCGCGGACTCCGTGACAGTCACTGCCAGAACCACCTGTCGTCGTCGATGAGGTCGGGGGAGCGGAGCGTCAGGTCCGGTAGCGCGGGTTGGTGGAGTGCCATTCGAACCCGCCCCCCATCCACGCCCGGACGCCGCGCAGGAACTGCTGCAGTTCCGGCGACGGCAGGGCCTGCAGCTCCCGGTGGCCCGCCTCGAAGTCGCGGACGACGTCGTTGTGCAGGCCGACGGTGACGGCGGTGGCCTCCTCGACCGAGCAGTTCCGGTCGGCCACGACCTGCAGGACCATGTTGCAGACCGGGGTCTCGTCGGCCGCGTCCTTCGCCACCGAGTGCAGGTCGTTGACCAGCACCGAGGCGGTCCCGGCCTGCATGAGCAGGCGGCGCACGCGCGGGTCGTAGTACAGGTTCGCGGTGAGCTCGTAGCCGCCGACGGCGTCGACCACGGTCATCGACGTGTAGAAGCTGTCGTGCTGCCGGGCGGCGAGGTACTCCCACGCGGGCGGGTACTTGCCCGTGTGCCGCCACGCCGCGTAGGAGTTCCAGCTCACGAACATCGCGAACGTGGCGTAGCAGGCTCGTTGGACCTGCGCCGGCGTGCCTCGTCGGGCGAGGTGGCCGATCGCGGAGTTCAGGGCCACCAGCACCGGGTCGCCGCGCAGCGCCTCGTCCAGCTCGGCGGAGAACTCGCCGGCCGGCGCCACCGGGTCCATGGCCGACATCACCAGCGCGAGCCGCGGCGGCAGGTCCACCGGCACGGCGCCCATCCCGCTGTCGTCGGCGTAGAGGTCGTCGGCCGCCCACCAGGCGGCGTTGAGCCGTGCCGCGATCAGCAGGCGCTCGGGGTCGTCGGTGTCGGTGTGGGTGAGCATGGCCAGCCGCCCGAAGCCCGCCTTGCGCAGCGGTTCGAGGTCGTCCTCGGCGAACCCGCACTCCCTGGCCCAGGAGACGAGCCGGTCGTCGACCTCCGCCCCGAGCGGCTCGTCGACCCGTTCCACCACGGGGACGTAGAGGGGCGGCGCCGTGCCGTCGCCCCACGGCCGTTCGGCGTAGGCGGGGTGGTGGCCGAAGAGCTCGGCGAGGCGAGCGGCGGAGGTGCCCAGCCCGGACGGCCCGGCGAGCCGGGACGCCCCCGCCACCACGTCGTCGAGCATCGCGCCCACCCGCTCAGACACGGTCGGCCGCGATGAGCAGGTAGTGGAAGCTGCCCTCGCGATAAGCGGTCAGGAACGCCTCCTCGATCCCGGTCGCCACCGAGGACTTCTCGCGCAACTCCCAGTACGGGATCGTCGCGGCGGTCAGGTCGATCACGTTGATCGGGACGAAATCGTTGGCCGCCAGCGCCTTGAAGTACTCGCTGCGCGGGTGGATGTTGCAGATGTAGTGCTGGTCGATCTGGCTCACCGCGCGCGAACGGCCGCCGGTGACGTCGTTGTAGCACCCGGTGATGGTGACGTAGCGACCGCCCGGCGCGAGTTGGCGCGCGTGTTCGGCGAACAGTTCGTGCAGATCGACGTACATGGTGCTCTCGTTGTTCCAGATGCCTTTCATCGAGCCCGTTTCGAAGCGGGTGTCGAGCATGTTGCGCAGGTGGTACCTCACCTTGTCGGCGACGCCCCGCTTCCGGGCCTGCGCGTTGGCGAACTCGACCTGCTTCTCCGAGATGGACACGCCGTCGACCCGGCAGCCGAAGCGCTGGTTGGCCATGATGCTGGTGCCGCCCCGGCCGCAGCCCGCGTCGAGCAGCCGGTCGTCGGGCCCGATGTCGCCCAGGTTGTCGAGCAGCACGTCGGCCTGCGCGGTCTCGAGCCGGTGCATCTCGGCGATCACGGCCTCGTCGCGCCGCTCGGCGGGCACCTCCAGCACGGCGGGGTCGTAGTCGCCGATGCCGTAGTGGTGGTGGTAGAGGCCGTCGACCTCACCCAGGCGCAGGTTGACCGGATTCTTTTCGTTGTTCCAGTACGTGGCGATCGAGCGCTGGTAATCGGTGCGCAGCACCGGTCGGCCCTCGGTGTCCTGGAATGTCGCCATTGAATGAGCTCCCCACGTCGTTTGCCGCGACCCACGCCTGTTTTGGTCTTCGGCGAAACTAACACCGTGCTCCGGACGGGCGCAGTCACCCATTTGAGTGGCACGGTCGACAGGGGAAAAGAGAATCCACCTAGACTACTTCTCTCACTCAATGCGGCATTTTTCACCCGCACCGGTGATGGAAAGAACACGCCGAGTGGGTGTTCCGGCGCGCGACTACTCCGTCCAGGGCTGCGGGAGGAGGACCACCTTGCCGGTGACGGTGCCGGACTCGGCCAGGCGCACGGCGTCCGCGACCCGCTCCAGCGGCACGCGGGCGGCGATCGTGGGCGTCAGGGAGCCGTCGGCGAGCAGGCCGAACACCGTGCCGAGGTCGCGGGCCAGCCGGGCGCGGAACTTCGCGGCGTTGCGCTTGCCCGCCCACACGTTGAAGAACGTGGCGCGGCGCCCGTTGGGCAGCGCGTTCCACCACAGGAGGCGCACGACCAGCTTCAACACCGGCAGCATGGCCGAGCCGGGCTCGTCCTTCGTCGACGCGCTGCCGTACGCGACGAGCGCGCCCCGCCGGGCGAGCAGGCGGTAGGAGTCGACCAGGCCGGGGCCGCCGACGTGGTCGAACACCGCGTCCACGCCGTCCGGGGCCAACTCGCGGACCTTGCCCGGCACGTCGGCGTCGCGGTAGTCGACCGGGATCGCGCCCAGCGCCCGGACCGCGTCGTGGTGCCGCGCCGAAGCGGTGCCGATCACCCGCGCGCCGGCGAGCACGGCCAGTTGCACGAGCAACGACCCGACGCCGCCGTTCGCGCCCAGCACCAGCACGGTCTGGCCGGCCCGGACCTTGGCGAAGCCGTGCGCCATCTGCCACGCGGTCACCCCGTTGACGACCAGCGCCGCCGCCTCGGCCGCGTCCACGCCCGCCGGCACCGGCACCAGGTCGGCCGCCTCCACCAGGGCGTGGCTGGTCCAGCCGCCGGTCTTGGTCAGCGCCGCGAACCGCCCGCCGACCAGGCCCGGGTCCACGCCGGCGCCGACCGACGCGACCGTGCCGACCAGGTCGTAGCCGGGCACGAACGGGAACGGGGGCTGGTCGAAGTACTTGCCCTTGCGCATCTGCTTCTCGGCGAAGGAGACCCCGGACGCCTCGACCCGCACCAACGCCTGCCCCGGACCGGGGGTCGGGCGCTCGCGGTGGCGCAGCTCGAGGCCCTCGGGCTCGACCACGCCCGGCAGCACGACTTCCAGGACCTGCTCGGCGGACTGCTTGCTCATCGCTTCCTCCAGACTCTGTGAGTGGTCAGTCACTCATGACTGAGTCAACGCGGCTGACAGGGGTCATGTCAAGGCGAATCAGGGAAAGAGTGGTTGGTCACTCACACTCGTTACGACGGGTACGCGTGTGCCTCGGTGGCCTTCACGGCGGCCCACAGCTCGTCACCGGGCCGGAGCCGGAGGTCCGCGACGGTCGCGGTGGTGACGTCGGCCAGCACGGGCGGCACGCCGTCCAGTCGCACGCGCGTGGTGTGGGCGTGCTGCTCGATCCCGGCCACGGTGACGCGCCACGCGTTGCGCGGGCTGCCGACCGGGCGCTCCGGGTGCAGGCCGACCGCGGTCGGGGGGAACACCACGTGCACCGGTCCGGTCACCGGCGTCGCCACGGTGAGCGTGCCGCCGGCGTCCAACGACACGGTCGTGCCGTGGGCCGTGCCGCGGTACAGGTTGAGGCCGACCAGGTCGGCGACGTAGTCCGTGCGCGGGCGGCGGGCCACGTCGGCCGGCGTTCCCTCCTGCACGACCTCGCCGTGCTCCAGCACCACCAGCCGGTCGGCGAGCACCATCGCGTCCAGCGGGTCGTGCGTGACGAGCAGCGTGTGGCCGGGGTAGTCGCGCAGGTGCCTGCCGAGCTCCGCGCGCACGTGCAGCCGGGTCGCCGCGTCCAGCGCGGCCAGCGGCTCGTCCAGCAGCAGCAGGTCCGGGCCGGTGGCCAGGGCGCGGGCCAGCGCGACGCGCTGCGCCTGCCCGCCGGACAGCGCGCGCGGCTTGGCCTTCGCGTGCGCGGCCAGCCCGACGCGGTCCAGCCACCGGGCCGCCTCCGCCCGCGCCGCCGCACGGCCCGCGCCCCGGGCCCGCAGCCCGAAGGCGACGTTCTCCAACGCCGACAGGTGCGCGAACAGCAGGTAGTCCTGGAACACCACGCCGATCGGACGCCGTTCGGCGGGCCGGAACACGGCCGGCGGCACGTCCCACGCCTGCCCGCCGAGCCGGATGTGCCCGCCGCTCAACGGGAGCAGCCCCGCCAGGGCGCGCAGCGCGGTGCTCTTGCCCGCGCCGTTCGGGCCGAGCAGGGCGACCACCTCGCCCGGCTCCACCACCAGTTCCGCGGCGAGCCGGAACGCGCCGCGGGTCACCCTCAGGTCGGCGTGCAGCGTCATGACGGCCCGCTGACCCACCGGTCGCGCAGCGCGGCCAGCACGCCCACGGACACCATCAGCAGCACCACGCTCAACACGATCGCCGCGTCCGGATCGGTCTCCAGGGCCAGGTACACGGCCAGCGGCATGGTGGTCGTCTCGCCCGGGAAGTTGCCCGCGAACGTGATGGTGGCCCCGAACTCGCCCAACGCCCGCGCCCAGCACAGCACCGTGCCCGCGACCACGCCCGGCAGGATCGACGGCAACGTGACCCGCCGGAACGCCAGCCAGCGCGACGCGCCCAGCGTCGCGGCGGCCTCCTCGTAGCGCGGATCGGCCGCCCGCAGCGCGCCCTCCACCGAGATGACCAGGAACGGCATCGCCACGAACGTCTCCGCCAGCACCACCCCGGCGGTGGTGAACGGCAGCGAGACGCCGAACCACGCGTCGAGGTGCTGCCCGACGAGCCCGCGCCGGCCGAGCACGAACAGCAACGCCACCCCGCCCACCACGGGCGGCAGCACCAGCGGCACCGTCACCAGCGCCCGCAGCACGCCCCGCCCCGGCACGTCGCCGCGCGCCAGCAGCCACGCCAACGGCACGCCCAGCACCAGGCACACCACCGTCGCCAGGCTCGCGCACACCAACGACAGCCGCAGCGCCTCGCCGACCGACGCGCTGAACAGCCGCGACGGCAGCGTGCGCCACGGCGCGCGGACCAGCAGGCCCACCAACGGGACGAGCAGGAACGCGAGCCCGACCACGGCCGGCAGCGCCAGCGCCACCGGCAGCCGGCCCCGGGTCCGACGACGGGTCGACCTCACGGCGCGTCGAACCCGGCCCCGGCGAGCACCGCCCGACCCCGGTCGGACCGCACGTGAGCCACGAACGCCCGCGCGCCGGCGGCGTTGCGGGCCTTGGCCAACGGCGCGATCGGGTAGTCGTTGACCGTCCGGTCGGCTTCCGGGAACCCGATGCCCTCGACCTCGCCGGCCGCCGACGCCACGTCCGTCCGGTACACCAGAGCCGCGTCCACCTCGCCGAGCCGCACCTTGGTCAGCACCGCTTTCACGTCCTGCTCCACGGTGTCCGGCCGCGCCACCACCCCGGCGGCCTCGAACGCCCGCTTCGCCGCCGCGCCGCACGGCACCTCCTGCGCGCACAGCGCGATCTTGGCCGCGTCGTCCGCGAAGCCCGCCAGGCCGGTGATCCCCGCCGGGTTGCCCGCGGGCACCGCGATCGCCAACCGGTTGCGCGCGAACGTGACCGGCTCGGCGGCCGTCCCGCCCGCGTCGACCACCTGCGCCATGTTCGCGGTCGCGGCCGAGGCGAACACGTCCGCCGGCGCGCCCTGCCCGATCTGCCGCGCCAGCGCCGTGCTGCCGCCGAAGTTGAACACGACGTCCACGCCGGGGTTGGCCGCCTCGAAGTCCTCGCCCAGCCGGGTGAACGCCTCGGTCAACGACGCCGCCGCGAACACCGTGATCCGGTCCTCCGCGGTGGTTCCCGACGCGCCGCAACCCGCCAGCACCACCAGCAGCGCCACCAGCGCCGGCGCGCGCATCACGCCTCCGGGATCTCGACGACGACGTGCGTGGACTTGATCGACGCGACCGCCACGGCGCCCACCTCGAGGCCGAGCTCGTCGGCCGAGTCGCGGCTCATCAGCGACACCACCCGGAACGGCCCGGCCTGCAGCTCGACCTGCGCCATGACCCCGTCCTTGACCACGCGCGTGACGATCCCGCGCATCCGGTTGCGCGCCGACGCGGCCACCGTCACGCCCGGCTCCGGCGCCTCGGCCAGGCGTTGGGCCAACTCGGCCAGCTCGCGACCGTCGACACCCTTGCGCCCGCTGTCCAGCTGCACCTCGGCCAGGCGGCCCTGGTCGATCCACCGGCGCACGGTGTCGTCGCTCACCCCGAGCAGGGCGGCGGCGTCACTGATCCGCAGATTCGGCACATCCAGCAGTGTAACTCCGCACCTGCGGAAGTTTGTGATCTTCGTTTCACCTCCGACCCGCCGGGTACGCCACCCGAACCCTGATCGGAGGACCGCCATGACGACCTCGAACGACCGCGTCGGCGCCCGCCGCAGTCCCGTCCAGGCGCTCGCGCTGACCGGCGGAGCGGTGTTCCTGCTGGTGGGGGTGCTGGGGTTCGTGCCGGGCGCGACGGTCGCCCTCGACGGCATCCGCTTCGCCGGACCGGCCTCCGAGGCCCTGCTGTTCGGCGTGTTCCAGGTCTCGGTGCTGCACAACGCCCTGCACCTGCTGTTCGGCGTGGCCGGGATCCTGGCGGCGTCCTCACGGGGCGCGTCACGCCTGTTCCTGGTCGCCGGCGGGTTCCTCTACCTGGTGCTGTGGGCCTACGGCTCGGTGGTGCACTCGATCGACCACGACGGCGGCGCGGCGAACTTCGCCCCGGTCAACCCGGCCGACAACCTGCTGCACCTCGGGCTCGGAGCCGGCATGATCATCTCGGCGGTGCTCGCCACGGTCGCCGAACGCGCCCGAGGCCGGTACCCCGGCCGCGAACAACGCGGTGCGTGACCGCCCGGCTGAAGGCCGCGCGGACCACGTCGCGTAAGTTCACCCGGGGAGGCGCTTGACTGGGAGGGCGTAGATGGCGAGTTCCGGAGGACGACGGCATTTCGGGCGAGTGGACCCGTTCTGCCTGTTCATGGTCCTGCCGCTGGTGCTGATCGCGGGCATCCTGATCTGGGGTGGCCTGGCTTGGGTCGGCGTCGTCGTCATCGTCTGCGGAGCCCTCGTGGTGCTCATCGACTCGTGGACCAACCGCCCGCTCCCGTTCGACGTGCCCGAGGACGACGACTACGACTACGACCCGCCGGCACCCGGCCGGCGCGCGTACTAGGCCCGCGGGAACGTCTCGGCGAGGGCGTCGTCCACCGAACCCGGCCGGATCGGCGTGACGAACAGCTCGCGCAGCAGCAGCGAGGCCGCGCGCGCCGGGTCCAACCCGGACTGCCTGCCCGTCAGCCGCTGCACGAGCCCGGTCAACCGCAACGCCACCCGCACCACCGCGCCCGGCAGGCGGCGCACCTCGCGCGGATGACCGGCGGCGGCCGCGATGCGACCGATCATGTCCGGCCACGTCAGGTTCTCGGCCGCCACGGGGATGTCCTCACCGGACGCCCGCTCCAGCGCGTCGACGGCGACCTCGGCCACCTGCGCGACCGTCGTGGCGGCGCTGCCACCGGGCGGCGCGAGCAGCGGGGACCGTGACCGGACCCACTTGTCCAACGGGCCCGACCAGTTCGGCAGCCGGTCACCGGCCCGGCCGAACACGAACGGCAGCTCCAGCACCGCCACCGGCAGGTCCGGCCCCGCCGCCGCACGGCCCGCCCGTGCCTGCTCGACTCGGCTGCGGACGTACGGGTGGCGTTCGGCCAGCTCCCACTCCGGGTGCAGCCGGTGGAAGTGCGTGTAGTACGACCCGAGCACCACGGCTCGGCTCAGCCCTTCCTCGCGCGCGGCGGTGAGCAGCCGCACGACCGGCGCCACGTTGCCCCGGTGGAACACCGGGTAAGCGGGCCGGCGCGGCACCTCCCGGTCGTCCGCGCCGGCCGCGAACACCACGCCGTCGTGCCCCGCGAGCAACGCCCGGAACTCCGCCTCCGCGGCCGTCGTCGCGTCGAGGGCGTGGTCGACGCCGTCGCGCGCGGTCCGCGCCACGGACGTCACCTCGTGCCCCCGTGCCCGCAACCGTCCGACGACGTGCTGCCCGACCAACCCGCTCGCACCCACCACCAGGACCTTCACGGACCGATCATGCCCGTCCCGTCACGCGTAGGTGTAGCTGCCCCGGTGGTCCAGGGTCGAGGACACGGTGACGCCGAAGGGCTCCAACGTCTCCTCGATGTCGACCACGTTCGCCACGCCACCACCGGGCCGGTACCGGTCGGCGCCGAAGCCCCAGCGCTCCTGCCAGCGGGACCAGAGCCGGTCGATGTGGCAGTGGTGCAGGAAGAACACCGGGTCGTTCGGCGAGTCGACCTGCGCCATGTGCCCGCCGACCCAGACGTGGACGCGGTTGTGCAGGTTCGGCGACAGGCCGCCCTCCGCGCGGTTGCGCATGCCGCTGCTCGACGAGGAGTTCCACGGCGACACGTCGTAGGTCGACACGCCCATGACGGTGTCGACGTCGGAGGTCGTGGGCAGCGAGCCGCGCAGCGCCATCGCCCGCCGCAACGACGTCGAGGACGTGGCGCTGACGTTGATCCGCCACCTCGTGGAGCCGGCGAACGGGCCGCTGAGCACGGCGCCGTTGCCGCCGGAGCCGTTGCCGCCCATGAAGTCGGAGGTGAAGGGCGCGCCGGTGGTGGAGCGGTTGGCCGTCCAGTTCCAGTACGGCAGGTCCACCGCCGGGTTGATCGCCTTGAGGCCGTTCTCCAGCTCCAGCAGGAACCGCCGGTGCCACGGCAGGAACGACGACGACATGTGCGCGTAGTTGTGGCTGTTGACGGCGTTGAAGTACGTCATGTGGGTGCGCACGAACCAGTCGTAGTTGCGGCCGCCGGCCTGCGCCTTCAGCGCCTTCACGGCGGCGACGAAGTCGGCCTTCTCGGTGGCCGTCAGCGCGGCCGCGCTCTTGCGGGTGCCCATGGCTTCGTTCCTTTCGCGGGCGGTCGGGCGCCGATCACTTGTGCGGGTGGTCGGCGTCGTGGGTCAGCTCCTGGTCTCCGAGCTGGTCCACGGCGAGCTTCGCCAGCTTCTTGAGGCCGTCCCGGTTGTCCCCCTCGTCCAGGGGGACGGGGTCGAAGTGGTTGAGCGTGCTGAGCACCGCGGTGTAGGTCGCGGTCGAGTCGGGCGCCACGGGCAGCTCGACCTGCATGACGCCGAGCTTCTTGCCGTTGATGTGGACCTTGTGCTTGCCGTTGGCCTTGTCGTGCTCGCCCTTGATCTTCTTGCCCTTGTAGGTCTCCTCGAAGTCACGGGGATCGGCGAGGGCCGCGACCCTGCTCGGACCGGCCGTGGCGCCGGAGGAGGCGAGGCCTGCGAAACCGGCCGCGGTGACGGCGATGAGAGCGGCGGTCGCGCCGTGCCGGAACACGTCTCGGCGGGAGATGTCGTTCATGGGAGTCCTTCGGCGGCGTCGGGTTCTTCGAGGCCCCCCAACGGTGTCGTGACTCCGACCGCGACCGACCGCACCTCTCCGCCGAGCGTGCGACCGCTCGTGCCGTCGAACAACGGCACTCACCCGTTCGTGTCAGGTGTGCACCTTTGTGGGTAGGGCCGAAGTACCCAGGGTGCGCGCCCGCGTGCACGGGCGGTGGATCAGGCGGCGCGCAACGTGAGCAACGAGATCTCGCTCGGTGCGAAGACGCGCAGCGGCGGACCCCAGAAACCGGCGCCCCGGCTCGTGTACAGCCGGGTGCGCTCGCCGTGGCGGCTCAACCCCGCCAGCACCGGCTGCTGGAGCCGCACCAGCAGGTGGAACGGCCAGATCTGCCCGCCGTGCGTGTGCCCGGACAGCTGGAGGTCGACGCCCGCCGCGACGGCCTTGGGGATCTCGCTGGGCTGGTGCGCCAGCAGCACCACCGGGTCGTCGGCGCGCGTGCCCGCGAGGGCGGCGTCGAGGTCCGCACCGTGCCCGGCCTCGCCCGAGTGCGCTCCGGTGATGTCGTCCACGCCCGCGAAGACCAGCCGGGCGTCGCCGCGGCCCAGCACCCGGTGCTGGTTGTGCAGGCTCGTCCAACCCAGCTCGGTCATGTGGTCCAGCCACGCCTGGGCGTTGCTGATGTACTCGTGGTTGCCCGATACGTAGAACCGGTGCGGTGCCCGGATGTCGCCCAGTGCGGCGGCCTGGCCGCGGCGTTGCTCCACCGTGCCGTCCGCGATGTCGCCGACGTGCACGACGACGTCCGGGTCGAGGGCGTTGACCGCCGCCACCGTGTCCGCGGACCACTTCGTGCGGTCGATCGCGCCGTAATGGGTGTCCGCGAGCACCGCGACGGTGAGCCCGTCGAACGCCGCGTCCAGCCGGGGGAGCGGCACGTCGGTCCGCTTCACCCGCGGCACGCGGCGCGCCTCGCGGAGGCCGTACCCGACCAGCGCCAGGCCGACGACGAGCAGGGTGACCGCGACGAACCGCGCCCGGAACGGGTTCTCCACGCCCGCCACTGCGAGCACGATCCGCAGCACGTGCGTGATCAGGGTCCAGGCGAAGAACACCCACGCCACGCCCAGCATCAGGTGCGCGACCCGGGACGCCCGGTCGGAGTGCCGGCGGCCGTGCGCGCGGACCAGCAGCAGCGGGAACGCCACCGACGTGACGACGAAGAACGCCGTGCCGAGGACCTGCACCGGCCACGGCCACCGCGCGCCCGGTGCGAGCAGGCCCGTCCAGGGCACCCAGAACAGCAGCGCGGTCACCGTGAGCAGCACCGCCGTGAAGATGACGCGGCGCCGCGCGGACGGGCGGGGCGGCGCGGTCGTCGTGCTCGACATCGGGTCTCCTCGGCGGCTTTACGAACCAGCGGGCTCTTATCGACGGTAGCCCGCCGTGCGGCCGGTGTCCAAGTTTGCCGCCGGGGTGGGCGGAAACCCTGGTCGCATGGCTGACGAGCGCGAACGCGAGGGTCACTCGCCGGAGGAGTTCCGGGTCGAGACGCCGGAGGAGGACGAGCGGCTGGCCGCCTCGCGGCGCCGGATCGACGAGGCCAAGGCGGTCGCCGCGGACCTCGCCAGGACCACGCCGGACCCCCTGCCCGACAGCGAGCCGCCGCACGGCCCCGTCCCCGGATCCTGATCTTCGCCGCGCCTCCGGGGCAGGTCCATAGTGGACTCACCCGAATGGCGGTTGAGAACGTGAACACCGGTATGGATAGTTCGATCTTCCGCGAGGGTGTTCAGCCGATCGCCGCTTGACTTGGGGGTAACCGGGCGTGGCTCGTCCAACCCGCTCCGTGGTGGACGACCCGCTTTCGTCACCCGGTCAGGCCGGGCTGCGCCGGGTCCGGTTGCTCACCGGGGCCTACGCCTGGCTCAGCTCCATCGCGTTCGCGGTCCAGCTGGTGGTCATCGGGGCCGGGCCCGGCCGCTTCGTGCTGGCCGCGCTGGTGCCGCTGGTGCTCGTGTCGTGGCTGCCGCGACCGAACCGGGACAGCTGGCTGATCGCGCTGGTGGAGTGCGCGGTCGTGCACGGCGCGATGTTCGTGCTGCCCACGCCGCAGCCCGCGCTCGGCTTCGTCTTCGCCGTGACGGTGCAGCGCGCGCTGCGCGGCGCCGACCACGAGCGTTTCCCCCTCCGGGCGATGCCTGCCCTGTTGGGGTTCCTGACCGGGTTCACGGTGTGGCTCTCGGTCACCCCCGTCGCGGTGACGGGGCCGATGGTCGCCTCCGTCGTGATGCCGTTGGTGGGCCTGGCGGTCGTGGCGACGGCGTTGCACGAGACGGCGCGCTCGGCGCGGCTCGTGCGGGACGCGCACCGCACCGTCGAGGCCGTCGTGCGGGCCAGCCCGGTCGGGCTGGTGCTGGTCGACGCCGACGGCGCGCCGCGGCTGCACAACGACCGGGCCCGTGAGCTGCTGGCCTGGTCCGGGGCGAGCCCGGGGCGGGTGCCGTGCCCGCACGGTCCGGACATCACCGACTGCGAGCGCGGCTGCCGCTCGGCCGACGACGCGGTGGAGGTCCGCGTGACCCGGGCGGACGGTTCGACCGGCGTGCTCGCGGTGCAGGCGGTGCCGGTCGACGACGTCTCCGAGCGGCACACCCTGGTCACCGCGCTGGACGTGAGCAAGCGCCGTGAGCTGGAGGACCAGTTGCGCACCCGGGCCGAGCGGGACGAGCTGACCGGGCTCGCCGGGCGCACGCACTTCCTGCACCTGGTGGACCAGGCGCTGCCGGCCGGCGAGGCGGTGGGCCTGCTGGTGATCGACCTCGACGGGTTCAAGGAGGTCAACGACGCCGAGGGGCACGAGGCGGGCGACTGGTACCTGGTGTCGGCGGCCGAGCGGATCGGCCGGGCCGTCGGGCCCGTGGCCACCGCCGCGCGGCTCGGCGGCGACGAGTTCGCCGTCCTCGCGCCCGGTCACGACGTGCGTGACGCGGCACGGCTGGCCACCCGGATCCTGTCGGAGCTGGCGCGGCCGTTGACCGGGTTGGGGCACGACACCGTGATCCGGGCCAGCGTCGGCATCGCGGTGTCGTCACCGGGGGTGGGTACGGCGGACCTGCTGCGTGACGCGGACACCGCGATGTACGTGGCCAAGCGCGAGGGCGGCGGGCGGATCCGGTTGTTCCGGCCGGAGATGGGCGAGCGGGTGCTGGCCCGGCAGCGCGACAAGGCCGACCTGCGCACGGCCGTGTCCGACGGGCAGCTGGTGCTGCACTACCAGCCGATCGTGGACCTGGCGACGTCGCAGGCGGCGGGCGCGGAGGCGTTGGTGCGGTGGCAGCGGCCGGGGCACGGGCTGCTCGGGCCCGGCGAGTTCATCGGGCTGGCGGAGGAGACCGGCCTGATCGTGCCGCTGGGCAACAAGGTGCTGGCCGGCGCGTGCGAGCAGGCGATGCGGTGGCGCGAGCAGGGGCGTGCGCTCGGGGTGACGGTGAACGTGTCGACCAGGCAGCTGTCCGCGCCCGCGTTCCTGCCGTCGTTGGACCGGGTGCTCAAGACCACCGGGCTCCCGCCGGAGCGGCTGACGATCGAGGTGACCGAGTCGGTGTGGGCCGACGGCGCGGCGATGCGCGGGCTGATGGAGGTGCGGGAGACCGGGGTGCGGGTGGCGCTGGACGACTTCGGCACCGGCTACTCGTCGCTGAGCTACCTGCAGCGCTACCCGTTCGACGTGGTGAAGATCGACCGGTCGTTCACCAACGCCCTCTCCGAAACCGGGCGCACCGCAGGCGTCGTGCGCTGCATCATCGACCTGGCGGAGGTCCTGGGCGCCCACACCGTGGCCGAGGGCATCGAAACGCAGGCCCAGGCGGACTGGCTCCGCAACGCCGGCTGCGCCTACGCCCAGGGCTACCTCTTCGGCCGCCCCGACCTGGCCGAGAACTGGGACACCCAGCCCTCCGTCCCCCACTGACCCCGCGTGCCGAACCTTCAGGCCCCCCCGGGTTCAACGCCCGGGTTTCCGGGTTGAACCGCCGGCGGGTACCTGAACGTAGAACTCAGTGGGCCTGAGGGTTCGACACGCGCGAGTCAGGGGAGGTCGGCGAGGGTGTTCCAGAACATCAGCTCGTAGGAGTGCAGGAGGCGGGCGGCCGGCATGGCGGCGGCGGGGGACCAGCCGGTGTCCAGGACGCCGTCCAACGCGCGCAGGCCGAGGGCGTCCAGCTCCGGCGCGGGTTCGGCGAAGAAGTCGAAGAACGCGCAGCCCGCGTCGTCGAAACCGTAGTGCTCGCGCAGCGCGGCGGCGATCGTCGCGCAATAGCCGCCCCATTCCGCGAAGTTCGCCAGAATCGCGAGGAGCGCGTCGTGCGGATTGCCGTCCAACGCCAGCCTGGCCACGAACGACGGATATGCCTGACATCCCGGCAACGGCCGGTACGCGGCCACGTCATCCGAGGTCAGGCCGCACGCGGCGGCGAAATCGGCCAGTTTGGCCAACGCCAGCCCCTCGCCTCCGGCGACCGTCGCGAAGAACTCGCGCTGCGCCGGCACGGGAGACTGCGCGGCCAACGTGAGGAACGCTCGCCAGTCGCTCTGCACGATGCGGTGCTCTTCGGCCGCCAACGCCTGCAACGTGGCGAGCGGCGCCTCGCCGGACGCGATCAGCGGCACCAGCCGGTTCGTCCCGCCCTCGCCCTTCAGTTCCTCCCGCACCCGCTCCAACAGGTCTTTCGCGTCCTTCGTCATCGTTCCCCCTCGTCCCGGCACCGCCCGTCACCGGAGACGGCGGCATGACCAATAGGCACTCTATAGAGCCTCCCGGCGTCGCGCGGATGGGCATGCGCGTCGGTTCTGTGGATGAAGAGTCGGCAACAGGGATTGACGCGGACTCCCCTTTACCGGTCTCATGTCCCCGCCTTGTCGAACGTCAGCGTTGCCTCAGTGGGGAGTGCCGGGATTGCGCGTCGCCGGAGAACCGTCGGTCGAAAACGGCGAAATCCCGATCGGTAAACAGCATCAGCTGTGGATGGGTTACCTGGCTTTCGGCCTGTTATCGGTCGGGGTCTACTACGCGCTGCCGATCTTCGTCGGCACGATTCCGCTGCGGGTGGTCGTCTACTGCGCGGTGAGCACGTCCGCCGCCTTCGCCGTGTGGTGGGGCGTGCGGCGCAACCGGCCCGAACCCCGCGCGCCGTGGATCGTGCTCGGCCTGAGCCAACTCGTGTACGCCCTGGCCGACACCACGTTCTACATCGCGCACTACGTGCTCAACGACGCGAGCTACCCGTCCATCGCGGACGCGTTCTACCTGGGCCACTACCCGCTCGTCGTGGTCGGCCTGCTCATGCTGATCCGGCAGCGCCGCGCCGACCGCGACTTGCCCAGCCTCCTCGACGCGGTCTCCCTCACGGTCGTCGCGGGCCTGCTGTCGTGGGTCTTCGTGATCGGCCCGCAGACCCGGCTCGGCACGCCGCTGCTGGTCGAGATGGTGTCGCTGGCCTACCCGCTGATGGACCTGGTGCTGCTGCTGGTCTCGCTGCGGCTGCTGTTCGGCGGCGGGCGGCGTGACGCGTCCTTCGTGCTGCTGGTCCTGTGGCTGGCCGCGATCCTCACGGCCGACACCGTGTACGTGTTGCAGCGCCTTGACCTCAGCTACGCGGCGGGCAACTTCCTGGACGCGATCTGGCTGACGGGCAACCTGGCCCTCGGCGCGTGCGCCCTGCACCCGTCGATGGGGCGGATGGCGCAGGCCGTCGACGTGCCCGCGCTGCGGCTGAGCTGGCCGCGGCTGGCGATCCTGTCCGGCGGCGCGTTGATCGGACCGGCGTTGTTGCTGTTGCAGAACGCCCAGGGCGTGCGCCGGGACGTGCCGGTGATCGCGGCGGGCTGCGCGGTGCTGTTCGCGCTGACCGCCACCCGCCTCGCGGGCCTCGCGGTCGACCAGCGCAGCCTCGCCATCACCGACAGCCTCACCCGGTTGCGCAGCCGTCGCTACTTCGAGGCGCGCCTGGCCGACGACCTGGCACGGGCCAGGCGCACCGGGCTACCGCTCGGCGTGGTGATCCTCGACGTCGACCGGTTCAAGTCGATCAACGACCGGTTCGGGCACCCGGCGGGTGACCGGGTGCTGGTCGAGGTGGCCAACCGGCTGCGCGCGATCGCCGGGCCGGGCCGGGTGCTCGCCCGGTACGGCGGCGAGGAGTTCGCGCTGATCGCGACCGGTGTGGACGCCGAGAACCTGAGCCGCCTCGCGGAACGGTTGCGGCACGGGGTCTCCCACCATCCGATCGCCGTGAGCGGTCGTAGATCGGTGACGGTTACGCTCTCCGCCGGCACCGCCGCGTTCGCGCCGCACTACGGCACCGCGTCCGCGTTGGTGTCGGCGGCTGACCGCGCGTTGTACCTGGCCAAGGATCTCGGTCGGGACCGGGCGGTCGCCGGTGGCACATCGCTCACCGAGCACCGGGAGGACGTCGCGGTGGACTACCTGAACCAGGTCGCGGACCTGGTCGACCTGCGCGTGGCCAGTCCCGGGCGCAGCCTGGCCATCGCCGAGTGGGCGCGCACCGTCGCCGAGCACCTGAAGCGGGACCAGGCCGAGGTCCACAACGCGCACCGCGCGGGACGGCTGCTCGACGTCGGCATGATCGTGCTGCCCGACGACCTGCTCACCGAGTCCGGCCCGCTCACCGACCAGCAGTGGCACCTGCTGCACGAACACCCCGACAGCGGCGCGCGCATGGTCGGCGTGCTGCCCGACCACGGCGAGGTGGCCGAGGTCATCCGCCAGCACCACGAGCGGTGGGACGGCGCCGGCTACCCCAACGGCCTGGCCCGCGACGGCATCCGGGTCGAGGCGCGGATCCTGTCGGTGTGCGACGCGTGGGCGGCGATGCGCGCCGACCGGCCGCACCGGCGTGCGTTGACCCACGAGCAGGCCGTGCGCGAGCTGCGCTCCGGCCGCGGCGCGCGGTTCGACCCGGACCTGGTCGACGTGTTCCTGGCGTTGCTGGAGAAGGGCGTGGTCGGCGACCTGTCCGCCGGACCCGGCTCGGCGGTGCCGCGGGAGGACAGCCGCCTATCCTGACGCCATGTCGCGCCGGGCCCTGATCACGATGTCGACGGACGAGGTGCGCGCGTTCCTGGAGGAGCAGCGCGTCGTCACGGTGGCCACGATCGGCCCGAACGGCAGGCCGCACCTCGTGCCGCTGTGGTTCGTGGTGGAGGACGGCGAACTGGTCGGCTGGACCTACCGGTCGTCGCAGAAGGTGGCGAACCTGCGCCGCAAGCCGGAGGCGACGTTGCAGCTGGAGGCGGGGGAGACCTACGACCAGCTGCGCGGCGTGGCCATGGAGTGCGACGCCCGGCTGGTCGAGGAGCGGGCCGAGGTGGCCCGCATCGGCGTGGCGGTGGCGGCGCGCTACACCGGGCACAGCGGGCCGGAACTGGACGCGTTCGTGACCGCCCAGGCGGTGAAACGGGTCGGGCTGCGGTTCGCGCCCACCTCGGTCGTCTCCTGGGACCACCGCAAGCTCAGCGGCACCTACTGACCGCCGGGAAGACCGCCGAGCGGCCCCCCGCAAGCGAACGCAAATTTCCGCAAGCGCCGTGCAAGCGGCCAGTGCGGCCTGCCCGTAGAAGCGGTAGTCAACTTTTTGCGTCTTTCAGTAGACATCTTGCGGTCACCTGATCGTCCTGCTTATGGTGTGCGCCACGCCACACCTTGTGACTTCCCTGCCCGCAGCTCGAGGTCCCGTCCAACGAAGGGCTGAACCCATGCGAGTCAACCCCACCCTCCGACGCCCCCTGGCGCTCGGCGCGGCGGCGGTGGCCACGTCCCTGCTCGCCGCGCTGACCATCGCCGCCGCGCCGGGCGAGGTCGCCGCCCAGGTCGCCGCGGCGGCCAGGTCGCCGTTCGGGATCCCCGGCCGGGGCGCCGACGTGCCGTTCGTCGAGCACGAGGCCGAAACCGCCGCCACGAACGGCACGAAGATCGGGCCCGGCCGACGCCAGGGCACGCTGGAGGGCGAGGCGTCCGGCCGCCGTGCCGTGACCCTGTCCGGCCAGGGCAAGTTCGTCGAGTTCACCCTCACCGAGCCGGCGAACTCGATCGACCTGCGGTACAGCGTCCCGGACGGCAACGGCGGCGCGGGCATCACCGCGCCCCTGTCGCTCTACCTCGACGGCACGAAGACCGGCAGCCTCACGCTGACCTCGAAGTACGCGTGGCGCTACGGCGGCTACCCCTACGCCAACGACCCGAACCAGGGCAAGCCCCACCACCTCTACGACTCCACCCGCGCCCTGTTCGGCCGCACGCTCGCCGCGGGCTCGAAGGTCATGCTCCAGGTCGACGCGGGCGACACCGCGCCGTCCTACACGATCGACCTGGCCGACTTCGAGCTCGTCGCCCCCGCGGCCGCGCGACCCGCCAACTCGGTCTCCGTCACCGACCACGGCGCCACGCCGGACGACGGCACGAACGACAACGCCGCCTTCGACGCCGCGGTCGCCGCCGGGAAGTCCTCGGGCCGCGAGGTGTGGATCCCGGCCGGGCGGTTCACCGTCACCAAGCACGTCACCGTCGACCAGGTCACCGTCCGCGGCGCGGGCCACTGGCACAGCGTGGTCGCCGGCGACCGGGTCGGCTTCTACGGCCTCGGCGAGCCGTCGAGCTGCGGCCAGGGCGGCAACTCCGGCGTGAGCACGCGCGTCGGCCTGCACGACTTCGCGATCATCGGCGAGGTCACCAACCGGGTCGACTGCGACCAGACCAACGCCATCGGCGGCGCGCTGGGCGGCGGCTCGGTGATCTCCGGCATGTTCCTGCAGCACACCAAGGTCGGCCTGTGGCTGGACGGCCCGTTCTCCGGCCTCACCATCCGCGACAACAAGGTCGTCGACCAGCTGGCCGACGGGATGAACCTGCACCGCGGCATCAGCGACGTGCTGATCGAGCACAACCTGTTCCGCAACATCAGCGACGACGGCATCGCGTTCTGGTCGGAGCACCAGGCCGATCACGGCAACACCATCCGGCGCAACACGGTGGTGGTGCCGATGAAGGCCAACGGCATCGCGATCTACGGCGGCCGGGACAACGTCGCCACCGAGAACGTCGTGGCCGACACCCAGGACCAGGGCGGCGGCATCCACGTCGGCAACCGCTTCTCGTCGGTGCCCCTGTCCGGCACGACCACCCTGTCGAAGAACACCACGCTGCGCGCCGGCGTGCTCGACTCGAACTGGCAGTTCGGCGTGGGCGCGCTGTGGTTCGACGCACGGGACGGGGCGATGAACGGCCGGATCGACGTCACCGACACCGACCTGATCGACAGCAACTACGAGGCCATCCAGTTCATCAGCGGCACGATCACGAACGTCCACTTCGACGGCGTGCGCATCAACGGCGCGGGCACGTTCGGCATCCAGCTCCAGTCGCCGGGCGCGGCGTCGTTCACCAACGTCACCGCGACCGGTCTCGGCCGGGCCGGCGTCTACAGCTGCCTCGGCGAGAACGGGTTCCAGCTCACCAAGGGCGCGGGCAACTCCGGCTGGGACGGCCCGTCGTACTGCGGCCCGTGGCCGGACCCGATCTACACCGATCCGACCAACCCGCCGACCAGCACCACGACGACCACCACGACCACGACGACCACGACCGTTCCGCCGGGCGGCAACCTGGCCAGGGGCAAGGCGGTCAGCGCCTCCACGGTGAACGGCGGCTTCCCGGCCGCGAACGCCGTGGACGGTGACGCGACCACGTACTGGGAGAGCGCGAACAACCAGTTCCCGCAGTCGCTGACCGTCGACCTCGGACGGTCGGAGAACGTCGGCCGCCTGGTGCTGAAGCTCCCGCCGGCCACCGCGTGGGCCGCGCGCACGCAGACGTTGTCCGTGTCCGGCAGCGCGGACGGCGCGACCTACGGCCAACTGGTGGCGTCGGCCGGGTTCCGGTTCGACCCCGCGTCCGGCAACCAGGTGAGCGTCCCGGTCTCCGGCGCGCACCGCTACCTGCGGCTGACGTTCACCGGCAACACGGGCTGGCCCGCCGCGCAGCTCGCCGAGTTCGAGGCGTACGCGGGCTGACGCCTCGACCGGGGGTGGTCCCGCGGCAACGACGCCGGCGGGACCACCCCCGTGCCACCGCAGACGCCCCGGTTGCCGTTCCGCTCACCCGTCCCGACCGGGTGCTGACCCGCGCGTGCCGCGCCGCCGGCTCACCCGTCGCGCCATGCCCGCTGACCGGCCACGACCTCCCGGAACAGCCGCTTGAACCCGTCGAACGCGTCCTCGCCGACGCGTTCGGCGTGGCGGCGCTCGATGGCGGCCACGATCGCGTCCGACCGGCTCATCTGGGCCAGCCCCCGCTCGGTGGGCACGACCAGCTTCGCGCGCCGGTCGTCCGGGTCCGGCTGCCGGGTGACGTACCCCAGCGCCTCCAGCTCGTCGAGCACCTTGCCGACGACCTGCTTGTGCTGGCCGGACCGGCGGGCGAGGTCGGTGGCCCGGGTGCCCTCCTCGTCCAGGTAGGCGAGCACCGCGCCGTGCTGCGGGCGCAGGTCGGGGTAGCCGTCCCGGGCGAGGGTGTCGAACAGCTCCTCCTGCACGGCGAACAGCAGCCGGCCGGTGAGCACGCCCAGGTCGGGGTCGGTGTGCTTGCGCTCGCCTCGGCGCATGGACCCTCCTTTGGTCACCTGAGGTGATAGTCACCAATATTGACGATCACCGACTATGACTATATCGTCGTGGTCATGATCAAGCAGCAAGAGGGGGCCGTCGTGGACGGCCGCGTGAAGGTCGCGATCGTGTACTACTCGGCCACCGGCAACATCGCGCAGATCGCCCAGGAGATGGCCGAGACCGCGGAGAAGGCGGGCGCCGAGGTCCGGTTGCGCAAGGTCGCGGAGCTCGCGCCGCGGTCCGCGATCGACGCCAACCCCGAGTGGGCCGCCAACGACGCCGCGACCGCCGACCTGCAGGTCGCCGTCGCCGACGACCTGGTCTGGGCCGACGCGGTGATCGTGGGCACGCCGACCCGGTTCGGCAACGTCGCCTCGCAGCTCAAGCAGTTCCTCGACACGCTCGGCGGCGTGTGGCAGCGGGGTCTGCTGGCCGACAAGGTCTACAGCGGGTTCACGTCGACCGGCACGCTGCACGGCGGCCACGAGTCGACGCTGCTGGCGTTGGCCACCACGTTCCACCACTTCGGCGGCATCGTGGTCGCGCCCGGCTACACGCACCCGGACAAGTTCGCCGACGGCAACCCGTACGGCACCTCGCACCACGACGCGGGCGGCACGGCGGCCGTGGACGACACCGTCCGCGCGGCGGCACGGGTGCAGGCCGAGCGCGTGGTCCGCTTCGCCCGCGCGGTCGCGGCGGCGTGATGACCGTCCAGGGCGCCGTCGCGCCGGGCTACGAGGGCGTGCGCGAGGAGTTCGCGGCGGTGGTGGCCGCCGAGCCCGGTCTCGGCGCACAGCTGGCCGTCTACCGGGGCGGAGAGCTGGTGGTCGACCTCTGGGCGGGGTTGGCGGAGGACGCGTTGCTCGCGCTGTACTCCTCGGGCAAGGGCGCGGCGCACCTCGTGGTCGCGCTGCTGGTGCAGGACGGCGTGCTCGACCTGGACCGCGCGGTCGCGTCGTACTGGCCCGAGTTCGCCGCCGGCGGCAAGGAGCGGGTGACGCTGCGGGACCTGCTCGCGCACCGGGCCGGGCTCGTCGGCGTGCCCGGCGGGTTCGACGCGGAGGAGTTGGCGGACGACCGGCTCCTCGCGCAACGGCTGGCCGGCGAGCGCCCGGCGTTCGAGGACGGGTACGGCTACCACGCCCTGACGATCGGCGCGCTGACCGGCGAGGTGGTGCGCCGGGCGACCGGGCGGACGTTGCGGGAGGTGTACGAGGAGCGCGTGCGGGCGCCGTACGGGCTGGACTTCCACCTCGGGCTGCCGGCGGACCTGGAACCCCGGTACGCGCCCGTGCAGCCCGCCGTCTCGCCGTCGCCGACACCGGTGGGGTTGACCGCGCTCGCGTTCAACACGCCGTTGGACCTGGTGGCGTTCGCGAACACGCGGCGCGTGCGCGAGCTGGGGCAGGCGTCGGCGGGCAGCGTGGGCAGCGCGCGCGGGTTGGCCCGGATGTACGCGGCGGCGATCGGTCCGGTGGACGTTCGGCAGCCGTTGCTCGGACCGGACGTGCTGGCCGAGTTCACCCGGCCGCACTCGACCGGCGTCGACCTGGTGACGGGGGAGCGGGACCACTTCCTGCTCGGCTTCGAGGCGCAGGGCGTGCGGTACGCGGGGCTGGGCGCGGACGCGTTCGGGCACAGCGGCGCGGTGGGCGCGCAGGCGTTCGCCGATCCGCGCAGCGGCGTCGCCTACAGCTACACCCGGCGCCGGTTCGCGGTCGGTGGTGGTGGGGGCGCGGCGGAGAACCGCCATCTGGTGGCGGCCGTGCTGCGGGCGCCGGCGGCCCCGAACTCGCTCGGTCGACAACGTCGTCACGTTCAGTAGAGTCGAAAGGGAGAGATCACCAGCGGAGGATTGTCATGAAGCGGAACATCACCTGCCCCTGCGGCGAGCCGATCCAGGGCAAGGACGAGGACGACCTGGTGGAGAAGACCCAGAAGCACCTCAAGGAGAACCACCCGGGCCACGACTACTCGCGGGACGAGATCCTGTTCATGGCTTACTGAGCCCCTTCACCCGGGTCGGGGTGCACGGCGACGAGCAGCAGCGCGTCGAGCAGCCGCAGCCAGTCCGGCTCGGTGAGGTCGCGGCCGGTGAGGGCGGACAGGCGGGCCAGCGCGTCCAGCAGTCGGCCGGCCAGGTCGGCGGCGTCCTGACCGGTCGCCTCGGCCACGGCTCGGACGTCGCGGCGGAAGCGGGTGGTGCGGCCGAGCCGGACCAGCGCCGCGGGCACGTCGGTCGGCGGGGGTGCGGGGTGGTCGTCGTCGGCGAACCCGACGGTCAGCCGCGTGCCCAGCGCCCCGGCCAGCCGGCCGAGCGCGTCGACGGTGGGGTTGCCCCGGCCGTTCTCCAGGTTCGCCACGTACGGCACGGAGAGTCCCGCGTCGGCGGCGACCGCGGCCACCGTCCGCCCGTTCGCGGCGCGCAGCGCCCGTAGCCGCCGACCGAGTTCGTGTCCCACGCGGTCAATCTTGTCAGAACACTGTTCACGATGGCTATCTTCTGGAGATAGTCATCGGGTGTTGACCGCTCTGCGCGTGAGGGACTTCCGGCTGCTGTGGGCGGCACGGACCGTCAGCGTGCTCGGCACCTGGCTGCTCGTCGTCGCCGTGCCCGCGCACGTCTTCCACCTGACCGGCTCGTGGTCGGCCGCGGGTGCGGCGCTGGCCGCGGAGTTCCTGCCGCCGTTGCTGCTCGGGCCGGTCGCGGGGGTGCTGGTCGACCGGTGGGACCGGCGGCGGGCGATGGTCGCGGCCGAGGTGCTGCGTGCCGCCGCCGTTACGCTGCTGCTCTTCGCCCGCGAGCCCGGCGACCTCTGGCTGGTCTACGTCGCGGTGGTCGTGGAGAGCACGGGCACGGTGGTGTTCCGACCGGCGGCCCAGGCGCACACGCCCGTCGTGGTCGGCACCGGCGCGGCGCTGAGCGGCGCCAACGCCCTGAACTCCACCACCGACGGCCTGGCGCGACTCGTCGGCGCACCGCTGGGCGGCGCGTTGACGGCGCTGGTCGGCTTCCCGGTGCTGGTGGTGGCGGACGCGGCGAGCTACCTGGTCTCGGCCGGGTTGATCGCGTTGCTGTCCCGGGGCGGCCGTGACGGGGCGGGCGGCGGTGAACGGCCGGGCGTCGGCGGGGGACTGCGTGAAGGACTCGCGTTCGTGCGATCGGGGCGGACGGCCAGGGTGCTCCTCGTCGTCAGCACCGCCTTCCTGACCGCGAACGCCTCGCTCAGCGCGCTGCTGGTCCCGTTCGGGATGACCGCGTTGGGCGGCGAGGGGCCGGTCGGGTTGGTGATGTCGGCGCTGGGCGTCGGCTTCCTCCTCGGCGCGCCGGCGACCCGCGTCCTGGTCGACCGCCTGCCGCCGGGTCCGCTGCTGGCGGGCGCGCTCGCCACCACCTCCATCGGCTTCGTGCTGTTGTTCAACGCGGCGTCGCTGACCGCCGCCCTGCCCGCCGCCGCGCTGATCGGGTTGTCCGGTTCGGCGGCACTGGTCGTCACGCAGACCGCCTTGCAACGGGTGACGCCGACCGGAGTGCTGGGCCGGGTCGGCGCGCTGCTGGTCACGGGTGAGGCGGCGGCGACGGTCGTCGGCGCCCTGGCCGGGCCGGCGCTCGCCGAGCTCACCTCTCCGCGCACGACCGCGTACGCGGCGTGCGCGCTCACCGTGGCCGCCGCCGTGTACGCGGTTTCGACGCCGTCCGTTCATCAACCGTTCGCCCCTTGATCGCCGCTTCGCGCGTCAAACGAGTCGAGCGGCGGAGATGATCGCCGGTGAACACGGGGGTGAGCGGGTCAGGTGAAGCGCCGGGTGTCCATCGGCTTGGCCGTGGTGTTGTTGGCCGCCGTCGTCGCGGTGGTCGTGTGGGGTCGTTCGGACGACGCGGAGGGCGGGGCCCGAGGCGGGCTGACCACCGTGCGCGGGGTCATCGGGTCGGAGAAGCTGGCCTTCTTCAGCGACCCGAGGGTGGTCGAGGCGTTCGCGAAGCACGGCTTGAAGGTCGAGGTGGACACGGCCGGCTCACGGCAGATCGCCACCTCCGTCGACCTCGGCAAGTACGAGTTCGCGTTCCCGTCGTCCTCGCCGGCCGCGCAGCGGATCCAGCGCGACCGCAAGACGACCGCCGCGCACACGCCGTTCCAGTCGCCGATGGCCGTGGCGACGTTCGAGCCGATCGTGAAGCTGCTCGAAGCCGCCGGCGTGGTGACCAAGGGCGCGGGCGACTACCAGGTGCTCGACGTGGCCGAGTACCTGGAGCTGACCAGGGCGGGCACGCGCTGGGACCAGCTGCCCGGCAACACCGCCTACCCGGCCCGCAAGAACGTCCTCATCACCACGACCAACCCGGGCGAGTCGAACTCCGCCGCGATGTACCTGTCGATCGTGTCGTTCGTGGCCAACGGCAACACCGTGGTCGGCACGCCGGAGCAGGAAGCGGCCGTGCTGCCCGACGTCGCCAGGCTCTTCCGCGACCAGGGCTACACGCAGAACAGCACCGAAGGGCCGTTCGAGGACTACCTCGCGGCGGGCATGGGCAAGACGCCGCTTGCGCTGATCTACGAGTCCCAGTACCTCGACCGGGTGCGGCGCGCCGACGGCTCGATCCGCGCCGACATGCGCCTGCTCTACCTGGCGCCGACGGTCTACTCCAAGCACACCCTGGTCCCGCTGTCCGACCGGGGCGACCAGGTCGGCCGGTTGCTGAGCACCGATCCGGAGCTGGCCGAGCTCGCCGCCACGTTCGGCTTCCGCACGTCCGACCCGCGCGTGTTCGCCGAGGTCGTCGGCGACCGGGCGCCCGCGGACCTGGTGGACGCGGTCGAGCCGCCGTCGTTCGAGACGCTGGAACGCCTGCTCGACGCGGTCTCCGCGTGATGGACGAGTTCACCCTCACGCCGCCGGAGCCCGTGACCCCGGTCCCCGTCGAACGCGCGGCCGGCCTGGTCACCCTCGGCGAGGACGTGCGCGCGGACGTCGACCGGCGGGCCGAGCGGTTCGCCGAACGCCTCCGGGCGCTGGACGTCCGGTCGCCGGAGTTCACCGCCGTGCTGGACGACGCGCTCGCCGTCGGCGAGGCGGACATGCGCGCGGCGGCGGGCGTGGCGGGCACGATGCTCGACCGCTCCGCCCGCGCGCTGCGCGAGGACTCGCCCCAGGTCCGGGTCACCACCTCGCTGTCGGACCTGCGCCGCACCGTCGCCGAGCTGGACCCGGCGAAGCTGCCGATCACCGGCCGCAAGCTGCTGAAGGTCTTCCCCGTCGCCAACGCGGCCAAGAAGGCCCTCGGCCGCTACCGGGCGGCGGGCGAGCCGGTGAACGCGCTGGTGGTCGACCTGCGCCACCGGCAGGACGTGCTGCGCCGCGACAACGCGGCCATCAAGGGCGAGCGCGAGCGGCTGTGGCGGGCCATGGGCAAGCTGGCCGAGGCCGCCGCGTTCGCCGAGGCGGTGGACGCGGCGATCGACCGGCAGGCCGAGGTGCTCGACCTGGCCGACCCCGACCGGGCGCGGGCGCTGCGCGCGGACGTGCTGCACCCGATCCGGCAACGGCACCAGGACCTGCTCACGCAGCTCGCCGTGAGCGCGCAGGGCTACCTGGCCCTGGACCTGGTGCGGCGCAACAACGACGAGCTGATCCGGGGCGTGGAACGCGCGGTGACCACGACCGTGGCCGCGTTGCGGATCGCCCTGCTGGTCAGCGGCGCCCTGGCGAGCCGGCGCGACGTGCTCGACGAGGTCGCCGCGTTGCAGGCCACCACGGACGGGCTCATCCGCGCCAACACCGAGCTGCTGGACCTGCAGGGCGCGGAGATCCGCCGGGCGAGCAGCGACCCGGCCGTCGCGGTGGAGACGATCCGCGCGTCGTTCGACCGGATCTACGCGGCGATCGACGCGGTCGACGGCTACCGGGCGGACGCGGTGCGCACGATGGCCGTCACGGTCGAGTCGCTGTCGGGGGAGATCCGCCGCGCGGAAGAGCACTTGCGCCGTTCGCACGACGCGGCGGCGGTCGAGGGGGACCGATGAGGACAGCGTTCGTGCTCGCCGCCGTGCTGGTGGTGGCGGGGTGCACCGGCGAGGCCGGGCCCGACCCGGCGCGGCCCGCCGGCCCGGCCGAACCCGGTGTGCTGCGGGTGCTCGCGGGCAGCGAGCTGACCGACCTCCAGCCGGTGCTGGACGAGGCGGCCGAGGCCACCGGCGTCGAGGTGAGGTTCACCTTCACCGGCACGCTGGAGGGCGCCGAGGCGTTGGCGAAGGGCGAGGTGGACGGCAAGTACGACGCCGTCTGGTTCTCGTCCAACCGCTACCCGGCCGGCATCCCGGAGGCCGCGGCACGGCTCGGCAACCAGGTCAAGATCATGAGCTCGCCGGTGGTGCTCGGCCTGTCGACGTCGTCGGCACAGCGGCTGGGCTGGGCCGACCGGCGGGTCGGCTGGGGCGAGATCGCCGAGCGGGCCGGGCACAAGGAGTTCAGCTACGGCATGACCGACCCGTCGTCGTCGAACTCCGGCTTCTCCGCCCTGGTCGGCGTGGCGTCGGCGCTGGCGGGCGCGGGCAACGCCGTGGACGCGGGCCAGATCGCGGCGGTGACACCGCGGCTGAAGGGCTTCTTCGCCGCGCAGTCGCTGTCCGCCGGGTCGTCGGGCTGGCTGTCGGAGGCCTACCAGCGCCGCGCCACCGGCCAGGACCCCGGCGCGCAGGTCGACGGGCTGATCAACTACGAGTCCGTGCTGCTGTCCATGAACGCCGCCGGCACGCTGCCCGAGCCGCTCACCCTCGTCTACCCGGACGACGGCGTCGTCACCGCGGACTACCCGCTGACCCTGCTCGCGGACTCCGGCGACGACGCCCGTGACGCGCACCAACGCCTCACCGACCACCTGCGCACGCCGGACGTGCAGCGCCGGATCATGGAGACCACGCACCGGCGGCCGGTCGTGCCGGGCGTCGACCTGGACTCCCGGTTCGCCGTGCGCGACCTGGTGGAGCTGCCGTTCCCGGCCGCGCGCGACTCCGTCGACGCCCTGCTCTCGGCCTACTTCAACGAGATCCGGCGTCCGTCGCGCACGCTGTACGTGCTCGACACGTCCGGTTCGATGGCCGGCGACCGGATCGCGTCGCTCAGGTCCGCGCTGGTCGGCCTGACCGGCGCGGACGACTCGCTCACCGGCCGCTTCCGCCGGTTCCGCAGCCGGGAGGAGGTGACCATGCTGCCGTTCAACACCGAACCGGGCGAGCCGCGGACGTTCACCCTGCCCGAGGGCGACCCGCGGGCCGAGCTGGCGGAGATCAAGGCGTACGCCGAAGGGCTGGTGGAAGGCGGCGGCACGGCCATCTACGACAGCCTGTCCCGCGCCTACGAGGTGATGGAGCCGCTGGTGGCGGCCGACCCGGACCGGTTCACCTCGATCGTGCTGATGACGGACGGCGAGAACGCGAACGGCTCGGGCCTGGCCGAGTTCCGGGCGTCGTTCGGCTCGGTGCCCGCGTCGGTGCGGCAGGTGCCCGTGTTCACCGTGCTGTTCGGCGAGGGCAGCAGCGCGGAGCTGGGCGAGGTGGCCACCATGACCGGCGGCAAGGTGTTCGACGCGCGCGCCACCGAACTGGGCGACGTGTTCCAGGAGATCCGCGGCTACCAATGATCCGCTACCTGGGCTCGACCAAGAGCCTCGTCGGCTGCGTCGGCGGTCTCGTCGGCGTGCTGCTGCACCTGACCGGCGTGGTCGGCGGGGCGTGGCCGGTCGTGGTGGCCGGGCTGTACGCGGTGGGCGCGCTGCTCGCGCCGCCGGAGAAGGTCCGGTTGGTGCCGGTGGACGCGGTCACCGAGGCAGGCCTGCTCCGCGCGGAACTGGACGGGCTGGTGCGCGAGGTGGGCGCGCAGTCGTCCCGGATGCCCGAGCCCGCGGTCGCCGCCGTCGGCCGGATCGGCGCGGTGCTCGGCGACCTGCTCACCCGGCACGAGGCGTTGGCCGCCAACCCGGACCTGCGGCACACCGTGGTCCGGCTGGCGCGCACCGACCTGCCGCTGTCCGTGCAGACGTACCTGAACCTGCCGTGGTGGTTCGCGGTGAAGCAGCGCGCGGGCGGCGAGCCGAGTCCGGGCGACGAGTTGGTGACCCAGCTCGGGCTGCTGGAGGCCGAGGCCCACCGGCTGGCCGAACGCGTGTACGCGGTGGACGTGAACCAGCAGGCCGACCACACCCGCTACCTGCGCGAACGCGACCCGGGCAACGAGCCCTGACCCTTCACCCCGCGCGTGTCGAACGCTCAGGTCCCGGGTGTTCCACGTTCGCGCCCGCTGAAGCCCGCGCTTCATCCGGGGTGAGGGTGGCGCCGCGGGCGAAGTGCTCGGCGAACGCCTCCGGCCCCAGCGCAACGCCGGCACGCGCGGTGATGCGGTCGACGTCGCCGCGTTCGGCCGGTGGCAGGGGAGCGCCGCGCGACCGCCGGGCCGCGTCCGCCGCGCCGAGCAGGATCGCGGCGTCCGCCGGGTCCGCGGCACCCGCCAGGCCTTCCAGCGCCAACGCCAGCGCACGCGGGTCGCCGGTGTCCGCGGCCACCGCGTAGCTCTCCCGGTGCCGTGCGGCGGCCGTGGCGGGGTCGCCGCGCAGTTCGGCGACGAAGCCGAGTTCGGCG
Organism: Actinosynnema sp. NPDC037264; assembly: GCF_055603705.1. NCBI lineage: Bacteria > Bacillati > Actinomycetota > Actinomycetes > Pseudonocardiales > Pseudonocardiaceae > Actinosynnema > Actinosynnema sp. NPDC037264. The sequence goes on along the minus strand of NZ_JBVJVK010000027.1, from coordinate 63,397 downwards.
AGCACCAACGCGTTCGCACTGGTCAGCCCGACCTCGTCGTGCCAGTCCAGCACGGCGTTCAGCAGCTCCTCGGCGGTGTCGAGATCGCCTTCACGGCGGGCGCCGAGCGCCAGGCCCAGCCGCGCGTTGACCTCACCGGCCCGGAAACCGTGCTGCGAGGCCAGGTGCGCGGCGCGCTCGTGGTGCTCCCGTGCCCGCGCGTGGTCGCCCGCGAGCAGCGCGATGCGGCCGAGGCCCGAGGTCAGGTCGGACACCTCCGGCCACAGCCCGAGCCGGTCGGCGAGCCGCAGGCCCGCGCGCAACCGGTCGGCCGCCTCGTCGTGGTCGCCGAACGCCTCGGCCACGAACGCGAGCACCCTGGTGCCGCGCAGTTGGCCCCACGTGTCGCCGAGGTCGCGGAAGAGCACGACGCTGCGCTCGCCCTCCCGTGCCGCCGCCGACAGGTCGCCGCGCACGAAGCGCTGGAGCGCGCGGTCGCCGAGCGCCGCCGCGGTGCCCCAGCGGTCGCCGGTCGCGGCGAAGCCCGTCAACGCCCGGTCGGTCAGCTCCTCCGCCGACGTGATGTCGCCGATCTCGCACAGGGCGTGGCCGAGGAACCAGGACGCGTGGGGTTCGGGGCACGACCGCAGCGCGGCCCCGATCCGCTCGGCGCGGTCCGTGCCGTCACCGGTCAGGATGCGGATCGCGGTGTGCCAGGCGGTGGTGGCGCCGGTCCGGCCCAGCGCGTGCGCGGCTTCGAACGCCCGGCGCGCCTCGCCCAGCCTGCCGCGCAGCACCCAGTACCACGCCAGGGCGTCCACCAGCCGCAACGCGGGCGAGACCAGCCCTCGGCGCACGGCGTGGTCCAGCGCGCCGCGGAGGTTGGCCGACTCCGCGTCCAGCCGCCGCAACCACTCGTGCTGGTCGGGCCCGCGCAGGCGGGCCTGCTCGGCCAGGCCGGTGTAGTACTCGACGTGCCGTGCGCGGACCTCGTCCAGCTCGCCCGCCTCGGCCAGCCGCTCCACGCAGTACGCCGCCGGCGATTCGAGCAGCCGGTACCGGGTGCCGCCCGCGCCTTCCACGACGACCACCAGCGACCGGTCGACCAGACCGGTCAACACGTCCAGCACGTCGTCACCGCCGCACACCGCCTCGGCCGCCTCGAACGCGCAGCCCTCGTGGTGCACGGCCAGCCTGCGCAGCACCACCCGCGCCGCGTCGTCCAGCAGCTCCCAGCTCCAGTCGAGCATCGCGCGCAGGGTCCGCTGCCGGGGCGGCGCGTCCCGGTACCCGCCCGCCAGCACGCGGAACCGGTCGTCCAGCCGGGACAGCACGCCGGTCACGCCCAACGCGCGCACCTTGGTCGCGGCCAGCTCCAACGCCAGCGGGATGCCGTCCAACCGCCGGCAGATCGCGGCCACCGCGGCGAGGTCCGACGCGGACCCGCCCGCCGCGCCGACCCGGGCGACGAACAGCTCGACCGCGGCGGACTCGGCCAGCGGCGCGACGGTGTGCCGCACCTCGCCCGCCACGGCCAGCGGCTCCTGGCTGGTCGCCAGCACGCGCACGTGCGGCGCGGTCCGCAGCACGGCCGCGGTCAGCTCCGCCACCTCGGCGATCATCTGCTCGCAGTTGTCCAGCACGAGCAGCATCCGCTTGTCCCGCAACGCCGTCGTCAGCCGCTCGGCCGCGTCGACGTGCTCACCGCCCCAGGTGCCGTCGTCGCGGATGCCCAGCGCCGCCGTGAGCAGGTCGGGCAGCACGCACGGCGCCGAGACCGCGACCACCCACACGCCGTCCGGGAACCCGTCCACCAGCTGCCGGGCGGTCTCCACCGCGAGCCTCGTCTTGCCGACACCGCCCGGTCCGGTCAACGTCACCAGGCGGTGCTCGGCCAGCAGCCGGCGCACCTCCGCCACGTCCCGCTCCCGGCCCACCAGCCCGGTGAGCGGGTTCGGCAGGTTGGTGCCCGGCCGGACCGGCGGCGCGAGGCGGGGGTCCTGGTCCAGCATGGCGCGGTGCAGGGCGGCCAGCTCGGGGCTCGGGTCGACGCCCAGCTCGTCGGCCAGCCGACGGCGCAGCTCGTCGTAGGCGGCCAGGGCCTCGTGCTGCCGTCCCGCCCGGTAGAGCGCGCGCAGGTGGATCGCACGCAGGCGTTCCCGCAACGGGTGCCGCACGACCACGTCCGCGAGCTCGGACACCACCGCCGCGTGCTCGCCGAGGTCGAGCCGCGCCAGGGCCAGGTCCTCCAGCGCGACCAGCCGCTGCTCCTCGAGCCTGGTGATCGCCGGCCGGGCGAAGTCGAGGTCGGCGAAGTCCGCGAACGCCGGGCCGCGCCACAGGTTCAGCGCGTCGGTCAGCAGCGCGGCCCGCGCCGCCGGGTCGGTGGCCGCACGGGCCCGCGCGGTCAGCTCCGCGAACACGTCGGCGTCCACCGAGTCGGCGTGGACCAGGTAGCCGGGTGACCGCGACTCGACCAGGTCACGGCCGCCCGGCTCGGCCTCCTCCAGCGCCCGGCGCAGCTGCGACACCTTCGCGTGCAGCGCCCGCAGCGGGTTGCCGGGGCCGTCGTCGCCCCACAGGTCGGCGACCAGCCGGTCCGCCGACACGGGACGGCCGCGGTCGGCCAGCAGGTCGGCGAGCAGCAGCCGCACCTTGCGCTCGGGCACCTTGACCGGCGTGCCGTCCGCGGTCCGGACGTCCAGCGGACCGAGCACCCCGAAACGCATGGCCGCCACCGTAGTCGAGGCGGTCCGAACAGGACCCGAGCAGAACCCGAACAACGCCTCGGCAAGGTGGTCCCCAGAAGCGAAACCCCTGCTCGGAGGCACATCATGACGATCATCACCACCACCCGGGAGATCCGGCTCGCGTCACGTCCGGTCGGCGCGCCCACACCGGAGAACTTCACGCTCGCGACCGTCGAGCTGCCCGCGTTGGACGACGGCCAGGTGCTCGTGCGCAACACGTGGATGTCGGTCGACCCGTACATGCGCGGTCGGATGGACGACGCAGAGTCCTACATCCCGCCGTTCCGGCTCGGCGCGGCGCTGGAGGGCGGCGCGGTCGGCGAGGTCGTCGCGTCGAGGTCGGACGCCGTGCCGGTCGGCGCGACCGTGGTCCACTTCCTCGGGTGGCGCGAGCACGCCGTCGTCGACGCGTCGGCCGCGACCGTCGTGGACACCGCGATCGCGCCCGCGTCCGCCTACCTGGGCGTGCTCGGCACGCCGGGGCTCACCGCGTACGTGAGCCTGACCGAGATCGCGCCCGTGCGGCCCGGTGACGTGGTCTTCGTGTCCGCCGCCGCGGGCGCGGTCGGCAGTGTCGCGGGGCAGCTCGCCAGGCGGCTCGGCGCGTCGCGGGTCATCGGCTCGGCGGGCGGGCCCGCGAAGGCCGGGAAGCTGGTGGAGGACTTCGGGTTCGACGCCGCGCTGGACTACCGGGCCGGTGCCGTCGCCGACCAGCTGGCGTCGGCCGCGCCGGACGGCGTCGACGTCTACGTCGACCTCGTCGGCGGTGACCACCTGGAGGCGGCCATCGGGGCGATGCGCGACGGCGGCCGGATCGCGCTGGTCGGCGCGATCAGCCAGTACAACGCGACCGGACCCGTGCCCGGGCCGAACTTGTACCCGGCCGCGACCAAGCAGCTCAGCCTGCGCGGCATGGTGGTCAGCTCCTACCTGGACCGGTTCCCCGAGTACGTCGGGCGTGTCGCCGGGTGGCTGGCGGACGGCGGGCTGCGCACCGAGGAGACCGTGTACGACGGGCTGGAGAAGGCGCCGGAGGCGTTCCTCGGCGTGCTGCGCGGCGCCAACACCGGCAAGATGCTCGTCCGCCTGGACGCGCGGTGAAGGCACTTGTGGTGGTGGCCCACCCGCGCGCCGACTCGCTCACGTCCCAGGTGGCGTCAAGGCTGGTGGACCACCTGATCGCGCACGGCGTCGAGGTGGACCTGCTCGACCTGCACGCCGAGGGGTTCGACCCGCGCATGACGGCCGAGGACGAGCCCGACTGGGCCGACCGGGACAAGGTGTACTCGGCGCCGGTTCGGGAGCACATGGCCCGGATCGAGGCGGCGGACCTGCTGCTCGTGGTGTTCCCGGTCTGGTGGTTCGGGCCGCCCGCGATCCTCAAGGGCTGGGTCGACCGGGTGTGGAACTACGGCTTCGCCTACGGCCGCGGTCGTCCCCGACTGGCCGGCAAGCGGATGCGGTGGATCGGGCTGGCGGGCGAGACGCGGGAGACGTTCGCCGAGCGTGGCATGGACGACGTGCTCGACCGGCAGCTGCGGGCGGGGGTGTCCGACTACTGCGGGATCACCGACGCCTCGCTGACGCTGCTCTACGGCACGCTCGCCGGCGACGACCACGTCCGCGGGGTGCTCCGGGACGTCACCGGTCTGGTGGAAGTGTGAGGGTCGGCGCGGCGGTCGCCTCTCGGCGAGTGGCTCGACGCGGCTCCAGCCGAACGGTATTCCGCGAAGGCGCTTGGTGAGGCCCGGGGACACGGACCGCACCGACCGAGTGTTCCAACGGTCGGTGGGCGCTCGGTGTTCCCGCCTCGCCGTGGCTTGCGTCACGGTCCCTCAGCTTCCGTGCGCTAGCGTGCGGTAGCTGCGACCATACGCAAGCGTACGGGGGTGTCGTATGACGGTGTTGGCCCTGCTCACGGCGGGTGTGCTGGTGCTCGTGGGCGCGTTGCACGTGCTGTGGGTCTTCTCGCCGTGGCCGTTGCGGAGCCGGGAGGAGTTCGCCCGGCGGGTGGTGGACGTGCCGCCGGAGGAGCTGCCCTCGGCGGGCCTCACGCTCGCGGTGGCCGTGCTGCTCGGCGTGGCCGCCTACCTCGTGGTCGGCCGGGCGGGCCTGGTGGGCGTGCCCGGACCGGCGTGGCTGACGGCGGTGGGCACGGCGGGCGTGGCGGCGGTGTTCCTGCTGCGGGGAGCGGGCGGCCTCGCCGTCTCGTCCCGGAGGTCGACCGAGTTCGCCCGGCTCGACCTGCGGGTCTACTCGCCGCTGTGCCTGGCGCTGGCCACGTCCTGCGCGGTGATCGCGTTCGGCGGCTGATCCGTGGCGCGCCGACCCGTGACCTGGTGATCGGTGAAGTGGTGATCGGCCCCCGCCCGGACTCGGGGTCCGGACGGGGGCCGACGGCTTGCGGTGACGCGGTGGAACGTGCGTCGGGACCTACTTGGCGCAGGCCGGCAGGTGCGGGTGGCGCTCGCCGCGCTCGACCGACTCCTTGGCCAGCGTGCACTGCATGACGTCGTAGGCGGGCTTGCGGGAGAAGTCCTCCCACATCACGGTCGCCGCGCCCTCGCCGGCGAAGAACACCGGCACCCAGGAGTACTTGTCGGTGAAGCCCCAGATCGTGAAGGAGTCACAGCCCTCCACGTTGAGGCACGCGACGAGCGTCCGGTTGTAGTAGTCGGCCTGCTTGGCCAGCATCTCCGCGGTCGGCTTGCCGTCCGCCGGCAGGTCCATCCGCACGTCCAGCTCGGTGATGGCGGTGCCGAGACCGAGGTCGGCGAACCGCTTCAGGTTCGTCTCCAGGTCGCCGGGGAAGCCGTACCGGGTGCTGAGGTGCGACTGGGCGGAGAAGCCGTGCACCGGCACGCCCTGCGCCTGCAAGTCCTTGATCAACGCGAGGTAGGCGTTGCTCTTGGCGTTGACGCTCTCCACGCCGTAGTCGTTGAAGTACAGGTCGGCCTTGGGGTCGGCCTCGTGCGCCCAGCGGAACGCGTCCGCGATGATGCCGGGGCCGAGCTCGCGGATCCAGATGTTCTCGGTGGTGCGCAGCGCGCCGGTCTCGGTGAAGATCTCGTTGGCCACGTCCCACTGCTGGATCTTGCCCTTGTAGCGGCCGACCACGGTGGTGATGTGCTCGCGCAGGATCTCGCGGAGCTCCTCGGCGGAGAAGTCGCCCTGCTCGAGCCACGCCGGGTTCTGGCTGTGCCACAGGAGCGTGTGCCCGCGGACCACCTGGCGGTTGCGCTGCGCGAACTTCACGATGGCGTCGGCCATCCCGAAGTTGTAGCGGTCGCGCTCCGGGTGGATGTACTCCCACTTCATCTGGTTCTCGGCGGACACCGAGCTGAACTCCTTGGCCAGCACGGAGCGGTACTCGAGGTCCTTGGTGAACGGGTCCGGGTAGGGCTGGTCCTCGTGGTGGCCGCCACCGGCTGCGGCGGTGCCGATGTAGAACCCCTTGGGCGCCACCCAGCGGAGGCTGTCCTTCTTCGCGTGGCCCGCGGACAGCTCACCCGTGTCGGGAGAGGCCGCGGCCACGAGGGCCAGCGGAGAGGTCAACGCCACCGCGGCGAGCGCGGCGGTGACGAGGCGGATCGACTTCATGGCGGTCTTCGCTTTCTCGGACGACTACGACGGCGGCGTTCGAAAGTTTCGTCATTGATCCGGCAATTTTCGAGATGCCGGACCTTAAGACGGCCGCCGGGCGATCGTCAAGACTTCGTCAAGTAGTCACCGCCGCCCGTCGGTGCTGGTCGGAGAGTTTTGTCGGGGTCGAGCGCTACGGTGGTCGCCGAACGGACAAGTGAGTGACCGGGGGGCACGAGGATGAGGAAACTTGCGGTGGCGCTGGTCGCCGTGCTGGGACTGGCACTGGTCCCGGGCGGGGCGGCGGGTTCGGTCGGTGCGCCGGGCGTCGGGTGGAACGCGACGTGGGCCGCCTCGCCGCACGCGCCGACCGACGTGTTCGGGCCGAGTTGGGGAACGGTCGGGTTCGACGACCACACCGTCCGCCAGGTGGTGCGGACCAGCGACGGCGGCGCGGCGGTGCGGATCAGGCTCTCCAACGCCTACGGCACGTCCCCGCTGGTCGTGACCGGCGCGACGATCGCCCGGACGGCGCAGGGCGCGGCGGTGCGGCCGAACACGGTGCGGCACCTGACGTTCGACGGTCGGCGCTCGGTGACGGTGCCGGTCGGCGGTGAGGCGGTCGGCGACCTCGCGCCGCTGGCCGTGCCGCCGCTGAGCCAGGTCACCGTGACGCTGTACCTGGCGGGGAGGACGGGGCCCGCCACCGGGCACGCGTTCGCGAGCGCGACGAGCTGGCGGGCGTCCGGCGACCACCGGGCCGACGCGGCGGCGGACGCCTTCACCGAGACGTCGTCGTCGTGGTTCTACCTCAACGCCGTCGAGGTCGTCGACCTCACGCCGCGGCGCGAGGTCGTGGTGGCGTTCGGCGACTCCATCACGGACGGCACGGCGTCCACTGTGGACGGCGACAACCGCTACCCGGACGAGCTGGCGGAGCGGCTGGGCGGGCGGCGCGGCGTGGTGAACGCGGGCATCGGCGGCAACCGCGTGCTCAACGACTCGTCGTGCTTCGGCGAGAAGGCGACGGCGCGGTTCGAGCGCGACGCGCTGGCGCAGCCGGACGTGCGCACGGTGATCCTGCTGGAGGGCATCAACGACATCGGGTTCAGCCAGTTGGCGATCGACTGCACCACGCCGAACCCGGTGGTCACGGCGGCCGAGCTGATCGAGGGCTACCGGGAGCTGATCGGCAAGGCGCACGCGAGGGGTGTGCGGGTCGTCGGCGGCACGCTCCTGCCGTTCAAGGGCGCCGCGTACCACACCGAGGCGGGCGAGGCGGTGCGGGACGAGGTGAACGCCTGGATCCGCACCTCCGGCGAGTTCGACGCGGTGGTCGACTTCGACCGCGCGATGGCCGACCCGGCGGACCCGGACGCGTTGCGGCCCGCCTACGACAGCGGCGACCGGCTGCACCCGAACGACGCGGGCTACCGGGCGATGGCCGAAGCCGTCGACCTGTCCGTGCTGTAGCGCCGGCCGGCTCGCCCGAAACGCCCTCCCGACAGCCGTCGGGAGGGCGTTTCGTCGAATTGCGGTCGAATGCGCGTCGAATGCGAACGCCTTGTCCGCCACCACTTCCCATTTCTGCGCACGCTTGGTTACAGTGCGATTTGGGAGCGCTCCCAGCCCACCCATGGTCACTACCAACATGGTTGTCCTCAACGAGGAGGAGAGAGTGGCGCTCATATCCGTCCCTGCGAACAAGAGTTTGCTCGTCAAGGCCTTCGCGACGGTCGCGGTCGTCGCCGGGCTCATGGCGAGCATGATGACCGGCGTCGCCCAGGCGCACGGGTCGACCGTCGACCCGCCGTCGCGCAACTACGGCTGCTGGCAGCGGTGGGGCAGCGATTTCCAGAACCCGACGATGGCCCAGCAGGACCCGATGTGCTGGCAGGCGTGGCAGGCCGACACCACCGCCATGTGGAATTGGAACGGCCTGTACCGCGAAGGTGTCGCGGGCAACCACCAGGGCGCCATCCCCAACGGCCAGCTGTGCAGCGGCGGCCGGACCGGTGGCATGCGCTACGCGGCGCTGGACAACCCGGGTCAGTGGAAGGCCGTGACCAAGCCGCGGCAGTTCACGCTCGACATCTGGGACCAGGCCCGGCACGGCGCGGACTACCTGCGGGTGTACGTGTCGCGGCAGGGTTACGACGCGACCACCACGCCGTTGGGCTGGAACCACCTGGAACTGGTCGCCACCACGGGCCGCTACGCGCCGTCGGACCACTACCGGGTCGCGGTGAACGCGGGCAGCCGCACCGGCCGCCACGTGGTCTACGCGATCTGGCAGGCCAGCCACTCGGATCAGTCGTACTACTTCTGCAGCGACGTCATCTTCCAGTAACCGGATGACCGTTCCGCGCCCATCCGGGCAGGGGTGGGCGCGGAACACCTTCCACCGCTCCGCGTGACGTGTCGGGTCAGACCTTGCCGGTGCCGGCGCCCTGGGTGACGAGCGCCTTCACGTCGGCGGGCGGGTCGAGGGTGTACTGGTAGTAGGTGCGCGGGTCGGTGACGGTGCCGTCGACGACCGGCTTGCCGCTGTTCACGTAGACGTTGTTCCGCTCGACGATGTTGCCCTTGGGCCCGGAGTAGCTGTTGGTCATGGGCTCTTCGACGTCGTCGAAGTAGTTGCCCTCGATCCAGCAGCCGGACTGGGCCTGGCACGCGGGACCGGTGTCGCTGTTGTCGAGGAAGTAGTTGTTGAAGATGTGCACGGGGTTGCCGAACCGGGTGCGCGGGTTGCGCTGCGAGGTCTTGTCGAAGAAGTTGTGGTGGTAGGAGACCTTCAGGTGACCGGTGTCCTGCGCGCCGCTGCTGTCGGAGTGCCCGAGCAGCATGTTCTTGGCGTGGTCGTGCACGTGGTTCCACGACACCGTGACGTAGCTGGACCCGCGCTTGATGTCGATGAGCCCGTCGTAGCCGCGGGAGAGGTCGTTGTGGTCGATCCAGACGTGGTGGCTGAACATCTGGACGTTGATCGAGTCGTCAGTGGCGTTGCGGAACACCAGGTTGCGGATGATCACGTTGTGCACGGCGCCCGCCGGGGGCGTGGTCGTCTCGCTCACCGGCAGGCCGATGTTGAATCCGCCGCCGGTGACGCCCGACGCCGCGCCGACGCCCACGATGGTCTTGTCCGAGGTAACGTCGTGCATGCCGGCCGGCAGCGTGATCATGCCCTGCACCCGCACCACGCGTGGCCCGGTCGCCTTGATCGCGGCGATGAGGTCGGCGGCGGTGGACACGGTGACCTCGGGGCCGCCCGCGCCGCCGGTGGTGCCGTTCTGGCCGAGGGCGTTGACGGCGGCGAACCCGATCGGCGCGGTGTCCGCGGTGACCGCCGGAGCGGCGGTCACCGGTGTGGCGACGGCCAGGCTGCCCATCACCGTCGCGGCGAGCGCGACCGCGGTGCTCCTCTTCACCGCGCCACCCCCTGCACGCGACCGACACCGGCGCCCGCCGTGACGATGCGCGGCACGGACGCGGGGTCGTCCACCGTGTAGCTGTAGTAGGTGCGCGGCTCCACGACGGAGCCGAGCGTCTCCGGCGCGCCCGAGCCCGCGTAGATGTTGTTGCGCTCCACCACGCGTCCCGGCCCGCTCTTGTCGTAGCCGGACAGGACCGGGTAGGCGACGTTCTCGAAGTAGTTGCCCTCGACCACGACGCCGGCGTCCATGGTGGACGCGACGCCGTAGAGCGAGTTGCCCCGGTAGTAGTTGTTGTAGACGTGCACGGGCTCGCCGAAGCGCACGCGCGGGTGGCGCTGGTCCGTGCCGTCGAAGAAGTTGTGGTGGTAGGTGACGCGCAGCTTGCCCTTGTCGCTGGTGTAGGTGTCGGAGTGGCCGAGCAGGGCGGCCTTGCTGTGGTGGTGGAAGTGGTTCCACGACACGGTGACGTAGTCGGAGTTGCGCTTGATGTCCAGCAGGCCGTCGTAGCCGTCGGACAGGTCGCAGTGGTCGATCCACACGTGGTGCGCGGAGTTGGTGACGCTGATCGAGTCGTCCGAGGCGTCGGTGAACCGCAGGTTGCGGATGATCACGTTGTTGCCCGGGCGGGTGGTGGAGCCGAGTTGCAGCCCGCCGCCGGTGATCTCGGCGGTGGAGCCGACGCCGACGATGGTCTTGTTCGCGACGACGGTCAGCATCTCGTCGCCGGTCTGGATCCGGCCGGACACCGAGATGACGTACGGCTCCTTGCGGCCGACGTAGTCGGCGAGGGCGGCGGCCGTGGTCACGGTGACCGCCTGGCCGCCCGCGCCGCCGGTGGTGCCGTTCTGGCCCAGTGCGTCGACCCCGGCGAACCCGTTGGCGGCGTCCAGCGGGCCGACTCCGGCCCAGGCGGCGCGTGGCACGGCGGCGGCCACGGCGGCGAGTGCCGTCCCGGCGAGCAGCCGACGACGGTTGATGGCGCTCATGGTCCTGGTCCTCCTGGGGTCAGATCCGGCCGACGCCGACACCGGCGGGGACGGTGGTGGGCAGGGTCGACGGGTTGTCAGGGGTGTAGGCGTAGTAGGTGCGCGGTTCGACCACCGTGCCGAGGGTCTGCGGCGTGCCGGAGTTGACGAAGACGTTGTTGCGCTGCACCACGCGTCCCGGTCCGCTCTCGTCGTAGCCGGAGTAGATCGGGTGCGGCACGTTCTCGAAGTAGTTGGCCTCCACCAGCACGCCGGCGTTCTCCGTGGACGCGACCCCGTACAGGCGGTTGTCGCGGAAGTAGTTGTTGTAGACGTGGATCGGCTCGCCGAAGCGGACGCGCGGGTGCCGCTGCTCGGTGGCGTTGAAGTAGTTGTGGTGGAACGTGACGCGCAGCTTGCCCGTGTCCTGGCCCGCGTTGGAGTCGGAGTGGCCGAGCAGCGCGGTCTTGCTGTGGTCGTGGAAGTCGTTCCACGACACGGTGATGAAGTCGGCGCCCCGGACGATGTCGATCAGGCCGTCCGCGCCGCCGCTGAAGTCGCAGTGGTCGATCCAGATGTGGTGGGAGGACTGCTGGATGCTGATCGCGTCGTCGTCCGCGCCGGTGAACTTGAGGTTGCGGATGATGACGTTCTGCCGGCGGTACATGTCGAGGCCGCCACCTCGGATCTCCGCGCCGGGCAGGCCGATGACGGTCTTGTTGGACCGCAGGCCCTGCTTGCTGCTGAACGTCATGATCCCGTCGACCTGGATCACGTAGGCTTCGTTGCGGTCGCAGTAGTCCAGGAATGTCTCGGTGTCCCGCACGGTGACCACGGGTCCGCCGACGCCGCCGGTGGTGCCGTTCTGGCCGAGGGTGTTCGTGCCGGCGAACCCGTCGGCGGTCTGGAACGGCGCCGCCCACACCGGGCTCGTGGTGACCGGGCTGGTGCGGACGGGTTCGGCGGTCGCGGCACGCGCGGTGACGGCGGTGATGGCCGTCGCGGCGGCGCCGGTGAGGAGGCTGCGCCTGCTGATGTCGCTCATGGTCGGTGCTCCTGTCAGCTGCGACCGGTGCCCGCACCGGCGGGCACGATCGTGGGGACTTCGGCGGCGCGGTGGAGGGTGTAGCCGTAGTACGTGCGCGGCTCGACCACGGAGCCGCGGAGCTCGATCTCGTGGTTGCACTCGACGAGGATGTTGTCGCGGGCGACGATCCGGCCCAGGTCGCCGCTGAAGTCGACCCGGCCGGGGTTGTTGACGCTGAAGAAGTAGTTGCCCTCCAGCACCACGCCCGCGTTCATCGCCGAGGCCACGCCGTAGCTGTTGTCGCGGTAGTAGTTGTTGTAGACGTGCACGGACTCGCCGAACCGGACGCGCGGGTTGCGCTGGTCGGAGCCGTCGAAGTAGTTGTGGTGGTAGGTGACCCGCAGGCGACCGATGTCCTGCGCGCCGTTGTCGTCGTCGTGCCCGAGCAGCAGCGTCTTGTCGTGGTCGTGGAACCTGTTCCAGGAGACGGTGACGAAATCGCTGCCCCGTTTGATGTCGACCGCGCCGTCGTCGCCGTCGGAGAAGTCGTTGTGGTCGATCCAGATGTGGTGGCTGAACATCTGCACGTTGATCAGGTCGTCCGTGGCGCCGGAGAGGGCGAGGTTGCGGATGATGATGTTGTGCACGGCGTTGGCCGGGGGCGTGGTGACGTCGTCGTCCACCGGCAGGCCGATGGTGAGCCCGCCGCCGACGAGCCGCGCGTCGGAGCCCAGACCGGTGATCGTCTTGTCGGAGGCGACGGGGTGCATGCCGTCGCTGGTGCCGGTCGGCAGCGTGATCGTGCCCTTGACCTGCACGACCAGTGGTTCCGGCCGGGAGATGTAGTCCAGGAACTGCGCCGTGGTGGTGGCCGTGACGACGGCGCCGCCCGCGCCGCCGGTGGTGCCGTTCTGTCCCAGTGCGTTCACCGAGGCGAACCCGTCCGCGGTGGTCGCGGCCAACGCCGGCGCGGCGCCGGGCGCGGTGGCCGCGGTCGTGGCCAGCGCGGCGGCCACGACGACCTTCAGCAGGGCGCGCCGGTTCCCGGAAGATGTGGGCATGGCTATTTCCTCTCCCGTATGAGGGGTGAGTGCAGGGGTTATCGGGAAAGCGCTCTCTGATCGCACCGTAGCGCATGTTTCCGGCGTGTCAACGGCCCGTGGCGGCCCCGGTTCGAGGTTCACATATGTGGCCGCCCTATTCGACGAACGGGTTCACATATGTGTCACCGAAGGCCCATTCCGGGTAACCGGGAATGCTCTGCGCGGCTATTCTCGCCCGCCGCGCGCGAAGGCGGTGCTGGTCTGGAACCGCCGACCGCGCCCCGCCGGGCTCGTCCCGGCGAGACGCGGTGGCACTGGGTTCCAGCGGCGCCCCCACCAGGAGTCGAACCTGGGACCTCGCCGTTCGTAGCGGCGCGCTCTGTCCTGCTGAGCTATGGGGGCCTGGTCGTGCGGCACTTCTCCGCGGTCGCCGACAATGGCGTCCCCGGTCTTCCGATTCCCTTTTTCGCGGTGCGCGAAAAGAGAAAGCCGCCCTGGTCGGTTCCCCGACGGGCGGCTCCCTGGACCGGACCTTTCAACAGGTCACGGCGGGGAGCACGGGCTGCCCGGACGGCGTCGACGCGTGTTCGTCATGTCCGCTCCTCGGCTCGGTGTGGACCCATCGTGCCGATCGGCCCGGGCTGCCGTCAAACTATTTCCGGGTCATTCTCCGAATCCGGTGGCGGACCGTCCGCCCGTTGACCAGAATCCGGCCGTGACCACCGCGCGACGCTTGCTCAAGGCCCTCGACCCGCTGCCGTACGGCGCGCGTCAACGCCTCCTCGCCCGCACCGCCCGCGAGGCGGCCGGCTCGACCGGGTTGGCCGCGCTGGTGAGCGAGCTGGCGGAACGGGGCGAGTTCGAACGGCGGACGGCGTTGCACCTGGCCTACGTGGCGGGTCACCGCGAGCACGTCGAGCAGTGCCTCTCGGCCGAGCAGACCTCGGTGGTCCGCCACGCGATCGGCGCGGCGATCCGGCTGGACGTGCCCGCCGAGGTGTTCCTGGCCCGGCTGCCGCACCTGCCGACCGCGCTGCGACAGGTCCTCTACACCGCCGTGCGCCGCCAGGGGCGCCACGCGTTGGCCGAGCGGCTGCTGCCGGTGGTGCGCGCGGCGTTCGGCGACCACGAGGCCGTCGGCCTGCTCCCGGTCTGCTCGTCGGACGTGGTCGCGGAGGCGTTGCCCGACCTGGAGCACGCGGTGACCAACTGGACCTCGCTCGGCCGCCGGCACCCGGCCGTGCTGCTGGACTTCGTCACCGCCGAGCTGGACGCCACCGCGCCGGTGGAGTGGCCGACGGTGTGGCACCGCTTCGGCGCGGCCGTGGCCGGGGCCGCGCCCGCCGAGCCCGACCGCGTGCTCGACCTGCTGGCCCGGGTGCTGCCGCACGCGCCGCTGTCGTGGCAGTTCGACGGCGTGATCGGCGGTCTCGCCCGGCACGCGCCCGCGCGCGTGGCCCGCCTGCTGGCCGACCCCCGCCGCACCGGGCACCTGCCCGATCGGCGGTCCCTGTGGCGCGCGCTGGCCGTGACCGGCGACGAGGAGCTGACCGCCGTCGCCCGACTGCTCCACGGCCCGCACCTGACCCGGTTCCTCCGCGCGATCGCGCCGTCCCGGCGGGCGGCGGTGTTCGCCGGCGCGTTCGGCGACCGCCCGGACGTCCCGCTGACCGCGGTGGACGAACTGCCCTCCGCCGCACGGCACGCCGTCGCCCGGCGGCTGCTGACCCTGCGCCGGGTCGCCGACGACCCCGGCTCCCGACTCGCCGTCACCGCCCGCCTGTCCTGGTCGGACGCCCGCGACACGTTGCTCGCCGCGACCCGCCGGGCCACCGCCGACGAACGCGCCGAGGCGTACCCGCTGTACCTGGCCGCGGCCGCCGCCACCCGCGACCCGGAGGTGTTCGGCGGTGTCGTCACCGGCCTGACCAGGCTCGCCAACGAGCAGGACCCGGTGCGGTCGGCCGCGATCACCGCGCTCGCCGCCGTGCCGGCGTGGCTGTTCCGCCCGGCCGAGGCCGACGCGTTCACCAAGGTGATGGTCGACGCGACCCAAGCCCGGGACTGCTCCTGGCAGACCCGGTCCGGGGTGCGCGACCTGGCGGAGGCGCTGATCCGCCAGGGCGCGGTGTCCCGCCGTCCCGAACTCGTCGACGCGGGCTTGGCCGGGATGGCCCACCTGGGCGCCCACCTGCCGTGGGTCGACCTGCACGGGCTGGACCGGTCGCTGCCGCGCGGCGCCGAGCACCCGGTGTTCGAGGCGCTGCGACCGAGGCTGGTCGCCGACGCCCGGCGCGGCCGGTTCGAGGTCGTGCTCGGGCTCGCCATGGGTCTCGGCCGGCGCGCCTGGCACGTGCCGGGCCTGCAGGACCTGCTGGACCAGGCGCGGTCGGCCGAGGACGACGGCGTGGTGCGGCGCGCGGTCGACCTGTGGCTGGCGCCGCGCGACCAGCGCGACGCACGGGTGGAGCGCGTGCTCGCGGACGACCCGTCCACCATCACGTTGCCCTCGGTGCAGGCCGCGGTCTCGTTGCGCCGCACCGACCTGCTGGACCGGGTGATCGGCCGGTCCCCGCACGGCCGGTTCCTGCGCCGGGGCGTGCGGTACGTGCCGCCGTTCCGGCAGTGCTTCGACCGGTGGCTGCCGCGCCAGGTCACCGCGTTCGCCGCCGAGCTGGCCGCGCTCGGGACGTCCCGGCACGCCAACCCGTACGAACGCGCCGGCGCCGTGCGGGCGCTCGGCCGGCTGCCGGGCACGGCCGACCTGGTGCGCGGGTTCCTCGCCGACGGCGAGGTGCAGGTGGTGGAGGCGGCGCTGGCCGCGCTGGCGTGGACCGACGAGCCCGCCGACGTGCTGCCGGACCTGCTCGCGCACGTCGACACCGACCGCGCGCGGGTCGCCGTGTACGCGATGACCCGCTGCGCCCCGTTCACCTCGCCCGACCGGCTCGGCGCGCTGCTCGCACCCGTGCTCGAAGGGCCGAAGGTGACCGCGCGCAAGGAAGCCGTGCGGCTGATCGCGCAACACCGCACGCCGGGCGCGGTGGCGGCGTTGGCCGGGGCTTGGGAGAACGGCCATCGCGACGTGCGGCGCGCGTTGGTGTCCGCGACGCGGTGGTTCCTCGACGACGAGGCCGCCTGGGAGCTGCTGGCCCGGGCCGTCGCCGACGAGCACGCCGTGGCGGGCGCGGTGGTCCAGTGGCCCGACGCGGTGCCGCGCCGTCACCGCGCCCGGTACGCGGACCTGGTGCGGGTGCTCGCGGACTCGCCCGACCCGGACACCGCCCGGCTCGGGCTGGGCGCGGCGCCGTGCTGGGCGCGCTGGTCGGAGGGCGGCGCGGAGCTGCTGGTCGGCCGCGTGACCGACCTCGCCGACACGGCGACCTGGTGGTACGCGCTGGTCGCTCTCGTGCGGCAGTCCACGACGGCCGACGTGACGCCACTGAGGGCCGTGGTCGCGGCGCTGCTCGCGCAGCTCGGCCGGTTCGACGCGGAGGAGGACCGCGACCTGCCCGCGCGGCAGCGGATCGCGGCGCTCGTGGGTCAGCTGGCCGAGAGGCGTGACTCGGACGGATCGCGTGCGGCCGCACGTGCCCTGGTCCCGGACCTCGTCGCGGCCGGGTGCCTGCCGTGGGCGGTCAAGCTCGCGGTGGTCGCCGTCCCGTGGGAGGAATCCGGCCCGGAACTGGACGCGTTGCGCGAGGTGGCACGGCTGGCCGTGCGGCCGACCATCGCGTGGCAGGCCGCCAGGGAACTGGCGGACGTGCTCCCGCACGTGCTGCGGCGGGTGTCCCGGCCGCGGCTGCTGGACGTGGCCGGGACCCTGGTCGCCGAGGGCGCGCCCGCGATGGCCCTGTCGGTCACGACCGCCGCCGGTCGTGACGCCGGGTGGCCCGCGCAGTGGCGCGACCTGCTGCGCGGACTGCGCCGGCACGACGACCCGGACGTGCGCGAGGCCGCGTCGGAGGTGTTCACCAGCGCGGAGTGAACGCGGACGGCGTCAGCGGCCGGTGCCGGAGGTCAGCGGCGGGTCGCTGAGAGCGGAGGCGTGGAGCACGTAGTGGCGTGGTGTCAGGGCCGCGGGGTAGCGGGGGAGTGCGGCCATGCAGCGGAGGTGGGCTTCCTCCGGCGTGTGGACCTCGGGGGTGGCGGTCAGGTGGGCCACCAGCGGGATCCCGTTCTCGGCGGGCAGGATTCGGCTGGTGGACGGCGTGAGGGCGTCGTCCAGCAGTGCCTGCACCTCGGTCAGGTCCACCCAGCAGTTGTCCACGAAGTGCCAGTTGTCGGGGCGGACGATGGGCGGTAGCGCTATCGCCTCCCGCTGCGCCGCGGGGGTCAGGTTCGCGCGCGCCGCGGCGAGGAGCAGGCGCTCCACCGCCGAGAGCAGGGACTCGACCTCCTCGTGCGGGACCAGGCCGGTGTCGGCGGTCCAGACGTCCAGGACCAGGTGGGGCTCGACGCTGGTCAGGCCGAAGCGCAGCGGGGTGCCGTTGCGGGGGGTGGGGCGCCAGCGGATCGTCGTCTCGTCGAGGGTGGGAGGCGCGGGGGCTTGGCCGGTGAAGGGGGTGTTGGGGCCGAACCACGACTCCGGCACCGTGCTGTTGAACAGCGGGTCGTAGTTGAACACCAGGCCGCGGTCGTGCGCGGTCCGGTCGTCGGACGCCGACCGGGCCGCGGCGTCGTACCGGCCGTGCCTGCTGGACTCCAGGACGGCGGTCCAGGTGTGCCTGACCAGGGCGTCGAAGTCGTGGTCCGCCACGTCCACGGCGGCCAGGCAGCCCTGGGCCAGGGTCCCCACGTACCCGGTCAGGGCGCGGTCGAAGCGGTTGCCCGACAGCAGGGGCAGGATCAGCTCCCGGTAGCCGGTGCGGTGGGACAGGACGGCGCTGATCGCCGCCAGGACGATGCTGGAGCGGCTCGTCCTGGTCCGGGCGGCGATCCGGCGCAGCGCCCGCCCCGCCGCCGGGGACGACATCTCCACCGCCATCGAGTCGCCGGTGGCGCGGGCGCCGGGGAGCAGGTAGAGCGCGCGCGGGGTCCGGCGGGACATCGAGTCCATGTGGTCGAGCGCCGCCCGTGCCCGGCGCCGTTCCAGCGGGGTGGCCTCGATCTCCACCTGGTCCAGCGGTTGGCGACGCGGTGGGCCGACCTCGCGGAGTGACGGGGTGGCGGTCAGTTCCCGGAACTCGTGCTTGAGCACCTCGATCGCCGCCCGGTCCACGGCCATGTGGGAGAACTCGGCGGCGCAGGCCACCACCAGGTCGTCCTGCTCCGGCGCCGCCGCCACCACCAGGCGCACCGCGGGCCGCGTGCCGTCCGGCGCGTCCTGGAGCCGGCGCAGGAGCGCCGACGCCGCCGCGGGCTGGTCGGATTCGCCCCACGTGCCGTCGCCCAGCGAGCAGACGACCACCGGGACCACCCCGGACGCCGCCACGGTCTGCCGGGGATCCTCACGGCCCGAGTACGAGGTGCGCAGGCCTTCGTGGCGGGCCACCAGGACCGCCACGGCCGCGGTCACGTCCGCCACGTGGACGTCCCGGGGCACCGGCAGGTCCACGGCCAGGGTGGCGTGGAAGTGGTCCGGGGTCCGCATCAGCCAGCGCTGGATGTTGAGCTGCCCGAGCGTCAGCGGTCCTTCGCGGTGGCTCAGACCGGCGAACTCGACGGCCTCCGAGCGCACGGCGGTCAGGCGCACCCGTCGTTTCCGCGGCCGGGTGGGCGCGTTCATCGCAGTGCCGTCCGCAGCGCCGTCGTCAGGTCGCCGGCCTGGTGCCGGCGGACGGTGGCGTCGTCGGGCCAGGGGTTCGCCGTCTCGCCGAAGACGTCGACCGGAGCGGCCGACGGCGACGGCCGCCAAGCGGCGACGGCCCGGCCCAACGCCTCGCGCACCCGCGTCACCCGTGCCACGAACGCCGTTGTCGTGTCGGGCGGGACCAGGTCGCGTGCTTTCCAGTCCGCCAGCGCCTGCTCCGGGTCTGCGAGGTCGGAGGGCTCGGCCTCGACCAGGCGGGGGTCGAGGTCGGCGATCAGGCGCACGTCCGGGAGCAGGGCGGCGACTTCGAAGGCGATCACCGCGCCCGCGCCCGCACCGCCCAGGACGTAGGGGCCGGACGGGTGAGCGGCCCGGATCGCGTCGGCGTAGGCACGGGCCAGGGCCGGCACCGAGTCGATCGACGCCGAGTCGATCGACGCCGAGTCGTCGTACAGGCCGGGTGCCTGGAGGCCGTGCACCGCCTGGTCCTCGCCGAGGTCCTGCGCGAGCCGGGCGTAGCGGGCCACCTGGCCGTCGTCGGGGTGGATCAGGAACAGCGGGCTGCCGTTGCCGTCCTGGATGGGCACCAGAGGGCCCGCCAGGCGGCCGTTGTGCTCGCGCAGGGTCGCGGCGAGTGATTCGACCGTGGGGTGTTCCGCCATGACGTTCAGCGGTAGCCGGACGTCCAGTCCGGTGAGCACCGCGTTGATCACGCGGGCCGCGTCCAGGGAGTTGCCGCCCACGCCGAAGAAGTTCTCCCTGATGCCCACGCCGAAGCCGAGGACGTCCTGCCAGACGCGGGACAGCCAGAGCTCGACCGGGTCGCGGGGGCGGTGGTAGTCGGTGTCGACGGGTGTGTTCATCGGGGTGGTGCACCGCCCTCGGAGTCGGGAGACAGGCGCCAGCGCTGGAGCTTTCCGGCCGCCGTGCGCGGGAGTCGGTCGACGAACGTGAAGTGCTTGGGGATCTTGTAGCCCGCCAGCAGGCGTCCGCAGTGCGCGGCCAGCTCGGCGCGGCGGGCCGTCTTGTCCGGCCGCAGGACCACGTGCACGCCCACCACCGATCCCAGGGTGTCGTGGGGGACGGCCAGCGCCACCGCGTCGAGCACCGCGTGGTGGTGGCGCAGTGCCGCCTCGACCTCCTCGGGGTCCACCTTCTCGCCGCCCACGTTGATCGTGTCGTGCGCGCGTGGTTCCAGGTAGAGGTAGCCGTCCTCGTCGAGCCTGCCGCGGTCGCCCACGGTGGCGAACCCGTCCGGCGTGGTGCGCACGGTCCGGTGGTCCAGGTAGTCGGCGCGGGTGATCGCGTCCGGGGTGCGCAGGTAGACGGTGCCGGGGGTGCCCGGCGGGGTCGGGCGCCCGGCGTCGTCCTGGATGCGGATCCGGGTGAGGACCCCGCGGCCCACCGTGCCCGGACGGGCCAGCCACTCGTCGCCGCGGGCCAGGGTCACGCCGATGCCCTCGGTCGTGCCGTACAGCTCGAAGACCCGCTCCGGGCCCAGCAGGTCGAGCCAGCCGCGCTTGGTGTCGTCGTCGCACTTGGCGGCGGTGTGCAGGACCGCGCGCAGGCTGTCGAAGTGGGCCGGGTCCGGGGTGGTCGCCAGGATCTCGCGCATGTGCGCGGGGGTCAGCTGCGCCCACTCGACGCCGTGCTCGCGGATCAGGTCGACGGTCCACCGCGGCGCGAAGAAGCGTTGCAGCACCACGGTGTTGGCGTCGAGGACCGCGTCCACGAACGACGTGAACGGCGCGGCGTGGTAGAGCGGGCCGACGATGAGGTGCCGCTGGCCGGTGCGCCACCCCGTCTGCCGGATGGCCAACGACGGTGTCCGGCGCGGGTCGTGGCGCAGCGGGCCCGGGCGGGCGGCGATCTTCGGGATGCCCGTGCTCGCGCCGGTCGCCAGGAGGTAGGCGACGCCGTGGTCCTCCTGGACGAACCGGGACTCCAGCTGTGACAGCAGGACGTCCCGTTCGGCGGGTGGCGTCGCCGGGTTGAGCGGGAACACCGGCACCTCGGCCGCCAGGGCCGCGGCGATGGCGACGGCCGCGTCCACGGTGTTGGCGGCCTCCACGACGGCGTACGGGCCGGTCGTCCGGCTCGCGGTCGCCGTGGCGCGGTCGGCGAACTCCCGCCACGACAGCGCCACCTCCGCCAGGTCGGCGTCGAAGCCGATCAGGGCGGGGCGCTCGGGCGCGTCGCGGGCGATGTCGGCGATCCGTCGGAGCACGGGGAGGTTCATGGTTGGCGGAGGACTTCCGCCAGGCGGCGCACGCTGGACGCGGTCATGAACTCGTAGACGTCGACGGGGCGGTCGAACTCGGCCTCGACGGCGGAGATGATGCCCAGGGCGGACAGCGAATCGCCGCCCAGCTCCAGGAAGTCGTCGGTGGCCCCCACCGCGCGCACGTCGAGCTGCTCCGCCCAGATGGCGGCGACGCGGCGCTCGACGTCGTCGCGCGGGTCCTCGAACAGGGTGCAGCGGCCGTCGGCCAGGGCGGCGGCGAGGTCGTCGGGGGTCACCGGCAGGGAGTCCACGACCAGCACGCCGACCGGGCCGTCCAGCTGCTGCCGGACGTGGTTGCGCAGCACCGTGCCGCTCAGGTACTCGGTGGGCTCCACCGCGGCCACGACGACGTCGCGCCCGTCGTGGCGCACGACCGCCACCTCCACCCGGCCGACGCCGGGGTGCGACTGCAGCAGCTCGGTAACCCGGGACGGGGTCATGCCGGCACTCCTCTCAGGTGGGCGGTCACGTGGGCGCGGACCTCGTCGTCGCGCAGCAGCTCCTCGTGCTCCACGTCGAACACGGTCAGGTGGACGTCGTCGTCCACCGGCAGCGGGTAGTCCCGGGAGTGCACGAACAAGGGCTCGCCCGCCTTCAGCTCGAAGCGGCCCCCGGAGGCCAGGAGCAGGTAGTCCATGTAGGTGCGGAAGCCCTTGACCAGTTCGCCGCGGAAGTAGTTGTCGAGCGACAGGCGGCCGGCGACCGACCGCATCAAGTCGTCGTAACGCGCGGCCAGGGCGTCGGCCACGCGGGGCAGGTCGTCGGGGTGCTCCTCGACCAGGGTGTCGGCGAGGGTCTGGGCGTCCTCCAGCTCCTGCTCGGTCAGGTGCTCGGCGGAGGCGTGGACGATGCCGCTGAACTCGCCCGCCAGGGAGCCCGCGCCGGTCCGCGCGGCGTCGAACAGCAGGACCCGCGGAGCGGGTTGCCGCTCGGCCACCGCGTCGGCCACGCAGGTGGCCAGCGACGCGCCGGCGCAGTAGCCCAGGACGGCGCGAACGGCGCCGCCGCCCGCCAGGGCCTCGTCCGCCCACCGGGCGACCGCCTCGTCCAGCGGGCCCGCGCCGATCCGTCCCACGTGGAGGAAGGAGGCGTCGACGGTCGACGAGGCCGCCAGGTCGGGGAAGCCCGCGGACGCCCTCCCGCCGGGGAAGTCGAGGCACAGCACCAGGTCAGGTCCCCGGTCGGACAGTCGACGCCAACTGCTCAGCTCCACCGCCGGACCTCCCGATGACTTCGGCCAGTGCCGGGTAGTCGACCTTCCCGCCGGGCGTGCGCGGTAATCGGTCGACCTGCCGGAGGACAACGTGCCGGCTCGGCACGCCGAGCGAATCGGCCAAGTGCCGTCGCTGCCGCTCGTGAACGGCGGAGTCGCCCGCGCCGACGAGGTAGACCACGTCGTCGTCGGCGAGCACCGCGGTGGGGTGCTCCGGCCGTTCCACCAGGCGCTCCAGGTCGTCCAGGCTCGTGCGGACGCCGAGCACCTTGGCGATGCGCTTGGTGCGGCCGGTCAGGTACAGGTAGCCGGCATGCAGGTAGCCCAGGTCGCCGGTGTCCAGCACGTCCACTTCGGCGCCCCGGGCCAGGTCCTCCCGGCACGACGCGTAGCCCAGCATCACGCCCAGCCCCCGGTAGCGCACCGCGCCCTCGCCGGGGACGGCCCGGGCGTGCGGTGGGCCGGGGGCGATGGTGAAGACGCCGCCCGGCACGGCCCGTCCGACCGAACCGAGGCGCTCGGGCAGGTCGGCCGGGTCGAGCACGGCCATCCGGGACGTCGCCTCGGTCTGCCCGTACATCGTGAAGAACCGGCCGCCGCGCCGCCGCATCATCCCCGCCAACCGGGTGGTCAGCTCGTCGGGCAGCCGTGCGCCCGCCTGGGTCATCGTGCGGATCGCCGTGCGCTCCAGGAGGTTCACGTGCGCCGGCCCGAACGCCGCGTAGGTGGTCGGCACGGCCGCCAACGACGTCACGCCCGTGCGGGCCAGCCGGTCCCACGTCGCGAGCGCCAGCGGCGGGCTGTCGGACAGCACCACGCTCGCCCCGGCGATCAGGTGGCTGTTGAGCACGGAAAGCCCGTAGGCGTGGGTGATCGGCAACGTGGTGGCGGCGCGCTCGGCCGCGGTGATGCCCAGGGCGTCCACGATCGCACGGGAGTTGTCGGCGATCGCCGAGTACGACAGCCGAACCGCCTTCGGGCTTCCCGTAGTCCCCGAAGTCGTGAGCAGGAGGGCCGTCTCGTCGGAGATCGGGGTGAGCGGACCGCCGGAGGTGCGGCGGAAGACCGTTGCGCCGACCGGGGATTCGCCGGTCGGCCGGTAGCCGGCGGCCGTCAGGTCGTCGTGCGCGCCGGGCGCCGGGACGACGAAATCGGGCCGGTAGGCGGACAAGACCTCGGCGGTCGCGGGAAGGAATGCGACCGTGTGGCCCAACCGCAGTGCGGCGAGATAGGTCAGCACGGTGGGCAGGTCGCGGTCGCCCGCGCACAGCACGAGGGCCTTCTCGTTGTGCCGCAACGCGGTTCCGACCTGCTCCACCAGGTCGGACAGCTCGCCGTAGGTCAGCGCGCCACCGCCGGGCGGCACGACGGCGGCCGAGGGCGGCGGCGCGCCGACGCCGGTCACCAGGTCCAGCGCGGTCGTCGCCATGCCGCACATTCTGCGGTCCCGAAGCGAGCGCGGTCCATAGCGTCGGTTCGGTGCTAACTTGCCGCTGCTCCGCAGACGGCGGCGAGGTCGCCTGGAAGTCGACCGCTCGCGCCCTGATCTCCGACGATCGAAAAGCGTGATCGCCGGAGATGAGGACGCGAACGATCGACGCGACCTCGCGCGAACGGTTGCTTGACGGCCGGGACCTGATGGCAAAAACTCTCCCTTCACCGGCCGGGAAAGGGCGCGTGGACGATGACCGCTGAGATCCGCGACTTCCTGCTGGAGTCGCTCACCGAGATGAAGTACAGCACCGACGGGATCGACGAGGACACCGTGCTCGGCCCCGCGGGCGCCGACCTGGAGTCGCTGGCCCTGGCCGAACTCGCCCTGCGGGTGGAGGACCGGTACGGGGTGCGCTTCGAGGTCGAGGAGGCCGAGTCCTTCGCCGGCCTGACCGTCGGCGAGTTCTGCGCCGTTGTCGCCCAGCGGATCAGCACCTCGGCCGCGACGTGACCGCGCGGCCGCCGTCACCGGCATCGGGCTCGTCACGCCGGTCGGCACGGCGGTGGACGAGGTGTTCGACGCCGTCTGCGCGGGCCGCTCCGGGCTGTCCGCTCCACCGGAGGACCACGTGCTGAGCGGCGTCGTGGACGTCGCCGCGTTCGCCCCGCCGATCGCCGCGGACAGCGTGATCCCGGCCAAGGAAGCGCGGCTCGTGGACCGGTCGATCGTGATGGCGCTGCGGGCGGCCGAGGACGCGTTGGCGGACGCGGGCCTCGAAGTGGGCCGTGACGTGGACCCCTACCGGGTCGCCGTTGTGGTGTCGGGCGTCGGCGGGCTGGACACGCTGGCCGACCAGGCGGTGCAGCGGTCGCGGCGGGGACGGCTGGGCGTCAGCCCGTTCATGCTGCCCGGCGTGCTGCCCAACATGGCCGCCGCGCGCACCGCGATCAAGTTCGGGATCCGCGGCTACACCTCGTCGGTCGGCACGGCCTGCGCGGCCGGCGGCCAGTCCATCGGGGAGGCGCTGCGCATCCTGCGCGCCGGCGAGGCGGACGTGGTGGTGTGCGGCTGTTCGGAGGCTCCGCTGTTCCCGACCTTCGCCGACGCCTTCGGCAACGCCCTGGCCCTGGCCAAGGGCTGGCCCGACCCGGCGACCGCGAGCCGGCCGTTCGACCGCCGCCGCAACGGCCTGGTGCTCGGCGAGGCCGCGGGCGTGCTGGTGCTGGAGCGGCCGGGGTTCGCGCGGGCGCGCGGCGCGTCCGCGCACGCCGACGTGCTGGGCTGGGGCGCGACGAACGACGCCTACCACCCCACCACACCGCGCCCGGACGGCTCCAGCGCCGCGGCCAGCATGGAGATCGCCCTGCGCGACGCGGGCCTGACCACCGCGGACGTCGACTACCTCAACGCACACGGCACCGCCACCAAAGCCGGTGACGCCGCGGAGGCCAAGGCCATCACGAGCGTGTTCGGCGGCGCCATGCCGCCGGCGAGCTCGACCAAGGGCGTCACCGGGCACATGCTCGGCGCGTCCGGCGTGGTGGAGGCGGCCATCGGCATCGCCGCGCTGCGGCACGGGCTGCTGCCCCCGACGCACAACCTGGACGAGCCGGACCCGTCGATGGACCTGAACCACGTCCGGGACAAGGCCCTCGCCGCGCCCGCGCGCACCGTCATGTCCAACTCGTTCGGCTTCGGCGGCCACAACGTCAGCGTGATCCTCGGGCGCGCCGATGCGTGAGCGCCGAGTCACCGTCCCGTTCTCCGGACCCGGCGCGGGCACCGCGCCCCTGACGTGGGGCCAGAAGGCGATCATGCGCGACATGCGCGCGACCGGCTGGCCGCACAACAACAGCGGCGCGCACCCGTTGCCCGAGGGCGTGACCGTCGCGGACCTGGCGGCCCGGCTGGGCGCGATGATGTGCCGCCACCCCGCGCTGCGGATGAGGCTCGGCGTCGGCGACGACGGCGAGCCGTGCCAGGTGGTCGTGGAATCCGGCGAGATCGACGTCGAGGTGACCGCCTTCGACGACGACGTGGACCCCGCCGAGGTTTTGGGGCACAGCCACAAGATCTGGTTCGAGTGGATGATGACCCCGTTCGACGGCCACACCCCGTGGCTGGTCCGGCTGGCGGTGCTGGAGCACCGCGGCCAGGCGGCGCACCTGGTGTTCGCGGTCAACCACCTCGTCGCCGACGGCACGGGCACGCTGCTGCTGATGACCGGCCTGGGCGTCGGCGAGCTGGCCGACCGCCGGCCGGCCCCCGACGCCGTCACCGCGCTGGACCTCGCGCGCCGCGAGCAGACGCCCGAGGCGCGGCGCACCAGCGACGGCGCGATGCGCTACTGGGAGCGCCAACTCCGGGACCTGCCGCGCGCGACGTTCGGGGAGCCGAAGTACCCGGAAGGGCGGCTCGGGCACCGCTACTGGCACGGCCGGTTCAGGTCCTCTGCGGCCCACCTGGCCGTGCTGGCCATCGCCCGCCGCACGCGCACCGACACCGCGCGGGTGCTGCTGGCCGTGCTGGCCATCGCGATCGGCCGTGCCACGGGCGTGGACCCGCTCACCACCAACGTCATCGTCAGCAACCGGTTCCGGCCGGGCTTCGCCGACGTGATCGGCACGCTGAGCCAGAACTCGGTGGTGACGCTGGACTTGCGCGGCACGGTGGACGAGGTGGTGGCGCGGACCCGGCACGCGGCGACGGCGGCGTGGATGCGCGCCTACTACGACCCCGACCAGCTCGACCGCCTGGTCGACCGCCTCGACGCCGAACGCGGCCACCCGGCCGCGGTCACCTGCCGCATCAGCGACCTGAGGTTCAGCACCCGCCCGGACGCCGAGGAGCTGACCGACGGCGAGCCCGTGACCGAGGAGCGGGTGCGGGCCGAGCTGCCCCGGACGTTCCTGTCCTGGGACGGCCACCTCGACGCGATGCCCGACCAGCTGTTCATCAGCGTCGAGGACCGGCCCGGCACGATCCACCTCCAGATGGTGTTCGACATGGCCGTGCTCACCACCGACCAGGTGGAGACGATGCTCCACGCGGTCGAGGAGGTGGCGCTGGCGGCCGCGTTCGACCCGACCGCGCCCGCTATCGGCCCCACGTCACCGGCAGCTCCCGGAAGCTCCTGACCACCAGGCCGGGCTTGAGGCGCAGCTCCGACTCCGGCACGGCCAGGCGGAGGCTGGGCAGCCGGCGCAGCAGTCCGCCCAGCGCCTCCTGGAGCTCCATGCGGGCCAGCGAAGCGCCGATGCAGTGGTGCGGGCCGGCGCCGTAGGCGATGTGCGGGTTGGGGGAGCGGGTGAGGTCGAGCCGGTCGGCGTCCGGGAACACCGACTCGTCGCGGTTGGCCGACACCACGGCGGGCAGCACGACCGAGCCCGCCGGCACCGGGACCCCGCCCAGGTCGACGTCCTCGAGGGTGACCCGGGGCATCAGGATGCCGCTCTCGCCGAGCTGGATGTAGCGGGTCAGCTCCTCCACGGCCACCGCGACGGCGTGCGGGTCGTCGCCGCGCAGGGCGGCGAGCTGGTCGGGGTGGCTCGACAGGACGGTGACGAACAGGTTGATCTGGTTGGTGGTCGACTCGTGGCCGCCGGCGAGCAGCCCGGCGGTGACGGAGACGAGTTCCCGCTCGGACAGCGAGTCCTCCCGGTCCCACGCGGCGACCAAGGCGCTCATCAGGTCGTCGCCGGGGTTCGCGCGCCGCTTCCCGATCAGCTCCCCGAACGCGGCCAGCGCCGCGCGCGGCGGGCCCGGGTCGGCCCGCCAATCGCCGACCAGCGCGTCCGACCACTCCTTGACCCGGTCCTGCTCCTCGTCGGCCACGCCGAACAGCCCGCTGATCACGGCGATGGGCAGCGGCGCGGACACGTGCGCGCTCAGGTCCGCTCCGGGGCCGGCCTGTTCGAGGCGGTCGATCATGCCGTCCACGAGCCCGGCCACCGTCGCGCGCAGGTCCTCGACGCGGCGTGCGGTGAAGGCGCTGCCGACCACGCGGCGGACCTTGGTGTGCAGGGGCGGGTCCATGCCCAGCAGCGAGTCGTCGGCCAGCGATCCCAGTTCCCACTCCGGACCCTTCGGCCCGGTGGCCGCGGCACGGCTGAACCTGGGGTCGCTGAAGACTTTCCGGACGTCCGCGTGCCGGGTCGCGAGGTAGGCGAGGGTGCCGTCGGGCAGTTCCACCCGCGGCACCGGGTCCTCGGCGCGCAGGCGCGCGTACTCCGGCGACGGGTGGTGCAGCGACGGCGCGGGCGGGAGCGGGAAGCGGATCACGGGTGGCGTCCTTCGGCGTAGGCAACGAGCTGGTCGACCACCTGGGCGGGGGTGGGCATGGCGTGGATGCGGTCGCGCAGCAGTTCGGCGGCCTCCCGCCACGGCCCACCGTCCATCAGCGCGGCGACGCTGTCGCGCACCGACGCGACGTCGGGCTCCTCCAGCACCAGGCCCGCGCCGGACACCAGCAGGCGTTCGCCGTTGAAGTGCTCG
The DNA here is from genome assembly GCF_055603705.1 of Actinosynnema sp. NPDC037264. NCBI lineage: Bacteria > Bacillati > Actinomycetota > Actinomycetes > Pseudonocardiales > Pseudonocardiaceae > Actinosynnema > Actinosynnema sp. NPDC037264. The sequence continues at coordinate 35,439 of NZ_JBVJVK010000027.1, read as the reverse complement.
TCGCCGACTTGCGGCAGGATCAGTTGCGGCACACCGTGGACGAGGGCGGTCATCATCGTGCCCGCACCGCCGTGCTGGACGAACGCCGCGCTGCCGGGCAGCGCCAGGCGCAGCGCGAGGGGCGCGTCGGCCACCCGCACCGTGTCGGGCAACGGGGGCAGCGCGTCGCGGTGCGCCTTGGCCACGGCGACGACCACGTCCGCGCCCAGGTCGGCCACGGCGCGGATGACGTCCGCGAGATCGGCCCGCTCGGACAGCCCCGGCCCGGCGACCGTGCCGCCGGTGACGCACACGCGCGGGCGGCTCGGCGGTTCGTGCAGCCACGGCGGGAGGACGTGGGTGCCGTTGTAGGGCAGGTAGCGCATCGGCAGGCTCGGCACGGGCAGCGGAACCTGGAGCGGCGCGGGCACGGGGTCGATCATCAGGCCGCCCGCCACGCGCACGTCCGACGACGTGATCCCGAAGCGGCGTGCCAGCGGGCCGAAGACGCCCTCGTGGTCCCACGCCAGCGTGGAGCCGTGGTCCGGTCCCCACAGGACCTGCGCGCCGGGCACGTCCAGCACGGCCGCCGCCACGGCCGCGGCGAGGTTGAACGGCTCCCACAGGAGGAGGTCCGGCCGGAAGGACCGTCCGAACGCGACCAGGTCGTCCACCCAGGCGTCGGCCATCTGAACCACACCGCCGTCCGGGGTGATCGCCGGACCGTCCGGATCGGGCGCGCCGGTGCCGCCACCGACCTTGCCGATCCGGTCGGTGAACACGGCCTCGAAGTCCAGGTGCGGTCCCAGCGGCACGGCGACCAGGCCGGCCTCGTCCACGACCGGCGCGAGCCCGGGTTGGGTGGCCACCAGCACCTCGTGCCCGGCGGCCTGCAGCGCCCACGCCAACGGCACCAGGCAGTAGAAGTGCGAGCGCCAGCCCCAGGTCGAGATCAGAATGCGCACCCGGCATGCTAACCCGCGCACGGGGCGTGCGGAATCCGTTGACGCAGCGGGGGTTCGGGCGCAGTCTTATCCGCCGTGGCCGCCTTACCCGAATTGCGCCGGTACCCCTTCGAGCCGTTCACCGGCGAGCTGTCGCCGGAACTCCTCGGCATGATCGAGACCGACCCGGTGAGCCGGGTGCTGCTGCCGGACGGGGAGCCCGCCTGGCTCGTGCTGGACTACGCCGGGTGCGTCAAGGTGCTGGCCGACCCGCGGTTCAGCCGGGTGCTGCACCGGCCGCCGCCGGACCAGCCGCCGCTGCGCGACCTCAACCAGGACGGCCCGGCGCACGCGGCGGTGCGCCGGGTGGGCAGCCGCGCGTTCGGCGGTCGCCGCATGGCGCACTACCGCCCGCGCGTGCAGGCCCTGGTGGACGAGCTGGTGGACGCGATGATCGCCGGGCCGCGGCCCGCCGACCTGGTCAGCGGTCTCGTCGCGCCCTTGCCGCTGCTGGTGATCTGCGAGGTGATCGGTGTCCCGGCCGCCGACCGCGAGCGGTTCTACGGCTGGCTCGCGGGCCTGAACTCGGTGGTGGACTACAACTCCGCGGAGGCCGCGAAGTCGCTGTGGGTCTACCTGGCGGGGCAGCTGGCCGCCAAGCGGGTCGAGCCAGGCGACGACCTGCTGTCGGTGTGGCTGGAGGGCGGCGACGACCACGGCCTGTCCGACGACGAGATCATCGTGCTGGCCATGGGGTTGCTGCGCGGCGGCCTGGAGGTCGGCTCGACGGCCGCGGGCGTGCGGGTGCTGTTCCAGCACCCGGAGCAGCTGGCGGAGCTGGTGCGGTCACCGGAGAAGATCCCCGCCGCGGTGGAGGAGATCCTGCGGTACACCGCAGTCAGCAGCATGTTCCGGGTGCAGGTCGTCACCGGGGACGTGACCGTCGGCGACGTCGCGATGAGCGCCGGGGACCGCGTCATGGCCGTCCCGTGGGTGGCCAACCGCGATCCCCGGGTCTTCAAGGACCCCAACGTGTTCGACATCGACCGGGTGGCCCGGACGGCGCACCTGGCCTTCGGCTACGGGCCGCACTTCTGCCTGGGCACGGCCCTGGCCCGGATGGAGGTCGAGCTGTCCATCGCGACGCTGCTGCGCCGCCTGCCGGGGCTCGCGCCCGCGATCGGGGTCGAGGAGCTGCCGTGGCGCCACGACCGGATCAACGGGGGCATCGAGAGGTTCCCGGTGGTGTGGCGGGAGGATCAGTAGCTCTCCACCGCGTTGACCCGGTCGGGCCAGTACCGCTCGCCCGGCGCGGGCTGGTAGTGCTCCCAGCGCGGCGGGTTGCCCGTCGGCACGTCGCCCAGCACCGTGATGCGCTGGCCGCGGCGGCGTTCGCGGTAGTCGTTGACGGCGTAGTGCTGGGTGACCCGGTTGTCCCACATGGCCACGTCGCCGGGCTGCCAGCGGAAGCGGCAGGTGAACTGCGGTCCCTCGGAGAACCGGAACAGGTACTCCAGCAGGGCGTCGCTCTCGTTGCGCGACAACTGGGGGATGTGCGAGGTGAACAGGCGGTTGAGGTAGAGCGAGCGACGGCCGGTCTCCGGGTGCACGCGCACCACCGGGTGCTCGGCGCGGCTGGAGAACTCGTCGCCCACGCGGATGGTGTGGATCGCGGTCAGGCCGTCCACCAGGTCGCGCAGCGGGGCCGACAGCGACTCGTAGACCAGGCACTGGTTGGTCCACATGGTGTCGCCGCCGTGGGGCGGCAGTTCGATCAGGTGCAGCACCGACGCGATCGGCGGGCTCTCGTGGAAGGTCATGTCCGTGTGCCACACGTCGACCTTCGCCCCGTCCTCCGAGTCGATGACGACGATCTCCGGGTGGCTCTCCAGCCGCGGCAGGTAGGGGTGCAGCTCCACCTCGCCGAAGCGCCGCCCGAAGTCGATGTGCGCCTGCGGCGTCAGGTTCCCCTGACCGCGCAGGAACACCACCTGGTGACGCAGCAGCCGATCGCGGATCAGGTCGAACTGCTCGTCGGTCAACGTGTTCAGGTCGATGCCGCTGATCTCCGCGCCGAGGGCGCCGGACACCAGCCGGATTTCCGGGGCGGTCACACTCGTCATCGGGCCATTCTGTGCCACGAAGGGGGTTTGGTCCACGGGTTGACTGCGGTGGTGCGGTTCGGGACGCTGCGCCGATGCCGCCCGAGAACGCAGGGGAGCGCTTGGACGCGCTCACCGACCTGGTCACCCCGATGGCCGTGCGCACGGCGGTCACGCTCCGCGTGCCCGACCTGATCGCCGACGGCGCCACCGACCTGACCGAGCTGGCGCGGCGCTGCGGCGCCGACCGCGACGCGTTGGGCAGGTTGTTGCGCCACCTGGTCCACCGCGAGGTGTTCGCGGAGGTCTCACCGGACGTGTTCGCGTTGACCGGACTGGGCGAACTGCTGCGCGACCGCGGCGACACCGGCTACGGCACGAGGTTCGACCTGGACGGCTTCCCGGCGCGGATGGACCTGGCCGCGCTCGGCCTGCCGCACGCGGTCCGCACGGGCGAACCGGGCTACGCGTCGGTGCACGGCCGCGACTTCTGGTCCGACCTGGACGCGACCCCGGAGTACCGCGCGCACTTCGACCGGCTGATGGCCGGGCTCCAGGCGATGACCGCGCCGCAGGTGGCGAAGCTCTACCCGTGGCCGGAGGCGGGGCTGGTGGCCGACGTCGGCGGCGGCTCGGGCGCGCTGCTGGCCGAGCTGCTGGCGGCGCACGGGCACCTGCGCGGGATGCTGGTCGACCGGGCCGAGCCGGTGGCCACGGCGGCGGCGCGGTTCGCCGAGAACGGCTTGGGCGACCGGGTCGAGGTGGTCGAGGGCGACTTCTTCCAGCCGCTGCCCGCAGGCGCGGACGTCTACGTCGTCTCGCGCGTGCTGACCGACTGGAACGACGCGTCCGCCGCGACGATCCTGCGCCGTTGCGCCGAAGCGGCCGGTCCGGACGGACGAGTGCTCGTGGTCGAGGTGCTGCCCACCGAGCCGCACGTGCCGCACCTGTCGCCGTTCGACCTCCGCATGTTGGTGGAGGTGGGCGGTCGGGAGCGCGACCGCGCGGCGCACGACGCGCTCGCCGCGTCGGTCGGACTGGCGCCGGCGCGGACGTTCGCGGGCTCGGATGGCTTGGCGCTCATGGAGTTCCGGTCGGCGTTGCGCTGATCGGCTTCTTGCCGCGGGATTCCCCGCGCCTTACCGTCACGCTGAGCGTCAAACCTGTCGCCTGTCGAAGGGCGGACGCGCATGACCGTTTCCGACTCACCGCAGTATCGGACTTTCCTCGACGGTCTGGCCCGCAGCGAGTCGGGACGGCTCCTCCAGGAGGAGTTGCGCCGCCGTTGGCCGGAGACGACCGACGAGCTGGCTTCCATGGCGCGGTTCGCCCTGGTGCCGGCGGGGAAGCTGCTGCGCCCGCTGATGGCGCTGCACACCGCGCAGGCCGTCGGCGGCGACCCGCTCCGCGTCACCGCGGCCGTGCTCGCGCTGGAGTACGTCCACACCGCGACCCTCGTGCACGACGACATCATCGACGGCGACGACGTGCGCCGCGGTCGGCCGTCGGTGCACGCCGCCTACGGAGTCCCGAACGCGATCGTCACGGGCGACGGCCTGATCTTCAGCGCCTTCGAGTCCCTTGTGGACGAACCGTGGTCGGCCTCGCCCGCGCGCGTCGTGGCGGCGGTCGGCGAGCTGGCCGAGGTCGGCCGCGACCTGTGCCGCGGCCAGGTGCTGGAGTCGCGCCTCGTCGGCGACCTGGAGGAGGGCGCGCGCTGGTACGAGGAGATGGTGCGCCTCAAGACCGGCGCGCTGTTCCGGGCCGCCTGCTACATCGGGGCGACGCTGGGCGGCGCCGGCGCGGACACCGGCACGATGCTGGCCTCCTACGGCGAGCACGTCGGCATCGCCTTCCAGATCCGCGACGACCTGCTGACCTTCGTCGCCACGCCCGAGGAGACCGGCAAGCCCGGCGACAGCGACCTGCTCAACGGACGGCCGACGCTGCCGGTGCTGCTGGCCTACGAGGCGGCCGACGAGGCCGATCGGCGCGAGCTGCGGGACGTCCTGGGCCGCCGCGCCGCCCGGGAGGGCGACGTGCGGTGGGTCCGGGACCTGGTGACGGCCTCCGGCGCGGTGCAGAGCGCGCGCCGGCGGATGGTGTCGCACGTGGAGTTGGCGCTGGCCGGGCTGGCGGGGTTGTCACCGTCGCCGCACGCGACCGCGCTGGCCGACATCGCGCGCTGGACCACGAGCGGGGCGTGGTGAGCGCACCGCCGTTCGGCCGGGGGTGAGGACGTGGGCTTCGGCGCGGCGGTCCGGGCGCACGTGGAGACGTGGCGCCCTTACACGCTCTGGTACGTCGGGCTGGTCGGGCTCGGTGGCGCGGTGCTGGCCGGCGCGGCCGGGCACCCGTGGCGGCTGCTCGCGGCGTGGGCCGCGCCCACCGCGGGCTGGCTGGGCGGGCACTACCTGGGCGACTACTTCGACCGGCACCTGGACGCCATCGGCAAACCGCACCGACCGATCCCGTCGGGACGGTTGAGTCCGCGCGTCGCCCGGGCGTGCGGTGTGCTGTGCATGCTGGTGGTGGCGGCGATCGCCGTGCTGGGCGGGTGGCCGACGCTGCTGGCCGCCGTGCTCGGCGTGTTCGGGATCGTCGCCTACAGCCGCTGGGCCAAGGCGCGCGGCATCGCGGGCAACCTGGTGCGCGGCGCGCTCGGCGCGATCGCCCTGGTGTACGGGGTGTGCGTGGCCGGGACGTGGCCGTCGTCGGGGATCGCCGCGGTGGTGGCGCTGGCGGCGGTGTTCTGGCTGCACGACACGGCGTCCAACCTGGTCGGCGCACTGCGCGATGTGGACGGCGACCGCGCGGGCGGCTACGGCACGCTGCCGGTGCGCCGCGGCACGCCCTACGCGGTGTGGACGGTCCTCGCGCTGTACCTGGCGGTGATCGGCGCGGCAGTGGCGGGCGGGCTGCTGTCCGCGGTCGGCGACCGCACGGCGTACCTGGTGACGCTGGCCGTCGTGGCGGCGCTGGGCGTGCTCGCGCTGGCACCCCTGGTCCGGCGGCGCGCGGACGTGCCGGTGGTCGTCGCGCTGCGGAGCCACGAAGTGCTGGTGGTCGAACGGCTCGTGCTCGCCTCGGCGACCGTCGGCCTCGGCCTGGGCGTCGGCTGGCAACTGGGGCTGGCCCTGCCGCTGGCCGCGCTGACATGGTGGACGCAGTCGGCGATGCGGAGCAGGCACGAGCTGGGCACGTCCCGGCCGCCCGGGGCCCGCTCGCGCCGCCTGATCCCGTTGGAGGACAAGACATGACAGCCGTGTCGCTGGTCGACGTCGCGAAGGCCGTGGAGCGCGGCGCGGAGGCGCTGCTGGCCCGGCAGCGCCCGGACGGCGCGTTCACCGACGACCCGCCCGCCTCCGTGCTGGGCACCGCGGGCACGATCACGGCGCTGCACGCCGCCGACCCGGTCGCCCACGCCGACCTCGTCGCGGGCGGCGCGGCGTGGCTGCGCGACCGGCAGCGCGACGACGGCGGCTGGGGCGGGGTGGACGGCGCGCCCAGCGAGGCCGTGCCCACCGCCATCGCCACCGCCGCCCTGCGCGTCGTCTCCCCGGAGGTCAGCGCGACGGCCGTGACTGCCGGGCGTGCCGCGTTGGCCGCGCTGGGCGGGGTGGACGCGGTGACCGACCGCGCGGTGGCGCTGATGTGCCGGCAGTTCCTGACCCTGGCCGGGCTGACCGCCGAGGCGGGTGCGCTGCGGCGGCTGCCGCTGGAGATCGTGCTGGCCGACAAGCTGCGGCGGCGGCTGATCTCGTTCCGCACGACGCCGTTCGTCGGCCTGGCGCTGGCCCAGGACGGCCTGCTGCCCACGGGGCCGGTCCGCCGGTTCACCCTGCGCCTGGCCCGTCCGGCGGCTCTGCGACTGGTCCGCGCGGTGTACGAGCACGAGGGGCGCACCGGGGCTCTCAGCGAGGACCCGTGGCCGGCCGCCCTGGTGCTGCTCGGCCTGGCGCGCTCCGGCGAGGCGCCCGACATCGCCGACGCCATCGCGGGCTGGCTGCGCGCCGCGGTCCGGCCCGAGGGCGCGTGGGACGCGGTGGCCAACCTCGACCTGACCCGCACCGGCTACGCCACCACCGGCCTGGTCGCCGCCGGGTACGCCGCGGACCCCCGACTGCGCGCGGCCCGCGACTTCCTGCACGCCGCCCGCACCACCGAGCCGTTCACGATCCTGGACGTCCCGGCGGGCGGCTGGAGCTTCTCCACCCGGCGCGGCTGGCCGGTGACGCTGGAGTCGGCCGAGATCCTCAGCGCGCTGGCCGGGCTGCCCGGCGCCGCCGAGGACGCCCACCTGCGCGGTGGGCTGGAGTGGCTGACCGGGCGGCAGGACACGCGCGGCTCGTGGAGCCTGTGGGTGCGCGACACCAAGCTCGCCAACGACGGGCCGTGCCCCGCGATCACCAGCCAGGCGATCCAGGCCCTGCTGGACGCGGGCCGCCCCGCCGACGACCCGGCCGTGGCCTCCGCCGTCGCGTGGCTGCTCACCGCGCAGAACCCGGACGGCACGTTCGAGAACCTGTGGTACCGCGACCACACGTCCGGGACCGCCGTCGTGGTCGCCGCGCTGGCGCGGGCCGGGCACGACGGGCACGAGGTCGTGCGCAAGGCGGTGGACTGGTTGTTACGCACCCAGCTGCCGGACGGCTCGTGGGGCCCGGGCGACGGGACCGAGGGCTCGGTCGAAGAGACGTCCTGGGCGGTCCAGGCGCTGCTGGCGGCGGGAGCCGGCGCGGACGCGGTGGACCGGGGCGCGGCCTGGCTGGTGGCCGCCGCCGGACCGGACGGCGGGTGGGAGCCCACGCGGGTGTGCAACTACATCCGCCACCACGTGCGCTACGCCAACGGCGTGGTCACGCAGGCCGTGGCGCTCAAGGCGCTGGGCGAGTACCGGGCCGCCGTCCGATGACGCTCCCGGGGACCGTCGACGTGGTGGTGTCCGGCGCGGGCGCGGCCGGGCTGGCCGCCGCGCGGGCGCTGGGCGGGACCGGCCTGCGGGTGCTGGTGCTGGACCGCAGGCAGACCCCCGCGCCGACCGCCAAGGGCGAGATCCTCCAGCCCGGCGCGGTGCGCGTGCTCGACGACTGGGGCGCGCTGGACGACCTCAGGGCCGCCGACGCGCGCCCGGTGGACCGGCTGGCCATCCGCGACGGCGACGGCACCGCGCTGCTCGCCGTCGAGTACGGCACCCTGCCCGGTCCGCACCGGCAGGTGCTGTGCGCGGCTTACGAGGACCTGTGCGCGGCGATCACCCGCTCGTTGCCCGAGACCGTGGAGATCGTCCGCGGCGTGCGCGTGGACGGGGTGCTGCGCGAGGGCGGACGGGTCGCGGGCGTGGCGGTCGACGGCGGCGAGGTCCGCGCGCGGTTGGTCGTGGCGGCGGACGGCATGTCCTCGGCGCTGCGCAAGGACGCCGGGATCAGCGTCGACCGGGACGAGTACCCGCACCGGCTGCTGGCCTTCGACGTGGCCGACGCGGACGTGCCCGGCGAGGTGACGGCCTACCGCACCGCCCGCGGCCTGCGGCTGGTCTACCCGTTGCCCGGTCGCCGCTGCCGGCTCTACGTCCAGGTCGCGCCCGACGAGTTCCGCGCCACCGGGTTGGCCGAGCTGGGCCGCTGGGTCGGCGGCGTGCTCGCCGAGGTGCCCGCGCTCGCGCCGCTCGCGCCCGCGCTGGAGGCGAGCCTGCACCGCCGGCAGCTGTTCGGGGTGTCCCGGCTGCGGGCGGGCCGGCTGGCCGTGCCCGGCCTGGCGCTGGTCGGCGAGGCCGCGCACGCCGTGCACCCGATGGCGGCGCAGGGCGTGAACAGCTCGCTGGCCGATGCCGAAGGGCTGGCCGAGGCGTTGGGAGAGGTGCTGGCCGCGCGGTCGGTGATGGGCGAGGAGCCGGCGGTGGACGAGGCACTGGCGGCGTACGAGGCGGCCCGGCGGCCGAGCCTGGACCACATTGCGACGGTCAGCCACAACGCCGCCCGCATGATCACCGCCCTGTCCGGCGCACCCCGGCTGCTGGGCGCGCGGATGATGCGCCGCACCGCGGCCAACCCCCGGCTGCTGCGGCGCACCGCGGGCAACATGTCCGGCACGGACGTCCGGCCGCTGACGTTCGTCGACCGGCTCTACCAGCTGGGCGTGCTCGCCGACCGGCGTGCCCACGACCTGCCCGCGCCCGACCCGAGGGGAAGCGAGGTCCGATGACCGCCGTCGACACCGACCGGCTGCACGACCTGTCCATGAACGAGACGCCCCACCCGCCGCTGCCCGCGCTGCGGCAGGTGGTCGCCGAGGGCGCGGCGCTGCTCAACCGCTACCCCGACCGGTTGGCCGGGGCGCTCACCGCCGGGCTGGCCCGGCACCTGGGCGTCGCCCCGGAGGCGGTGCTCGTCGGACCTGGCTCGGCGGGGCTGTTGCAGCACCTGGTGCAGTCGTTCGGGCCGAGGCCGGAGGTCGTGCACGCGGCGCTGTCGTTCGAGGGCTACCCCCTGATCGTCGCCAACGCGGGCGCCGAGGGCGTGCCCGTGCCGATGGACGGCTACCGGCACGACCTGCGCGCGATGGCCGACGCCGTCACCGGCGCCACCCGGTGCGTGCTGATCTGCAACCCCAACAACCCCACCGGTTCCGCGCTGGGCCGCGCCGAGCTGGAGGAGTTCCTCGGCCGCGTGCCCGCCGACGTGCCGGTCGTGATCGACGAGGCCTACCGGCACTTCGTCACCGACCCGGACGTCCCCGACGCGCTGGACCTGTACCGCGACCACCCGAACGTGTGCGTGGTGCGCACGTTCTCCAAGGCCTACGGCCTGGCCGCGCTGCGCGTCGGCTACGCGGTGCTGCCCGCGGACCGGGTGATGGCCGCGCGGATGACCGGCATGGTGTTCTTCGCCAACTCCCTGGGCCAGGCCGCCGCGCTGCGCGCGCTCGACCCGGACGTCACCGAGGAGCTGTCGCGGCGGTGCGCCGACGTGGCCGCGCAGCGCGCCCGGCTGGTCGCCGGGCTGCGCGACGCCGGGTACACCGCGCCCGACAGCGAGGCCAACTTCGTGTGGCTGCCGCTGGGGGAGGACAGCGCCGCGTTCACCGCCGACGCCCGGGCCGCGGGCATCCTGGTGGCGTGCCTGGACGGTCGGGGTGTGCGGGTCACGGTCGGCACGGCCGAGGCCAACGACCGGTTCCTGGCCTTCGCCCGCTCCCGGAGGTGAGCGCCGCGCCGGGCCCCGGCGCGGCGCGCGTCCCTACCAGCCCGCCTTGATGGTGGACGCGATGTGCCCGCGCTCGTCCTCGGTCAGCCACCAGCCGACCGGGATGGACACCATCCGCGCGCCCACGCTGTCCAGGCCGGGCAGCAGCGCGGCGTACTCGCGCACCGTCGTGTAGACGTCGTTGCGCTCGTGCACCTGGCTGGCCATGATGCCCGCCTCCTCCATGCGGCGCATGAACCCGTCGCGGTCGTCGACCTTGATCGTGTAGATCCAGAACGACGACTCGCGGTCGGGCGCGCGTTCGGTCAGCTCCAGGCCCGGCACGTCGGCGAGCTCCGCGTCGAAGTACGCGGCGTTGCGCCGGTGCTTGGCCACGATCTCGTCCACGTGGTCGAGGTTGGCCAGGCCGATGCTGGCGTTGATGTCGTTCATGTGGAACTTGAAGCCGAACTCGGGGATGTCGTTGAGGAACGAGAACCGGGCGTTGGTCTCGCGGTCGATGCCGTACCACCGCAGCAGCCGCGCCCGGCGGGCCAGTTCCTTGTCCGGCAGCACGACCAGGCCGCCGTCGCCGGCGGTCAGGTGCTTGATGGCCTGGAAGCTGAACACCGAGATGTTGCCGTGGTTGCCCAGGTGCTTGCCGTCGAACGTGGCGCCCCAGGCGTGCGCGCAGTCCTCGATCACCATGGGGCGCACGCCGTGCACCTTCTCCGCCTGGTCCAGCACCTCGGCCAACCGCCGCAGGTCCACCGGGTAGCCGGCCCAGTGCACCACGATGATCGCCTTGGTCCGCGGGGTGATCTTGCGGGCCAGGTCGTCCAGGTCCATGTTGAGGTTGGCGGGGTCGACGTCCACCCAGCGCGGGCGCAGGCCGTTGGCCAGCACCGGCCAGTTGGTGGCGCTGCACGTCATCGGCGTGGTCAGCACTTCGCCACCGTCGCCTCTCACGCCGCCGGTGACCAGGTGCAGGGCTAAGTGCAGGCCCGAGGTGGCGCTGTTGACGGTGGCGAGCTTCGGGTTGCCGATCCGGGTGGCCAGGGCGGCCTCGAACTCGTCCACCTTGGCGCCCTGCCCGATGAAGCCGCTGGTCAGGACCTTCTCGACGAGGGCCGGCGCGGTGCCGGACATCGCGACCTTGAACAGGGGGATCATGCGTGCTCCTTCGTCGTGCGGCCGGTTTCCGCCTCAGCGCACCTCGATCCCGACCAGGCAGAGGTAGCGCAGTTCGCGGTCGTACTCGCCGACCACCACCAACCCGCCCGGCTCGGCGAGCGCGTCGGCCAGCCGCCACCACACCCCGGTGAGCGGCTGACCGGCGGGCGCGCGGTCGGGACCTTCGGGCCACACCGCGGACAACGCCTCGCCCAGCACGAGGCGCACCCGGTCGTGACCGGCGGACAGGTCGGCGATCGTCCGGGCCGCCAGGTCCGGCACGGCCTCCGGGGCCACGTCCGGGAACTGGTGGAGGTCCGTGACGCGGTGGCCCGCGTCGTCACCGCAGAGCAGGGCGACGCCGCGGTGCTCGCGCGGCGGCGTCGCCGTGGAGTCGTAGGGCAGCCCGCCCTGCTCGACGGCCACCACCAGCGCCCGCCGCGGCGCGCGGTCGCGGACCAGGCGCAGCGCGGTGAACGGCGCGGCGCTGCCCTGGTCGCAGACCGCGAAGGACAGCGGCGTGCCGGGGCAGACGTGGCTGAGGTAGGTGGCCGTGGCGCGGCCCGGCCACAGGTCGTGGATGGAGAACGCCAGCACCGGCAGGTCCACCGGCCCGTCCGCGACGGCGGCCACCAGCGCGGCGGCCATCTCGCCGTAGGACTGGCCGGACAGCTCCGGCGCCCGCACCGATCCCGACAACTCCGGTGTCCGCGCGGATCCGGTCAGCCCCGGCGCTTGCGCCGATCCGGCCAGGTCCGCGAAGTACTCCGCCACGACGGCCCGGTGCGCGTCGTCGGCCAGGAAGACCGCCGGGCCGGGGAAGACCCGGCGCTCGGCGCGCAGCACGCGCACTACCAGGGCCTGCAGTGCGAGGCGATGAACGTGGCCGGCTGGCCCACCGTCCGCAGCTCGTCGGTGCGCATCTTCTCCCCGTCGATCTGCACGCCGAGCCGCTCCTCGACCTCCAGCAGCAGCTCCAGGCCCAGCGACGAGCTCAGGCCGAGCTCGTCGGCCATGTCCATGTCCTCGGTGACCGGCCCGTCCCGTTCGGACAGCCGCGCGATCACCTCGGTCATCGCCTCGACCACGCGGGGCCGCAACTCGGTGTCGACCTGGGCGTCGGGTGCGGTCATGGCGGCCTCCTGGGTGGAACGGACTCAGTGCTGGAACACCGTCGCGGTGAACGTCGCCCCGGCGCCCGCGCCGACCGCGGCCACCAGGTAGCGGTCGCCCTCGCGAAGCAGCCCGCGTTCGCGCGCCGTGCTGTAGTTGGCGAACGCGTCGGAGCAGAACAGGTGGCCGTTGACCGGCACGTTGGACAGCAGCACGCGCTCCACCGGGAAGTCCATCAGCAGGCAGAGCCGTTGCCAGGTCACGACGTTGTCGTTGTGGGGCAGCACCAGGGCGATGTCGTCCAGCTCCAGTCCGGCCCCTGCCACCGCCTCGCGGATCACCTCGGCCGGCAACGGCCGGTACTCGCGCTGGAAGCGCTCGGCGCTCTCGCCGAACTCGGTGTCGAACTCGCCGCGCTGGGCGCAGGCGAACGACAGCACCCGGTCGCGCGGGCCGTGCGCGCTGACCAGGCTGGCCGACGCGCCCTCGCCGAAGATCGACGTGCCGGGCAGCAGGCGCGCGTCGCGGGTGAACGCCTTCTCGCCGGTGAGGACGAGCGCGAGCGCGTCGGGGTCCGGGTCGGCCGCCAGCAGCCGCCCCGCCGACTCGAGGGCGAGCAGCCCGCTGGCGCAGCTCTGGTGGGTGACGGTGAACGCCGGCGCGTGGCCCAGCCCGGCCTCCCGGCACACCTCGTGCAGCGGGTTGCACGGGTACGGGACCACGACGGGCATGGCCCGCCCGTAGACCACGTACCGCACCAGGTGCTCGCGCCCGCGCAGCGAGCCGATGCCGTCGATCGCCGCGCGCAGCAGGTCGGCCAGCGACCGCTCCGGGTCGAGGCTGATCTCGCCCAGCCCGTGGAACCGCCGGAAGAGCCGGACCTGGATGTCGGTCAACCCCAGCGGTTCGGCGAGGTTCTCGATGGGAACGCGGAGAGTCGGCGTGTACACCGACACCGCGTCGAGCGCGGTCACAGTCGCAGATCACACCACGCGCCCTGTCGGACGTCAATGTGTGCCATCATCGTCCGGTGTCGCGGTTCCTGCTCGTAGTGCTGCCGCTGCAAGGCCACCTGTTCCCGATGCTCGCCATCGGCCAGGAACTCCTCCACAGTGGACACGAGGTGGTGTGGTGCGGTCCGGAGGACACGCTGCGCCCACTGGTCGGTCCGGACGCGACGGTGCACCCCACCGGGGTACGCGCCTACCGCCGTTACGCCGAGACCGGCATGGCCGGCGTCCGGGCGCTGTGGGACGGCTACCTGCTGCCGTTCACCCGGTTCGTCCTCGACGCGGTGGACGACGCGGTGGTCCGCCACCGGCCCGACGTCGTGGTCGCCGAGCAGTACGCGCTGGCCGGGGGCCTGGTGGCGCACCGGCGGGGCGTGCGGTGGGCCAGCCTGTGCACCGGCCTGCTGGAACTCGCGCCGCCGCCCGAGCTGGCCGGGTTCGACGACTTCGTGGCCGACCGGGTCGCGCGGGCCCTGGAGCTGGCCGGACTGCCCGCCGACGAGCCGCTGGACCCGAGGTTCTCGCCGGACCTGGTGATCGCCCTGTCCAGTCCCGGCCTCACCCCGCCCGACGCGCTGCCGCCCCGGACGGTGCTGGTCGGCGCGGCGCTGGGACCGCGGCCCAACGCCCCCGGGTTCCCTGGCACGACTGGGACGACGACCGCCGGCACGTGCTGGTCACGGTCGGCACCATCGTCGGCCACATGATCGGCGACTTCTACGAGCGCGCCGGCGCGGTGCTCGCGCCGCTGGCCGACGACGTGCAGGCGGTGTTCGTCACCTCCGGGGTGGACGCGAAGTCGTTCCCCGACAACGCCATCGCCGTCGAACTGGTGCCGATGCTGGACCTGATGCCCCGTTTGGACGCGGTGGTCTGCCACGCGGGAGGTGCGGTCAACGAGGCGTTGAGCTACGGGGTCCCGATGGTCCTCGCCCCGGTCCGGGCCGAGCAGGTGGCGCTGTCGCACCGGGTCGCGGCGGCGGGCGCGGGCATCGAGGTGCCGATCCTGGACGTGACGGTGCCCGAGCTGGACGCGGCCGTGCGCGCCGTCCTGGACGATCCGGCCTATCGGGACGGCGCCCGCCGGATCGGCGACGAGTTCGCCGCCGCGGGGGGCGCGCCCGCCGCCGCGCACCTCGTCGCGCTGGCGTCTGGCGGCTGACCGCCTCCAGCCGCGAGGATGGGCCCGTGGACGGGCTGAGAGCGAACGCGTTGCCCACCACCGACGAGTTCGCGTGGGCTCGGCAGCGGCGGGCCGACATCAGGGCCGCGGGCGGCATCCTGGACCTGGTGCTGCCGCTGCGCGACGGCGGTGACGGCGCGCCGCTGTTCTGCCTGCCGCCGCTGGTCGGCGCGAGCTGGTGCTACCTGGCCCTGCTGCCGCACCTGGACGCGGCCCACCCGGTGTACGGGCTCCAGTCGCGCGGCTTGCGGAGACCCGAACCGCTGCCGGTGGACCTGGCCGAGGTCGCCCGCGACTGGGCGGACCTGATCCGCGCCACCAGCCCCGGCCCTCACCACCTGTTCGGCTGGTCCCTGGGCGCGAACACCGCGCACGCCGTGGCCGAGGAGTTGCAGCGGCGGGGCGACGAGGTGGCGCTGCTGGTCGTCGGCGACGCCACGCCCGACCTGCCGCACGGCCTGGGCGTCGGTGACGACAACCTGTGGTTGCTCTGCGACTTCGTGCTGCGCGAGTTCGGCTACCAGCCGGTGGTCGAGCCGGACGACCCCGACCCGGTGGGCCGGCAGGTCGAGGCGGTGCGCGGACGCCCGGGGCTGGGCCTGTCGGAGTGGCCCGACCGGCGGTTGCGGGCGCTGCCCCGCGTCATCCGCCACTCCATCGCGGTGGCGCAGCGGCACGAGGCCGGCCTGGTGCGCTGCCCGGTGCTGTTCCTGTCGGCCACCCGGTCGCGGCGCAGCACCGAAGCGAAGGTCGCGGCGTGGGACGGCCACCTGGACGGTCCGGTGGAGGTGGTCGAAGTGGACTGCGAGCACGAGCACATGCTGCTGCCGCGCCCGGTGGCGGCGATCGGCGCGGCCGTCGGCGCGCGGATGACTCCCCGCAGCGGTGCGCCGACGCGTCCGAAAGCGTGATTGTCGTTGCACCGCAACTAACCTAGCCTCAGCGGATGACCTCCCGCCCAACGCTGTCGGCGCGCGACCCCGTCGCGCCGGACCGAGCCGACGCCGGCGAGCGGCGGGACCTGGTCATCGAGGCGAGCGGGTTGCGCAAGACCTATCGCAAGCGCGGGCGCAAGGCCAAGGCCGTGGAAGCGGTGCGGGACGTGCACTTCGCGGTGCGCGAGGGCGAGATCTTCGGGTTCCTCGGGCCCAACGGCGCGGGCAAGTCGACCACGCTGCGGATGCTGGCCACCCTGGTCCGCCCGGACGGCGGCAGCGCCCGCATCGGCGGCGTGGACCTGCTGCGCTCGCCCGCGCGCGTCCGCGACGTGATCGGGTTCGTGGCCCAGTCCAGCGGCACCTACGACGACGCCTCGGCGCGGCAGGAGCTCGTCGCCCAGGCCCGGATGCACGGCCGGGGCAGGGCCGAGGCCGAGCAGCTGGCCGCCGCCGCGATCACGACGTTCGACCTGGAGGAGTTCGCCGACCGCCGCGTCCGCACCTACTCCGGCGGGCAGCGCCGGCGGCTGGACTTCGCGCTGGGGGTGATCCACCGGCCGTCGGTGATGTTCCTGGACGAGCCCACCGCGGGCCTGGACCCGCCCAGCCGGGCGCGCATGTGGCGCGAGGTGCGGCGGTTGCGCGACAACGGCATGACGGTCTTCCTCACCACGCACTACCTGGACGAGGCGGACTCGTTGTGCGACCGCATCTCCATCATCGACCGCGGCCTGATCGTCGCCGAGGGCACGCCCTCGGACCTCAAGCGGGAGATCTCCGGTGACGTCGTCACGGTCGACCTGGCGGCGCCCGACGAGGCGGGCCAGCCCGACGCCGGGAAGCTGCGCCGCGCCGCCGACGTGCTGACCCCGCAGGACTACGTGCGCGGCGTGGAGGCGGTCGACACGACCCTGCGCCTGTACGTGGACGGCGCGGCCACCGCGATCCCGCTGATCATGGCCGCGCTGCTGCGCGCCGGGGTCGAACCGGGCGCCATCGAGTCCCGCAGGCCCAGCCTGGACGACGTGTTCCTGGCCAAGACCGGCCGCACCCTGGACGACTGAAGGGCGGCCGGCGTGAAAGTGCTCCGCGACACCTGGCTGATCTTCACCTTCGAGACCAGGATCATGGCGCGCAACCCCACCGTGGTCGCGCTGACCCTGGCCCAGCCGATCACGTTCCTGGTGCTGTTCGCGCCCTTCCTCAAGGTCGCGATGGCGGGCCGGGGCGTGGAGAGCTACGGCGACGCCTACGCCGTCTACGTGCCCGGCCTGTTCGTCGCGATGGGCCTGCTCGGCGGCCTGTACGCGGGCTACGGCCTGCTCAGCGCGTTGCGCGCGGGCATCATCGACCGCTGCCGGGTCACCCCGGTCAGCCGCACCGGCCTGCTGCTGGGCCGGGCGCTGATGCACGTGGCGCTGCTGGAGTTCCAGGCGACGGTGATCACCGTCGCGGCGCTGCCGTTCGGGCTGCGGGTGAACCTGCTGGACCTCGTGGTGTCCTACGCCCTGCTGTCGCTGGTGATCCTGCTCAGCATCTCCATCTCCTACGCCATCGCCCTGCTGGTGCGCAACGAGAACAGCCTGGGCGTGCTGATCAACACCGTCGGCCAGCCCGTGTCGCTGCTCGCCGGCGTGCTCATCCCGCTGACCCTGGCGCCGCTGTGGGTGCAGAACGTGGCGCTGTGGAACCCGTTCGCGTGGGCCACCGACGCCCTGCGCGCCCTGTTCACCGGCCACTTCACCGCGCCCGCGGTCTGGCAGGGCGGCGTCGTCATGCTCGCCGCCTGCGGCCTGGCCGTCGGCTGGT
Organism: Actinosynnema sp. NPDC037264; assembly: GCF_055603705.1. Taxonomy (NCBI): domain Bacteria; kingdom Bacillati; phylum Actinomycetota; class Actinomycetes; order Pseudonocardiales; family Pseudonocardiaceae; genus Actinosynnema; species Actinosynnema sp. NPDC037264. The sequence goes on along the minus strand of NZ_JBVJVK010000027.1, from coordinate 18,004 downwards.
CCATCCGCCTGTTCAACCGGGAGGTCTCGTGAGCACTGCCCAGCTGCGGACGGCTCTCGCACGGGACCTGCGCGTGGGCGCGGGCAACGTGCCGCTGATGCTCGTCGAGCGCGGCGCGGACCTCGACGCGCCGCGCGTGAGCTTCGACGTGGACGTGGACGGCATCCCGGCGTGGACGCCGCTGTCGCTGCGCCAGTTGACCGAACGGGTCGCCGCGCGCGCCGAGTGGTTCGCCCGCAGGGGGATCGGGCGGCGCGACCCGGTGGCGCTGTTCGTCACCGCGGCGTCGGACGTGTTCCTCAACTTCTTCGCCCTCAACCGGCTGGGCGCGATCCCGGCGCTGATGAACCCGAACATGCCGATCGACGTGGCGGCGGAGTTCATCCGCAAGCTGCGCGGCGTCGGCGTCGTCGTGGACGACGACCACGCCCGGTTGCGCGAGCACGACCTGGGCGTGCCGATCCTCGGCGACGCGGCGGAGATCGGCACGGGCGACCCGACGCGTGCGCCCGAGCACTACCGCCACCACGGCGACGACCCGGTGGCCATCACGCACTCCTCGGGCACCACCCGCATGCCCACGGCGGTCGTCCACTCGCACCACGGCCTGTTCGCCGCCGTGCGCGCGGTGCGGCTCACCGAAGCCCGGCCGCACGGGCGGGTGCGCGAGCTGACCGCGCTGCCCGCCGCCCACTCCGCCGGGATCATCGTGCTCAACCAGGCGCTGTGCAACGGCTACGAGATCCTGTGCCTGTCCAACCAGGGCGGCCCGTTCGAGCGCAGCGGCGAGGTGGTCCTCGACGCCATCGAGCGCTGGAGGCCCACAGGCGTGCACGGCTTCGCCGTGACGTGGTCGGAACTGGCCCGCTTCGACCTGTCCACCCGCGACCTGTCCTCGGTGCGCAACTGGTCGAGCACCGGCGACTGCGCGCACGAGGCGCACGTGCGGCGGCTGGTCGCGGTGGGCAGCCACCCGACGTGGACGCGCGAGGGCGTCGTCGACGTGCCCGGCTCGAAGTTCATCGACACGCTGGGCTCCACCGAGATGGGGCACAGCGCGTTCGCCATCGCCCACCGCCTCGGCAGCGACCGCTACGACCGCTGCGTGGGAAAGCCGTACCCGTTCGCCGAAGTGGCGCTGCTGGACGTGACGACGGGGGAGGAGGTGCCGGTCGGGCAGGTCGGTCAGTGCGGCCTCAAGTCGCCCACCCTGGCGCTGGGCTACTGGAACGACTCCGCGGCCACCTACCGGACCCGCCTCAACGGCTACTACCTCACCGGTGACCTCATGTACCGCGACGAGGACGGCTACTACTACCACGTCGACCGGGTGAACGACGCGGTCGACCTGGGCGACGGGAACTGGATCTACACGGCGCTCACGGAGGAGCGCATCCTGGCCCGCAGCCCCGACGTCCGCGACTGCACGGTGCTGGCGGCCCGGCAGCCGGACGGCACGGTGGTGACCGACGTGCTGCTGATCCTGCGCGACGACGTCGACCCGGACGCCGACCACGAGGACGTCGTGCGCGGCGCGCTGGGTGAGGCGGCGGCCCGCACGCTGCGGCGCGTCGAGACCGTCCCCGACGACGGCGTCACCTTCGGCCCGACCGGCAAGGTGCGCAAGTTCCTGATGCGGCAGCGACTCCTGGCGGACGCGACCGGCGGGAGGTGACGCTTGCGGTACCCGCTCTCGTTCGCGCAGCTCCGTGCTCGGTCGCTCGACGGCCCCGCGGCGGTGGTGCGGCGCGCCTGCCGGCTCGACGCCCCGGTGGACCCCGATGCCCTGCGCCGGGCCGTGGACGCCGCGGTCGTCCGGCACGCCGCGCTGCGCACCTCGGTCGTCACGGTCGACGGCGAGCCGGAGCAGGTCGTGGCGGACACCGCCGAACTGCCCGTCGCGCACGAGGAGTCGGCCGAGCCGTTCGACCTCGCCACGCCGCCGCTGGTGCGCGTCGCGCTGGTCGGGACGCCGGAACGGCCGTCGCTCGTCGTGTCCGCGCACCGGGTCGTCGCCGACGGTCCGGCCCTGGACCTCCTGCTGGACGAGTTGACCACCGCGGGCGGGGTGCCGCCCGAACTCTGGATGGACTACGGCGACTACGCCGTGTGGCAGCGCGAACGCCTGGCGGGGGAGGAGTTGGAGCGGCAACTGGCGCCGTGGCGCGAACCGCTGCGCGACGCACCCGCCGGTCTGTCCCTGCCCGCCGATCCGCCGTCCACTCCGTCCTGGGGTGAAGTCACGGCCGAGGCCCCCGGCGACCCGTCCGCCGCGCTCGCCGCGTACGCGGTCGTGCTGTCCCGCTACGCCAGGCAGCGCGACCTGGTGATCGCCCTGCCCGTCAGCGGGCGCGTCCGGGCGGAGCTGGAGCCGATCGTGGGGCCGTTCGCCGACATCGTGCCGCTGCGCGTGTCCGTCACCGGCGCGTTCGCCGAACTGCGCGCGCGGGTGCGTGACTCCACCGCGGTCGCGCTTTCGCACGATGAGCTGCCGTTCGACAAGCTCGCCGCCGAACTCGGTGTGGCCCGTCCCGTGGTCGGCTTCTCCACGACAGGCCAGGAGTGCGCCGACTTCCAGGTGAACGCGGGGGAGGACGGCGTCCTCGGGCTGACCTACCGCGCGGACGTGTACGGATCGCCGTTCGCCCAACGGTTCCTGCGCTCGGTCGTGGCGGTGCTGGAACACGCCGAACAGCACCCGCGCACGCCGGTCGTGGACCTTCCGTTGCCGCCAGGACCGGAGGCCGTCGCCCCGACGGTGCCGGACCTCGACGTGGTGCGCGCCCTGCGTGAGTCGGAAGCCTCGGTGACCGACAGCTCCGGCACCGTGCCCATGTCCGAGTTGTGTCGGCGCGCCGCCGTCCTGGCCCGGGTGATCGCCGAGCGGGGCGCGGACCGGCGCGTCGGTGTGTGCGTCCGGCGCGGTGCGGGACTGCTCGTGGCCGTGCTGGGCACGTGGTGGGCAGGCCGGACGGCCGTGCTGCTGGATCCGGACTTCCCGTTGCCCGGTCTGGAGAAGCGCGTCCGGGACGCCGGGTTGGAACTGGTCGTGGGCGACGAGGAGCACGTCTCGATCGGCGGCGCGACCGTGATCACGTCGGCGGAGGGCGAACCGATCGACCCCGCGGCGCCGGATCCGGCCGCCTACGTCGTCGATGGTCGTGACGTCACGCATCGGGCGGTCGCCGACGTGCTCGCGGTGCTCCGCCGTGATCTCCCGTTGGGCGCGGGAGATCGGTTCGCCGCGATCGGCACGGCGCTCGACGTCGCCCTGATGGAACTGCTGCTGCCCCTGGTGTGCGGCGCGGACGTGGTGGTCACCGATGGCAAGGACCTCGACGGGATCACCGCCATGCACGTGTCCGCGCACACCTGGCGGCAGCTGCCGACCGTGCCGGAGAGCGTGCGACTGCGGCTGTGCACCGGCCTCACACCGGATCTCGCCGAAGCGCTCGACACCCCGGGGGCGAGCTGTGGCACGTCCACGGCGACGCGGGGTCGGCGCTCTGGCCGGTGGCGGGGCGCTGGCCCGCGACGAACCGCTCCCGTGCCGTGATCCTGGACGAGCGCGGCGCGCCCGTGCCGATCGGCGCCATCGGCGAGGTGCACGTCGGCGATCACGCGACCGGCGACCTGGCGCGGTGGCGGGAGGACGGGCGCCTCGACCTCGTCGGGCGCACCGACGACAGGGTGGAGGTCCGCGGCAGGTGGGTGGACCGCGGTGAGGTCGCCGCGGAACTGCGAACCCACCCGGCCGTGCGGGACGCCGTCGTGACCGGTGCGCCGAAGGACGGCGAGACGGCGTTGGTCGCGTACGTGGTGTCCGACGAGAGCGGCGAAGCCCTGCGGCGGCACCTGCGCGCCACGCTGCCGGCGTGGATGGTCCCCGAGCTGTTCGTGGCGCTGGACGAGCTGTCCGACAGCCTGCCCGAGCCCGACTGGGGACAGCCCCGGGACGACGTCGAGCGGACGATGGCGCGGATCTGGGCCGACCTGCTGCGCACCACCGACCGGATCGCCGTGCACGACAACCTGTTCGGGCGCGGCGCGGGGTCGTTGACGGTCATGCGGTTCGCCGCGAAGGTCGCCGAGGCCTACGGCGTGAACCTGCCGTTGCACCGGATCTTCGCCACGCCGACCATCGCCGCGCTCGCGGCCATCGTCACCGCGGAGCGGCAACCCGAACCCGACGACGGGCTGGCCGGGCTGTCCGACACCGAGCTGGACGACCTGCTGCGGTCGGTGCTCGCCGCGCGCGACCGCCGCCGCGCCGCGCGCGGGGAGGCGACGTGAGCACAGCGGAGACCGCCGACCTGGCCACCGCGGCGCTGTTCGGCGGTCTGGAGGACCCGGCGGCGAACTCGATGAATTTCCTCAACGAGATCGCCGGGCGATATCCCGAAGCCATTTCCCTGGCCGCGGGGCGGCCCACCGAGGAGTTCTTCGACCTGGCGGACGTGCCGCGATATCTGCGATTGTTCGGCGACCACCTGGAACGCGAACGGGGGCTGACACCGGCCCAGGTGCGGCGCACCGTATTGCAGTACGGGCGTACCAAAGGGATCATCCACGAACTGGTCGCCGAGAACCTCCGGCGTGACGAGGGAACCGTTGTCGACCCCGAGTCGGTCGTCGTCACGGCGGGGTGCCAGGAGGCGATGTTCCTCGTCGCCCGCGCATTCCGCGCCGACGCCCGGGACGTGCTGCTCGCGGTGTCGCCGACCTACGTCGGGCTGACCGGCGCGGCGCGGCTGGCCGACCTGCCGGTGCGGCCCGTGGCGACCTCGGCGCGCGGGGTCGACCTCGACGACCTGGTGGCCGTGATCCGCCGGGAACGCGCCGCCGGACGCCGTCCGCGCGCCTGCTACGTGATGCCGGACTTCGCCAACCCGTCCGGCCTGAGCATGGACCTGGAGACGCGGCGGGCGCTGCTGGAGGTGGCGCGCGAGGAGGACGTCCTGCTGGTCGAGGACAACCCGTACGGGCTGTTCCACGGCGGTGCGCGGGTGCCCACGCTCAAGGCGCTGGACGAGCACCGCAGGGTGATCTACCTGGGGTCGTTCGCCAAGACGGTGCTGCCCGGGGCGCGCGTCGGGTACGTGGTGGCCGACCAGCGGGTGGCCTCGGCGGCCGGCGGGGTGGGGCTGCTCGCCGACGAGCTGTCGAAGATCAAGAGCATGGTCACGGTGAACACCTCGCCCATCGCGCAGGCCGTGATCGGGGGCGCGCTGGTCGAGCACGGCGGGAGCCTGGCCGACGCCACCGCCCGTCAGCGCGAGTGGTACGCGGGCAACCTGCGCCGCGTCCTGGACGGTCTCGCGGCGCGGTTCCCCGAAGGCGGCGACGTCACCTGGACCGCGCCCGCGGGAGGATTCTTCGTGGTCGTGGACGTTCCCTTTCCGGTTGACGACGCGCTGCTGGAACGGTCCGCCCCCGACTACGGGGTGTTATGGACGCCTATGGGTCATTTCTACGACGGGGCACCGCCCGTACCCGCGCTGCGGCTTTCGATCAGCGCGGTTTCCGCGGGGTTGATCGACACCGGGCTGGACCGGCTGGCGGCATTGATCGACGACCGCCGCGACCGATTGGCCGATGGTGCCTCGGGTGAGCGGTGACGTAGGCTTCACCACGTTCATTTCCCTGCCTCGTACCAGTTCGGCATTCGTTCACCGCAGGCGCGCGATCGGGCGGGGGTGTTCGTGACACGTCATCTCGCGGAGGCCGGTTCCGCTCCGGTGGTGGGCCCCGAGTGGGTGGACGAGGTCCTGCTGCGCGGCCCGGACGCCCAGGTGTGCCTGCAGGTCGACGGCCCGGTGGACCGCGCCGCGCTGCGCCGCGTGGTCGCCGAGCGCCGCGCCCGGCTCGAAGCGGCGGGGCTGCGCGCGGGCGGTTCGCTCGTGCTGCGCCTGCCGCCGTCCCTGGCGTACGTGGCGAACCTGTTGGCGGGCTGGCGGATCGGCGCGCAGGTCGCGCTGCTGGACCACCGGCTCACCCCGTTCGAGGTCGACACCGCGCTGCGACGGCTGGCGCCGCAGGTCGTGGTCGCGCCCGGCGCGGTGCGCAGCAAGCCGTTGCGCGCCTTCGCCGACGTCGAGGAGACCGTCACCCCGCACCCCGGCCGCCCCGCCGCGACACCGCACGCGGTGATCCAGCTCAGCTCCGGCTCGACCGGACCGTCCAAGGTGATCGGACGCACGGCGGCGGACCTGATCGCCGAGGTCGAGCGCTACACGCGCATCGACGGTGTGCCCCTGCCCGGCGAGCGGATCGTCGTGCTGGCCTCGGTGGTGCACGTGCTGGGCCTGGTCGGCGCGCTGCTCTACGGGCTGCACGCGGGCGTCCAGATCAGGCCGCCGGAACGGCTCACCGGGGACAGCGTCCTGGACGCCGTGGCGGCCGAGAGCAGTCCGGCGACGGTGCTCGGCGTCCCGTTCCACATCGGACTGCTCGCCTCGGTCGCCGAACCGCCGCGCCTGCCCCAGCTCAAGCGGATGACCACCGGCGGCGAACTCGTGCCCGCCGCGACGGCCACCGCGTTCCTGGACAAGTACGGCGTGCCGCTGGGCAACATGTGGGGCATGACCGAGGTCGGCGTCATCGCCACCGACCTGTTCGGCGCGCACCGCCCCGCGCTGACCCCGGCCCCCGGCCTCGCCGTCGTCGAGCGCGCGGGCGAACTGCTGGTGAGCAGGCCGCAATCGCCCTACGTCGGCCTGTCCGACCCGACCCGCTGGTCCGACGGGTGGCTGCACACCCGGGACGCGGGCGTCGTCGACCCGGGCACCGGCCTGGTCACGATCAAGGGGCGGCTGGACTCGCAGGTCTCGGTGGGCGGGCTCAAGGTCGACCTGACGGAGGTCGAGGAGGCGCTGACCGCGCTGCCGGGCGTCGAGGCCGCCGTCGTGCTGCACGACGACGTGATCACCGGCTACCTGCAGCTCGCGCCGGGCGCGTCGGTCGACGCCGTCCGCGCCGGTCTCGCCGAGCGGCTGGCCGCCTACAAGCGACCGCGGCAGCTGCACGTGCTGACGGCGATGCCGCGCACCACCACGGGAAAGCTCGTGCGCGACCGGTGGGTGCTCCGCCAGGCCCCGCGAGAAGGAAGGTGATCCGATGAGGACGGAGACCACCTCGCCGCGGCTCGGGGAGCCCGCGTGAGCGGGCCGGCGCCGGGCCGGGACGAGGTCGTGGCGATGCTCGCCAGCCTCGACGGCAGGTCGGTGCGGGACGTCCCCGAGGGCATCGAGTCGATGGAGCTGGCCTGGCTGCTGCACCAGGTCGAGCAGCGCTACGGGGCGCGCGTGGAGCTGGACGAGGACCAGTACGGCCGGATGACCACCATCGACGGCGCGGTCGACGTGCTGCGGGAAGCGATCGGGCCGTCTTGATGCGGATCTCCGGCATCGACCACATCGAACTGTACGTAGGCGACGCCAAGCAGTCGGCGTTCTACCTGTGCACGGCGTTCGGGTTCCAGGTGCGCGGCCAGGGCGGGCCCGAGACGGGCCTGGACGGGCAGCGCTCGCTGCTGCTGCGCCAAGGCGACATCCAGGTGGTGCTGACCTCCGGGCTGGACGCCGAGCACCCGGTCACCGAGTACGTGCGCCGCCACGGCGACGGGGTGGCCGTCGTCGGCATCGGCGTGGACGACGCGGCGGCGGCGTACCGGCTGCTGGTCGAGCGCGGCGGCGGCGTACCGGCTGCTGGTCGAGCGCGGCGCGCAACCCCTGTCACCGCCGAAGGCCTACGGCGAGGGCGAGCAGCGGGTCGTCGTCGCGGAGGTCTCCGGCTTCTCCGACGTCACGCACCGGCTGGTGGAACGGCACGGCGCGCGGCGCGAGTTCCTGCCCGGCGCGCTGGTCGTCGACGAGCCCGACCCGTACAGCGACAGCAAGCTGCTGCGCGCCATCGACCACCTCGCGATCTGCGTGCCCGCCGGGCGGCTGGACCTGACCGCGCGCTACTACGTCGACGTGTTCGGCTTCGAGCAGATCTTCGAGGAGCACGTGGAGGTCGGCGGGCAGGGCATGGACTCCAAGGTGGTGCAGAGCCCGTCCGGGCAGGTGACGTTCACGCTGATCGAACCCGACCCGGACCGCACCCCCGGCCAGATCGACGACTTCCTGACCTGGCACGCGGGCGCGGGCGTCCAGCACGTCGCGTTCAGCACCGACGACATCGTGCGCGCGGTCGGCACGTTGTCCGAGCACGGCGTCCGCTTCCTGGGCACGCCCGGCGCCTACTACGACTCGCTGGAGGACCGCGTCGGCCACCTGGACGCGCCGCTGGACGAGCTGCGCCGCCTGGGCGTGCTGGTCGACCGCGACCACTGGGGCCAGCTGCTGCAGATCTTCACCGAGTCCGTGCACGTCCGGCGCACGCTGTTCCTGGAGATCATCGAACGCCGCGGCGCGCTGACCTTCGGCAGCGGCAACATCCGCGCCCTGTACGAGGCCAAGCGCGGGGAACTGTCCGGCACCACCGCTGGGGAGGACGAGTGACCGAGGTGAAGGCGTTCGCGCTGACCGACCGGGAACGGGAGCTGCTCCCGACCGACGACGAGGTCCGCTTCTTCGCCGAGCACGGCTGGTACCTGTCCAGGAAGTTGCTGTCCGACGACGAGGTGGACGAGCTGACCGCCGCCGTGGACCGCTACTACGAGGGCGAGCGCAGCCGCCACCTGCCCACCCGCCCGCCGCGCCTGGCCTACTGGGAGCCCGCGCACGGCGACGTGCAGCGGCACAACGACTACGTGCACTACGAGAGCGACGGCATCACCAAGGCGCTGCTCAAGCCGATCATCGGCGCGGTGACCGCGAGGCCGGCCGAGGCGTCGGAGATCCGGGTGTTCCAGTCGACCCTGATCTACAAGCCGCCGATCGCCGACGAGCCGTCCAACGTCGTGCCGTGGCACTTCGACAAGCACTACTGGTCGTCGTCGTCCTCCGACCGGATGCTGACCGCGTTCATCCCGTTCCACGACTGCGACGAGGAGCTGGGCACCATCACGATGGTGGACGGCAGCCACCGCTGGGAGGAGGTCGGGTTCGACGACAGCACCACGCGCCACTTCGCCGACCGCGACCACGACCACCTGGAGGACCTGCTCTCCGCCAACGCCGCCCACAACGGCGCCCGGGTGTCCAAGATCCCGATGATCATCCCCAAGGGGCACATGAGCTTCCACCACTGCCGCACCTACCACGGCAGCGCCGCCAACCGGTCGACCCGGCCGCGCCAGGCGATCTCGCTGCACCTGCAGGACGGCGACAACGCCTTCCGCGACTTCCGGCTCTCCGACGGCACCTCGGCGTTCTACAACCACGACTCGCTGGTGCGCCGCACGCCCGACGGCAGGCCGGACTACGCGGACCCGGAGTTCTGCCCGCCGCTGTGGCGCTCCTGAGCACGGCGGCGCACGCCGACCTGTACCGCGTGGTCCGGTTGATCCGCCGGTTCGAGGAACGGGCGGTCGAGCTGGTCCGAACGGGCGACGTCGTCGGCGGCATCCACCCCTACACCGGGCAGGAGGCCGTGGCCGCCGGGGTGTGCGCGGCGCTGCGGCCCGACGACCTGATCACCAGCACGCACCGCGGGCACGGGCACGTGCTGGCCAAGGGCGCCGACCCGAAGCGGCTGCTGGCCGAGCTGGCGGGCCGCGCCACCGGGCTCAACCGCGGCCGCGGGGGGTCCATGCACGCCGCGGACTTCCGGCTGGGCATCCTCGGCGCGAACGCCATCGTCGGCGCGAACGCCCCGATCACGGCGGGCGCGGCGTGGGCCGCCAAGCGGGCGGGCGACGGCCGCGTCGCGGTGAGCTTCTTCGGCGACGGCGCGGTCAACCAGGGCGTGCTGCTGGAGTCGCTCAACCTGGCCGCGCTGTGGCGGCTGCCGGTGCTGTTCGTCTGCGAGAACAACGGCTACGCCACGACGTTGACGGTGGCGGACGCGGTCGCGGGCACGATCACCGGGCGGGGCGAGGCGTTCGGCATCCCGTCGGAGACCGTCGACGGCATGGACCCCGTGGCCGTGCTGGACGCCGCGCGCACCGCCGTGGACCGCGCCCGCGCGGGCGGCGGACCGTCGTTGATCGAGTGCGTGACCTACCGGTTCGACGCCCATCACACGTGGGAACACCGTGCGCGGGTCCGGTATCGTTCTGAAGACGAGATCCTCAAAGGACGATCGCGAGACCCGTTGGAGATTCAGGGTTCCCGGTTGTCCGATGCGGACCGCGAACGGGTCGACGCCGAGGTCGAGTCTCTTGTGGACGATGCGGTGGAGTTCGCGTTGAGCAGCCCGCACCCCGACCCGGAGGGCGCCTTGGAGGACCTGTACGCCACCGGGTTGCGCGGTCGACCGGGGGACGGCCGCTGATGCCGTGGCTGTCCTACCGCAAGGCCCTCAACCGGGCGCTGGGCGACGAGCTGGCCCGCGACCCGGCGGTGTTCGTGCTGGGCGAGGACGTCCGGGTCGCGGTGTCCAACGTGACCGCCGGGCTGCTCGGCCGCTTCGGGCCCGAGCGCGTGGTCGACACGCCCCTGTCCGAGCAGGCGTTCACCGGGTTCGCCACCGGGGCCGCGCTGGCCGGGATGCGACCGGTCGTCGAGTTCCAGATCCCGGCGCTGCTGTTCCTGGCGTTCGAGCAGATCGTCAACCAGGCGCACAAGTTCTCGCTGATGACCGGCGGCCAGACCGCCGTGCCGGTGACCTACCTGGTGCCCGGGGTCGCGCGTCGGTTGGGCCGGGCAGCACTCCGACCACCCCTACGGCCTGTTCGCGCACGCGGGCGTGAAGACCGTCGTGCCCGCGAGGCCCGAGGACGCCTACGGGCTGGTGGTGTCCGCGATCCGCGACGACGACCCGGTGGTGGTGTTCGCCCCGGCCGGGGCGTTGGACGTGCGGGTGGACGTCGACTTCTCCACGCCGGCCCCGGTGCCCCTCGGTGCGGGGCGCGTGCACCGAGAGGGCTTGGACGTCACGGTCGTGGCCATCGGCCACCTCGTGCACGACGCGCTGGCCGTGGCGGATGAACTGGCGGGGGAGGCGTCCGTGGAGGTGTTCGACCCGCGCACCGTCTACCCGTTCGACTGGGACGGGCTGGCCGACTCCGTGCGGCGCACCGGGCGGCTGGTCGTGGTGGACGACGCCAACCGGATGTGCGGCGTCGCCGCCGAGGTGCTGGCCACCGCCGCCGAGCGGTTCGACCTGACCGCCCCGCCCGTGCGGGTGACCCGGCCGGACGGCGCGGTGGTGCCGTTCGCGCCCGCGCTCGACCGGGCCGTGCAGCCCGACCGCGACCAGCTCGCGACCGCGATCCGCAAGGTGCTCAAGGACTGACCGTGGGAGGCCCGCCGTGCCGCTCGACCCCCAGATGGCGCAGCTGCGCGCCCGCCGCGTCGCCGACGGCGTGCCGCCGCTCTACACGCTGACCGTCGAGCAGGCCCGTGCCGCCGACCTGGCCGCCGTCCGGACGGGCGTAGCCGAGCCGGTGCGGCACGTGGTGGACCGCCACGTGCCCGGACCGGGCGGCGACCTGCCGGTGCGCGTCTACCGGCCGACCGACGACACCGGTCCGCTGCCGACGCTGGTGTACCTGTTCGGCGGCGGGTGGGCGCTGGGCACCGTCGAGACGTCCGACGGGATCTGCCGGTCGCCGGCCAACGCCGTGCCGTGCCAGGTGATCACCGTGGGCTACCGGCTCGCGCCCGAGCACCGGTTCCCGGCGGCCGTGCACGACAGCTACGCGGCCGTGGCGTGGATCGCCGAGCACGCCGACGAGTTCGGGGTCGACGCCGGGCGGTTGGCCCTGGCCGGTGACAGCGCGGGCGGCAACCTCACGGCGGCCGTGACGCTGCTGGCCCGTGAGCGGGGCGGCCCGTCGCTCGCCGCGCAGGTGCTCGTGTACCCCAACACCGACTACCGCGCGGACACGCCCTCGTTGCGCGACAGCGACGACCCGGCGCTGTTCAACCGGCACTCGGTGGCGTGGTACTGGTCGCACTACCTGGCCGACCCGGCGGACGGGCTCGACCCGCTGGCGTCGCCGTTGCGCGCCGACGACCTGTCGGGGCTGCCACCGGCGCTGGTCGTGACCGCCGAGCACGACCCGTTGCGCGACGAGGGGGAGGAGTACGCGCGGAGGCTGGCGTCGTCGGGCGTGGACGTCGTCTCGACGCGCTACCCCGGCATGGCGCACGGGTTCTTCGCGATGACCGACGTCCTCGACGCGGCCCGCGAGGCGCATACCGAGGTCGCCGCCTACCTGCGGGCGCGGTTCACGCCCTGACCGTGCGCAGCCGGCGCGCGTCCTCGACGTCCCGGCAGCCCGCCAGGCGCAGCGCGGTCTCGAACTCCTGCCGGATGACGTCGAGCACCGCGGTGACGCCGTGCCGCCCGGCCACCGCGAGGCCCCACAGCACGGGGCGGCCGAGCAGGACCGCGTCCGCACCCAGCGCGAGCGCCCGCAGGACGTCGACCCCGGTGCGCACCCCGCTGTCCAGCAGCACCCGGCACCGGCCGCGCACGGCGTCCACCACGTCGGGCAGGGCGTCGAGAGAGGGCACTGCGCCGTCGAGCTGTCGCCCGCCGTGGTTGGAGACCACCAGACCGTCCACACCGGACTCCACGGCCCGTTGGGCGTCCTCGGGGTCGAGGATTCCCTTCAGCACCAGCGGCAATCGCGTGCGCTCCCTGATCCAGTCGAGGTCGTGCCACGTCAGGGAGGGGTCGAAGACGGCGTCGGTGTGCCGGGCCACCGCCGAGTCGCCGGCTCGCCGTTCACCGACGTCACCGCCGATGTTGACCGGCCGCACGCCGGGCGGCAGCGCGAACCCGTTGCGCAGGTCCCGGACACGTCGCCCCATCACCGGCACGTCGACGGTGAGGACGACCGCGCGACAGCCGACACCCTCGGCCCGCCGGAGCAGGTCCGCCATGACCTGGCGGTCCCTGAGCCAGTACAACTGGAGCCAGTGCGCGCCACCGGCCGCCGCCACGTCCTCGATCGACTCGGCGCCGATCGTGCACAACACGTTCGGCACACCTGCCTCCGCCGCCGCCCGCGCGACCCCGCTCTCCCCGTCCGGGTGAAGCAGGCGCTGGTACGCCATCGGCGCGATCGCCAACGGCAGCGACGACCAGGCGCCGAACAGATCGCGTCCGGTGTCGTACTGGGACACGTCGACCAGCGACCTGGGCACCAAGGACACCCGTTCGAACGCCGCGCGGTTGGCGGCGAGCGTGACCTCGTCGCCCGCTCCACCGGAGACGAAGTCCCGGACGTCGGGGGCCAGCCGTTCGGCTGCCAGGCGCTCGGCGTCGGCGACCGAGTGGATCACGGGTGCGTTCACGAGGTCGCGCGGCGGTCGACGTCCGCGTCGCCAAGGTGGCGTGCCGGGACGGGAGCGGGCAGTCCGCTGTCGCTGTTCATGGGCCCTCACGCGGGTCGGGGTGTGCTGCGGGCGGGCGGCGTGATGGCGTGGGCGGCAGCCGACACCGCTCAGGCCATCACGTCCGCGTCACCGAGGATGACGGAATACACCCCGTCGGACGCCCACCTCGCTCACGCACTGGACAGATTCGGTCGGGATGCCGAACCGAACCCGTCGACGCCGACCACCGGCCGCCGCGGACCACCGGCCGCCGCGCCGACAATATCGCCGACGTGTACCTGATCCTCACGTTGTCGGAGGATGATCGGTTCGTGCGATCAGGCGACGACGAGGCCGCGGGTGAGCCCGAGGTGCCCGCGGTCCAGTCCGCCGAGGCATCCGCAGGGAGCTCGGTGGTGCAGGCCGGCCGCGATGCCGTCGTCACCGTTGGGCACATTGGTGACGTGCACGTGCGCCGCGGGGCGCAGGTCGGCACCTTCTACCGGTTCCAGGTCGAGCGCATCGCCCCGACGGAACTGGTGGGGCGGGACGGGGAGTTGGCCGAGCTGGCCGAGTTCTGCACCGATCCGCGGACCGCGGGCCGGTACCGCTGGTGGCGAGCCGGCGCCTGGGCGGGCAAGTCGGCGTTCCTGTCCTGGTTCGTGCTGCACCCGCCGCCGGGCGTGCGGGTGGTGTCCCACTTCGTCACCGCCCGGCTGGCCGGGCAGGCCGACCGGACCTCGTTCGTCGACAACGTTCTGGAGCAGCTGCTCGCGATCCTGGACGAGCAGGCGCCGCCGCTGCTGACCGCGTCCACCCGCGAAGCGCACCTGCTCGGCGCGCTGGACGAGGCTGCCCGGCGGTGCGCCGACCGGGCCGAGAACCTGGTGCTGGTCGTGGACGGCCTGGACGAGGACCGCGGCGTGACGACCACCCCGAACGCGCACAGCATCGCCGCCCTGCTCCCGCTCACACCGTCGCACGGCCTGCGCGTGGTGGTGGCCGGTCGCCCCGATCCGCCGGTGCCCGCCGACGTGCCACCGCACCACCCGCTGCACGACGAAGGCATCGTGCGCCTGCTCACCGCCTCGCCACAAGCACAGGCGCTACGCGTGGAGATGGAACGTGACCTCAAAGGTGTGCTCGACGGCACCGAACTCGAACGCGACCTCCTCGGCCTGCTCACCGCGACCGGCGGCGGCCTCACCACGGCCGACCTCGCCGAACTGGCCGACGCGACGGAGTGGGAGGTCACCGACCACCTGCGCGCGGTGACCGGGCGCAGCTTCACCCGCCGCAACAGCAGCCTCCGACCCGGGGCCGGCCTCCCGGTCCACCTGCTGGCGCACGAGGACCTGCACGCCACCGCAGTGCAGATGCTCGGGCCGCGGAAGCTCGCGGGCTACCGAGATCGCGTCCGCGACTGGGCGGACGCCTACCGGGACGACGGATGGCCGGCCACCACCCCCGACTACCTGCTCAGCGGCTACCACCGCATGCTCGACGACATCGGCGACCTCCCGGGGATGGTCGCCTGCGCCACCGACCCGGACCGGCACGACCGCATGCTGGACCGCACCGGCAGTGACCACGCCGCGTTCACCGAGATCGTCACCACCCAGGACCTCCTCCTCGCGCAGGACGATCCGGACCTGGTCGCGATGGCCCAACTCGCGATTCGCCGGGACGACCTCGCCAACCGCAACGCCAAGCTGCCCACCGCCGTCCCGGCGGTCTGGGTGCTGCTCGGTGAGCCCGCCCGCGCCCTGGCACTGGCCGGCATGATCACCCACCCGCGCCGGCGGGCGAACGCCTTGGCCGACGTGGCCGTGGCACTGGCCTTGGCCGGCGACACCGTCCGCGCCGCAACCGTTGCCCGCACGATCGTCGACCCGGGCAGCACCTGGCCACACGTCCTGGTGCGCGCAGCGGGCGCGGTGGCCGCGGCCGGTGCCCTCGACGAAGCCGAAGAGTTGGCCCACGCGGTGGCCCGATCCGGTGATCGGCAGTACGCGCTGGCCGCCGTGGCCGTGGCCGCGGCGCGACGGGGAGACGTCGATCGGGCCGAGGCCATCGCCCGGACGACGACCTTCGTGGACACGCGCGGGCAGATCAGGCTCGCTCAGGTCACCGCGCTGGCCAGGTCGGACGAGACCACGCGGGCGGAACACCTGGCCCGCGCCGACACCGATCCGTTCTGGCACGCCCGTTGCCTGGCCGTGGTGGCGGCGACGGCGGCTCGCGACGGGGACACCGACCGCGCGGGAGCACTGTCGAACGAGATCGGCGCCATCGCCGAGGCGATCACCGCACCGGATCGGCAGGCGGAAGCCTGGGCCGCCCGGGCCGCGACCCTGGCGCTCATCGGTGACCGGCGGCGGGCCGATGCGCTGGTCGACCGGGCGTTGACCTTGGTGTGGTCGTTGCCCGACCGCGACCACGTCGAGTACACGTTGATCACGTTGGCCACGACGACGGCCGACCTGGGGGCGATCGAACTGAGCGAGTCGGTGGTCCGCCGGCTCGCCGTCAGCCTCGACGGACGGGCGGAGGTGCTCACGGCCGTCTACGTGGCGGCCGTCGCGACAGGCGACGTCGACCGCGCCGAGGCCGTGGCGGAACAAGCCGAGAGCGCCGTGCTCCACCTCCGCGGACGGCGGTCGGGACCAGCCGCCCTGGCAGAACTCGCCCGCGCGGTTGCCGCGACCGGCGACGTCGGTCGTGCCCGCCGCCTCACCCGGCACATCGAGGAACTGGCTACGACCGGCGACGCCTGGACCCTCGCCACCGCGGCCCGAACCGCGGTCGCCGCGGGCGAACCCGATCGTGCCAGGGTGCTCGCCGAGAAAGCACTGGCCGCATCTCGCGCTATCACCGACCCGCGCGGGGAGGTGCAGGACCTTCGCTCGCTCGCCAAGGCGACAGCCGCCGCAGGAGCGACCGACAAGGCCGCGGTCCTGTCCGAACTGGCGGAGTCCGTCGCCCGCACGATCTCGAACCCCTACCAACGGCGGAAAGCGATGGAACGGTCCACCGCACCGAGAGCGGACAGCGGCAACACCGCAGATCTCCTGGCACGGGCGCTGGCCACCGATATCGCCGCGGACCCGACCCACGCCCGCGTCCTGGTCGCCCGAGCGTTCTCCAGCGGGCACTGGACCACCCCACTGGCTGCCCTCGCCACGATCGAGCCGTCGGCGCTCACCCAGATCGCGGCCTCTGTCATCGCCTCTCACCGCTAGGCGTGACCGTGCACCGCCACTGCGCGGAGCGTTCGTGACCCGCCCTAGCCACCTATGACCGGCCAAGCGAAACCAGCAGCCGACGAGCCGGACAAAGATCAGGCACAGCAGTCGTACCGCCATGCCTCGCGGTGTGCCAACGGATCTCGGCGATCTTGACCACGTACTTCGCCCGCGGCGCCGTCGACGGCTGCACGGGCGAAGTACCCGGGATTCATCCCCGCCCTTGCATGCAGTCGACCCAGGACGCGGTGGTGACGATGATGTCGGCAGCGTGGGTCTCGGTGACCGTCCCGTCCGACACCCATATCTGCGCGTGGTACGTGGCCAACGGCACCGTGGCGGACCCCTGGACGAGGGTGAACCCGTTGATCGTGACCGAGCCGTCGTCGGGGTCGCGGTAGTTGGACCCCGGAGGGAGGTGGCTCTCCGTGGCGGTCCAGCCGGGAGGCAGGTCGCGCATCCCGAAGTCGAGGTCGGTGGACCACTTCCCGGTCACCGCGAAGATGAAGTAGGACTGGTGGATCCTCCCCTCGGGGCCGTGCTGGACGCACATCCGGTGTGGGGTGCCGAAGTCCTCCAAGTGCCACGTGTGGTCCTGCGAGTCCGACTGTGCCGACGCGCCGACCGGCGAGCCGAGCAGGGACAGCAGGAGCACCGAGACCAAGGCGAGCATCGACCTGGCGATCCGCAACATCACTCTCACCGAATCCCTCCTGAACTGGAGTGGCGGCGCTTCGGTCGAAGCTAGCGACCCGATCTCAGAATCCACTGAGACCCTCAGCCCCGGCCCCGCTCCTGCTCAGTGGCGAGCCGGTCGAGCTGACGATGCCCGCCGGCAGCAGGAGCCCGCCGAACGGCCGCCGAGGATACCGATCTGACCGACAATCGCGGTGTGGACGGGCCGGTTCCGCGACCCGGCCGGTTCGACCCGGTGTACCTTTTCCTCCGTGGGACTGGTCGAGTCGTTGCGCGCGTTGTACGCACGACGGCTTCGCCGTCAGGTGGCGAGCGGTCCGCTGCCCCGCCACGTCGCGCTCATCATGGACGGGAATCGCCGCTGGGCCCGCGAGCAGGGCTACGCGAACCCCAGCATCGGCCACCTGCACGGCGGTGAGCACCTGGAGACCGTGCTGGGGTGGTGCGCCGACTTCGGCATCCGGCACGTGACCGTGTTCCTGGCGTCGAGCGACAACCTGCGCAAGCGCGGTTGGGAGGAGACGGCCTTCCTGATGGAGGTCGTCGAACGGGTCGTGGTCGACCGAGTGGTGGCGCGGTCGGAGAGGTGGCGCCTAGGGCGTGTCCGCCGGAATGTTGATCGTAGGGTTTGATCAAATTGCGTTGTGGCGCGTGGTGATCTGACGGATGCGGAGTGGGCGATCCTGG
>NZ_JBVJVK010000026.1:48918-112068 GCF_055603705.1 Actinosynnema sp. NPDC037264 | reverse complement strand
CCGCCGGTGGCCATGAGGGTGCGCATGGTCTCGCGGAACGCGATGACCTTCGGCACGGCGATCAGCGCCGCGCCGCCGAACAGGGTCACCGCCAGTGTGCCCGCGCCGACCCAGGTGACGACGTCGCGCACCGGGCCGGGCAGGGACTGGTAGGCGGGCACGCCGCTGGTCGGCTCGACCACGAGGTGGTACGAGGCCGTGGCGGACATGTTCGCCACCGGCACGGTGATCTCGCCGTTGGTGACGGTGTGGGTGGTGTTGGAGACAGTCGTCGGCGCGGACACGGTGGTGAAGCGCCCCGAGCCCGGCGTCGACTCCAACCGGACGCGGACGCTGCCGCCGAGCCCGCCGAGGCCGGTGACGCGGACGTTGTTCGTGCCGGACTCGTCGCCGAAGACGACGTCGACGCGGCGACGGGTGCTGTCGTAGGAGGCGAAGCCGTCCAGGCCGGTCTGCGCGCGCGGGGTGGTGCGCACCATGTTGCCGGCCATGTCGCCGTACCACTTGTAGAGCCACCAGGACGCGGTCGGCTGGTTGTTGTGGGTCAGGCCGTTGACGGTGCCGTACTCGTACCAGAACGCCCGGTCGGCCGCCCAGACGCCGGCGCGCTCCAGCTTGGCGATGTAGTTGGTGACGCGGCCTGGCACGTCGATCTCGGCGGTGGTGGCGTACTCGTTGATGAAGACGCGCCGCGGGCTGATGCCCAGCGACGACTCCATGGCCCGGTACTCGGCCACGTGCGCGGCGATGCCGGAGCTGCCGGACAGCTCGTGCCAGACGACCAGGTCGGGCAGGGTGTTGGTGTTCTTGGCGTTGGTGAGGAAGGCCCTCATCCGGGTGGCGCTCCAGTAGGAGTCACCGGGGCCCGCGACGGGCGTGACGGTGTCGCGGGTCCGGATGCGCTGGACGGTGCGCGTCCACCCCGCGTTCCAGTCGCCCGCGGCGGCGGTGTTCCAGGTCCAGTCGGCCTCGTTCCAGATCTCGTAGGCGGTGATGTTGCTGACGGTGGTGGCGGCCAGGCGGTCGTTGACGATCTGGTCGACCTTGGCCAGCCAGTCGTCCCAGCCGACCCAGCGGTAGGGGAAGTCGCGGTAGATGTCGGGCATCCGGATGACCTGACCGGCGCCGACGCGGTCGGCCTGCGGCGCGACCAGGAGGGCGTCACCACCGGGCGGCTGGCCGTTGGGCGCCTGGCCGACCCGTGGCGGCGGCTGGGTCAGCGTGTGCATCTTGATGGGCAGCAGCATCGAGTCCGCGGGCCGGCTGTTCTCGGCCAACGCGTACAGGCCGCCGGACGCGACGTGCGTGACCGGCCGGAACGGCACGGCCGCGTCGACCACCAGCGTGCTGCCGGCCGCCTGGGCGGAGTGGAGGGGTATCGCCACCAGGGTGGTGGCGGCGAGGGCGGAGACCGCTATCGCGGTCCGCAGTGTCGGCTTTGGCACCGTGCACCTCGTTCGGGGTTCGGGAGAGGGATGGGTGTCATCCCGTGGTGGTGGTCGGGATCCAGACGCGCATCGGACCGGGCGACCGGTTGCCCCACAGGAAGTAGGGGACGGCGGTGAGGTCGATCGCGGCGGCGGCGTTCTCGGTGGTGCGGGTGCGGTACAGGGCGTCGTCGTCGGGCGGCACGACCACGCCGCCGGCGGTCAGCGCGACCGGGACGTCGGGCAGGTCGGTCCGCGTGCCGGACGTGGTCGGGTCGATCCGGACGTCCTCCAGCACCACGTCGGCGGGCAGGTCGGCCTGCTCCACGCAGTAGACGAGCGGGCCGCGGGCCAGCGCGACGCAGCCGCGCACGGCGTCCACGCGCGGGTGCGCGGTGACCACGCGGACCGGCATGGCCAGGTCGAGCGCGACGGTGGCGCCGGCCGACCAGTCGCGGTGCAACCGCACGTAGCCGCGGTCGGGCCGGACGTCGACCGGCACGCCGTCGACCAGCACGGACGCCTGCGCGCACCAGCCGGGCACGCGCAGCGCGAGCGTGAACGGGGCCGGCCCGGTCACGTCCAGCTCCACGCGCCCGTCCCACGGGTACTCCGTGCGCACCGTGATCTCACCGGCCGAGGTGCGCACCGCGCCCGCCGAGTACAGGTGCACCTGCACGCCCGTGTCGTCGGTGGTGGCGGCGTAGCCGTGCAGGGACGCGACGAGCCGGGCCAGGTTCGGCGGGCAGCACGCGCACGAGTACCACGGCAGGCGCTGTGACGGCGCGTCCTCGTGCGAGCCGTCGTGACCGGTGCGCAGGTGCAAGGGGTTGGAGTAGAAGAAGTGCGTGCCGTCCGACGACGTCGAGCCCGCCACCGCGTTGTACAGCGCGCGTTCGAGCTCGTCGGCGTAGCGGGACTCGCCGGTGGCCAGCAGCATCCGCCAGTTCCACTGCACGCTCGCGATCGCCGCGCACGTCTCGCCGTACGCCCGGTCGGCCGGCAGCTCGTACGGGTCGCCGAACGCCTCGTCGCGGTGCCGTGAGCCCTGCGCGCCGGTGAGGTAGGTCTTGCGCCCGAACGCGTCGTCCCACAGCCGGCGCGCGGCGGCGAACAGCTCGTCGTCACCGGTCTCCACCGCGACGTCCACCATGCCCGCCAGCAGGTACAGCTGCCGCACGACGTGCCCGGCCACCTCGTCGGCCTCCCGCACCGGCACGTGGTCGACCAGGTAGGACGAGCCGAAGCGGTCGCCGTCGAGCAGGCCGTGCCCGCGCGCGTCGAGCATGCGCGCCGCCAGGTCCAGGTACGGCCGGTGCCCCGTGACCCGGTACAGCTCGACCAGCGCCGTCTCGATGCCGGGGTGCCCGTCGAGCGGGGTGGGCCCGTCCGGCGCGCCGAAGCGGTCCACCACCAGGTCGGCCACGCGGCGGGCGACCGCGACCAGCTCGGCGCCGACACCCGCCCGCGCGGCGGCGACGGCCGCCTGGATCAGGTGCCCGGCGACGTACAGCTCGTGGCTGTAGTGCAGTTCCCGCCAGCGCAGTTCCGGCTTCACCGCGGTGTAGTAGGAGTTCAGGTAGCCGTCGTCGCCCTGTGCCTTCGCCAGCAGCTCGGCGGTCGCGTCGACGAACGCCCGCAGCCGCTCGTCGTCCGGGTCCGAGGTGAGCTGCCACGCGGCGGCTTCCAGCGTCTTGTGCACGTCGGAGTCGGCGAACCACATGTTGCGGAACTCGCCGGTCGTCTCGCCGGTGACGAGCCGCAGGTTGTCCAGCGCGCCGGAGACCTCCAACTGCTCGACGCAGTGCGGCAGGGTGCCGGTGGCGTTGCGGCGCTGCCACCGGCCGAGGAAGCCGTCGGCGGCGAAGGCGACGCCGTCGAGGGCGACGGGGCGCAGCGCGGTGGTGGCGGTCGGGGTCGGCTGGACGGGGCCTTGGTGCGCAGTCATGGGTGGGGTGTTCCTTCCGAGCCCGTGAGATCAGCCCTTGAGGGCGCCAGAGGTGAAACCGCGTACGTAATGCCGTTGCAGCAGCAGGAAGACGACGACGCACGGCAGCGCCGACGTGACCACGCCCGCTTGCAACGCCTCGAAGTCGACCGACCCGAGGCTGCCGGACTGGAGGTTGAACAGCGCGACCGGCAGCGTGAACTTCGCGCCGTCGGTCAGGAAGATCAGCGGCGCGACGAACTCGTTCCAGGCGGCGAGGAACGAGAACAGGCCGACCGTGACGACGCCGGGCAGCACGCCCCGCAGCAGCACCCGCCACAACGCGCTGCCGGGCGTGCAGCCGTCGATCAGCGCCGCCTCCTCCAGCTCGCGCGGCAGCGCCTCGAACGAGCTGCGCATCATGAACAGCCCGAACGGCAGCTGGAACATCGCCAGCACCAGCCCGAGGCCGACCAGCGAGTTCTGCAGGCCGATCCAGCCGAGCAGGATGTAGAGCGGCACCAGGATGGTGGTGTAGGGCACCATCAGGATCGCCAGCGTGACGATGAACAGCAGGTTGTGGCCGGGGAACCGCAGCCGTGCCAGCGCGTACCCGCCCAGCGTGGTGGCCACCACGGTGACCGCGACCGCGACCACCGCCACCACCAGCGTGTTGACCAGGTACGTGCCCAGACCGCTGCCGTACTCGGCCAGCCGCTCGTAGTTGTCCAACCCCCAGCCCGGCTCGCCGTCGGCCGCACGCCTGCTGTTGACCGACGAGTACAGCGTCCACAGCATCGGCAGCAGGAACAGCACGGCCAAGGCCGCGCCCGTGACGTGGAAACCGGCCGTGCGCGCGCGTGACATGGCGCCCAATCTCCTTGCGGTGGGAACGATCACCGGCCGCGGCGCAGCAGCCGCAGCTGGGCGCCGTTGACGACGATGAGGACGGCGAGGATCGCCACGGACACCGCCGCGGCCCGGCCGAGGTCCTGGGACAGGAACGCCTCGCGGTAGACGCTGATGACCACGGTGGCGGTCTCGTGCCTGCCGCCGGTGAGGATGAAGAACTGGTCGAACGCCAGCAGCGAGCCGGTCAGCGACAGCACCATGGTCAACGCGAGCGTCGGCCGCAGCAGCGGCAGCGTGACCCGCCACAGGATCTGCCTCCGGTTCGCGCCGTCGGCACGTGCCGCCTCGTAGAGCACCGGGTCGATGCTCTGCAGGCCGGTCATCAGGATCAGCATGTAGAAGCCGGCGAACCGCCAGGTGATCATCCCGACCGTGGACGCCAGCGCGTTGTCCGTCGAACCGAGCCAGTCGACCGGGCCGAGCCCGAGGAACCGGACCACCTCGTTCAACGGCGACGCCTCGGTGTTGAACAGCCCGTAGAACAGCAGGCTGGTGGACGCGAGCCCGACCACGCTCGGCAGGAACAACGCGGTCCGGTAGGCGCCGACGCCGGGTCGGGCCTCCTGCACCAGCAGGGCCAACCCGAACGCGACGAGACCGAGCACCATCGTCGTGACGGCCGTGTACTTCAGCGTGAACACGATCGCCCGCAGGAACAACGGGTCCTGCAACGCGCTGTAGTTCGCCACCCCGTTCGGCGCCGACGCGCCGAGCAGCGGCCAGTGGTTGAACGACATCCACACCATCAGCACCAGCGGGACGACGAACAGCACGACCACCAGCAGCGCCATCGGACTGGCGTAGAGGATGCCGAGCCTGCGCCGCGCGCCGGCGATGGTCGGACGACGTCGGTCCGGTGGCGCGGCGCGGGTCGGTGCGGGCGGCCGGGTCCGCGTGACGGTCGCCATCGTCAGCTGCCGGCCAGGGACTCGGTGATGGTGCCGTTGTGCTGCTTCAACGTGGCGCCCACGTCCTGCGAGCCGAACAGCGCGTCGGTGACCGCGGCCGTCCACGGGCCGTTGGTGTCGTTGAACGTCTTGCCGAAGTTCACCGAGATCGGCGTCTGGCCCTCGCCCGCGAGCAGGTTGAACACCCGCAGCCGGTGGTCCTGCTTGGCGTAGGCGTTGTCGGCGAGGTCGCTGCGCACGGTGATGTTCTTGTTCTTGGCCAGCACCTCGACCTGCGCCTGCTCCGACAACGTCCAGGAGATGAAGTCCCACGCCGCCGCGGCCTTGGTGGAGTTGGCGCTGATCCCCAGCACGTCACCGCCGACGAACGACGACCGCCCGCCCTTCGGCCCGGGGATCGGCGCGATGCCGATCTGCAGGTCGGGCCCTTCCTCCATGCCCTGCAACGCGGTCGCGCCCATCGGCTGGATGCCGATCTTGCCGTCGGCGAACAGCTGCGTCCACGTGGGACCGGACTCGTTCTTCGCCGAGGCGGGCACGATCCCCTCGGCGTACATCCGGCGCATCGTGCCGTAGACGTCGGCGGCGACGCCGTGGTCGAGCGTCGCGGCGGTGCCCTGCTCGTCGAGGACGGTCTCGCCGGCGGCCCAGATCATCGGCCACGTGGTGAACAGCATGCAGCCGGGGCACGCGCCGCCGAAGAAGTAGCCGTCCACGTCGCCGAGCGCGTCGACCTTCTTCGCGGCCTCGTAGAGGCCGTCCAACGTGGTCGGCGGGTTCTCCGGGTCGAGGCCGGCGCGGCTGAACAGGACCTTGTTGTAGAACACCGCGGACAGGTCGATGTCGTGCGGCACGCCGTAGACCTTGCCCTGGTGCGTCGCGGCCTCCATGTGGGCGGGCGCGAGCTTGCCCTTGAACGACAGCGTGTCCACCCGGGCCGTGAGGTCGAGGTACACGCCCTTGGCGGCGTAGTTCGGCGCGTAGACCACGTCGGCGGCGAGGATGTCGGGCAGCTGCTTCGCGCCCGCGGCGGTGCCGACCTTCTGCTGGTAGGAGTCGGCCGGGAAGACTGTCAGCTCGACCTTGTTCCGGTGGCTCGCGTTGTAGGCGTCGACCAGGGTCTGGCTGAACGTCGCCGTCGGCGACCTCGTCCACATGGTGACCGTGGTGCCGTCGTCCACGGCGGTGGTGTCGCCCGCCGACGCGGCGGGCGGGCCGCTCTGGCACGCGGTGAGGAGCAGCAGCGCCGCCGCGGCGGTGGCGAGCCTCCGGCGTGCGCGGGGCGGTGTGGGTGAACGCATCTGGCTCGTCTCCTCGTGCGACCACGCGCCCGGCTCGGGCAGGACGACGCGGTAAGGAAAATTAGGAAACCGGTTGCCTTGAGAACGTAGGGACGGCGTCGACCCGTGTCAAGAGCGGGTTTCGGGCCTGTGACGTGCTAATTCGTTGGTTGACTCAGCAGTGCGGGCAGCACGGGGTAACCTTCGCCCATGCCGCCGAGGAAAACGAAGGAAAACGCCGGGTCGCTGGGTCGCCCGGCCACGATCAGCGACGTGGCGCGGTTGGCGGGCGTCTCGGTCGGCACCGCCTCCAAGGCGCTCAACGGTCGCGGGTCGCTGCGCGAGGAGACCCGGCGGCGGGTCCGGTCCGCCGCCGACGAGCTGGGCTTCCAGCCGAACACGGCCGCGCTCACGCTCAACTCCGGGCGCACCTACACCGTCGGCATGATCACCACCGACACCATCGGCCGGTTCAGCATCCCGTTGATGACCGGAGCGGAGGACTCGCTCGGCGCGGGCCGCATGTCGGTGTTCCTGTGCGACGCGCGCGACGACCCGATCCGCGAGCAGTACTACCTGCGCACGCTGCTCAGCCGCCGGGTCGACGGCATCATCGTCACCGGCCGCCGCACGCAGGCCCGCGCGCCCATCGGCGTGGACCTGCCCGTTCCGGTGGTCTACGCGTTCATCAGCTCCACCGACCCGCGGGACTGCTCGGTGGTGCCGGACGAGGCGGGCGGCGCGCGCAAGGCCGTCGACCACCTGCTGGCCCTGGGGCGGCGGCGGATCGCCCACGTCACCGGGCCCGAGCACCACCACTCGGCGGCCGTCCGGGCGTCGGCGGCGGTCCAGCGGCTGGCCGCGGCCGGGCTGGACCTGGTCGGCGCGCCGCTGTTCGGCGAGTGGAGCGAGGCGTGGGGCAGGCAGGCGACCGGCATCCTGCTCGGCGCGGCCGAGGAGTTCGACGCGGTGTTCTGCGGCAGCGACCAGATCGCCCGCGGCGTGGCCGACGCCCTGCGCGCGGCCGGTCGGCGGGTGCCCGACGACGTCGCCCTCGTCGGCTTCGACAACTGGGACGTCATGGCCCTGGCCTGCCAGCCGCCGTTGACCAGCATCGACATGGAACTGGAAGGGCTCGGGCGGACGGCGGCGGACCTCCTGCTCGCGGCCATCAACGGCGAACCCGCGCCCGGCAGGCACGTCAGCCCGTGCCGGCTGGTGCTCCGCGAGTCCACCGCCGTGTCGGTCCGGCCGGGCTCGACCAGGGTCGAGCAGGTCTAGCGCCACGGGCGCGGTCGTCTGCGCAAGCGAGTGGGCATCGTCGCCGCTCCTTGGGACGTCCGCACGGTGTGCCGTCGTGCGGGGTGACGCAGGTCTCGTCTGTTAACGCTAACAGCCGCTGGTCGCTCGACTCAACCCCCGATCGTCCTGACGCGGCGTTCCGACTCACCGCTCGTAGTCGGCGGGGTGTTAGCGATAACAGGTCACCCCCTCGTCAATGGTTGCGTCGGGCGGCGTGTCCGACCTCCGAACCGCGCGGGCGTTCGACCGGCGGGCCCATCCGAACGGGCGATTGCGACTCCGTGCAGTGGATCTTGCACGCGGAGTGGGCGAGGATGTGGCCCGACACGAGCGACGTGTCGCACCCGAGGCGGCCTGACGCCCTGGCACGAACGGCGAGCCACCATGACTTCTGTTGCGAGCACCCCGCTTCCGACGTCGGCCGACGTCGTCCCGTTCGGCCCGACGGCCGGGGACCGGGCGGCGGTGGCCGACCCCGGCGCCGGGCGCGGCCCGCGGTGGTTGGACGAGTGGCTCGACGCGAACCTCGAGCTGGTGGTGTCGTGGCGGCGCACCCTGCACGCGAACCCCGAGCTGATGCGCAAGGAGTTCCGCACCACGGCGACGATCGCGGACGTCCTGCGCTCGCTCGGCCTGCGACCGCGGGTGCTGCCGGTCGGGACCGGCGTGATCTGCGAGGTCGGCAGCGGGCCGCGGTGCGTCGCCCTGCGCGCCGACATCGACGCGCTGGCCGTGCCGGAGACCACCGGCGCGTCGTGGGCGTCGGGCGTGCCGGGCGTCTCGCACGCGTGCGGCCACGACGTGCACACCGCGATCCTGCTCGGCGCGGCGGCGGCGCTGGCGTCCGCGCCGGAGTTGCCGGGCCGGGTGCGGCTGCTGTTCCAGCCGGCGGAGGAGGAGCCGGGCGGTGCGCACGACGTGATCGCGGCGGGCGGGGTCGAGGGCGTCGAGCGGATCTTCGGCCTGCACTGCGACCCGAAGGTGCCGGTCGGCCGGGTCGGCATCAGGGTCGGACCGGTCACGTCCGCGTGCGACATGCTCGAACTGCGGGTGGGCGCGTGCGGGCCGGGCAGGCGCAACGAGCTGGACTGCGACGTCGTGCACGCGCTCGGCGTGGTGGCGACCGGGCTGCCCGCGATGCTGGCGCGTCGCGTGGACCCCCGGTCCGGGACGGTGCTGGCGTGGGGCCTCATGGACGCGCCGGAAACGCCCGACGGCACGCCGCGCGAAGGCGTGCTGCGCGGCACGCTGCGCACCGGTGACCCGGCGGTCAACGACCGGTTGCCCGCGTTGGTGCAGGAGATCGTCGGCGCGTTGCTGAAGCCGACGGGTGTGCGGTTCGCGCTCGACCACGTCCGGGCCGTGCCGGTGGTCGACAACGACCCGGAGAGCACCGCGATGGTGCAGCACGCGATCACCAGCGCGCTCGGGCCGCAGGCCGTCGCCTCGACCGGCCAGTCCACCGGCGGCGAGGACTTCGGCTGGTACCTGGAGCACGTGCCCGGCTCGTACGCGCGGCTTGGCACGTGGCCGGGCGAGGGCCCGCAGGGCGACCTGCACCAGCCGAGCTTCCACCCGGACGAACGCGCCCTGCCGGTCGGCGTGCGGACCATGGTCCACACCGCGCTCGCCGCCCTGTCGTGGCCGGTCTGAGGTCCTGGCCCGCCGCGTTCAGCGGGCGTTCAGCGTCTTGTCTGGACGTGGACTTCTCCTGTGTCGCGTCGGTCGGGGTCCGGTCAGGCCCCGGCGGGGCGGCGCGAACGGGGGGAAGCGATCGTGATGGCAGTGGATCCGGTCAGTGCCCGGAGCAGCACCGATTACGTGCTGCTGCTCAGACGCCGCAGGGAGGTCGCCGGGCTGTCCTACCGGCAGCTGGACCGGCGGGCGCGCCGGGACGGTGAGGCGTTGCCGCCGAGCACGGTGGCCACCATGCTGCGGCGGGCCACCCTGCCGGGCGTCGAGCTGGTCACGACCTACGTCCGGGCGTGCGGTGGTGACGACGCGGAGGTGGCCGCGTGGCTGGCGGCGCGGGCCCGCATCACGGTGCCCGACCCGGACGCGGGCGGCGTCGCGGCGACCGGGCCGCGCCTGCCGGTGCCGCCGCGCCAGCTGCCGCCGGGTGTCGCGGGGCTGGTCGGCCGGTGCCGGGAGTCGGTCGAGCTGGACGCGGCGACCAGCGGCCCGGAGCGCGGGCTGGTCGTGGTCACCGGTGGGCCCGGTGCGGGGAAGACCGCCTTGGCGGTGCACTGGGGCCACCGGTCCACGAGCCGGTTCCCGGACGGCCAGCTGTACGTCGACCTGCGCGGTCACGGCCCGGGTGGGCCGGTGAGCGCGGGCGCGGCGCTGGCGCACCTGCTGGTGGGGCTCGGCGTGCCGGCGGGCGCCGTGCCGACGGGTGACGAGCAGGCCGCCGCGCTGTTCCGCTCGGTGGTGGCGGACCGGCGGATCGTGCTGGTGCTCGACGACGCCGCTTCGGCCGACCAGGTGCGCCTGCTGAGACCCGGCGGGCGGGCCTCGTGCACGGTGGTGACGAGCCGCGACCGACTGGTCGGGTTGACCGTGCACGACGGCGCGCAGGTGGTCGACGTCGGCTCCCTCGACCGCGGGGACGCGGTGCGGGTGCTCGCCCAGTCGGCGGGGGAGCGGCTGGTGGCGGAGGAGCTGACGGCCGCCCGGGCGTTGGCCGACCTGTGCGACGACCTGCCGCTGGCGTTGCGGATAGCGGCCGGCGCCCTCGACCGGCACGCCCGGACGCCCATCGCGGACCTGGTCGCCGAGATGCGGACCGACGGCGGGTTGACCGCGCTGGGCGTGCACGACGATCCGCGGGCCCGGCTGGACGTCTCGTTCGGGTACTCCTACGACGCGCTCGGCGAAGTCGAGCAGCGGCTGTTCCGCCTGCTGGCCGGCGCGACGGTGGCCGGCCTGCCCGCGTCGGTGGTGGCCGTGACGGCGGAGCTGGCGGTCGGGGCGGCGCGAGCGTCGTTGCGCCGGCTGACCGACGCGCACCTGGCGGTGCGGCTGTCAGGCGACCGCTACACCGTGCCGGGCCTGCTGGGTGAGTACGCGCGCACCCTCGGCGCGGCGAGCCACCACCTGCCCGCCAGGCAACTCCGCCACGCCGGCCCGGACGCCGCCTGACCGCCGCCTCCCGGCGGTCAGAACTCGAACCTGAACCGGTACCAGGGATCGTCGAACGGCTCGAACTTGTACCCGTCCCCCTTGGCGCTGACCGGCACGCGGTCCGGGCAGTGGGCCCATCCCGAGATCTCGCCCTCCACGGTGATCAACGTGCACCCGTCCGGCCGGTCCCCGCTGACGGTCACGGTGAACAACCCGACTTCGCGGTCCTCGATCCGCCTGCCCGGTGTCGCCTCGGCGACCACGGCTTCGAGGCCCGACCGGTGCGCGTCGAACACGGCGCGCGGCACCACGCCGGTGCCGGCCACCGCGTGGCCCGCGACCAGCACGGCCGGCGCCAGCAGGAACGGCCACAACCGCACGGCGTGCCGCAGTCGTGGCCGGGGCAGCATGATCACCGCGACACCGGCCATCGTCAGCCACGCCGTGCCCACCGCGAACACGGCCAGGTACGCCAACAGCAACGTCGAGAGGGAGCCGCCGGGTGGGATGGTCGCCCAGAACACCAGCGCCACCGGCACCGGGGACGCGACCGCGGTCCACCACGGCGACCACCACCACGACCTGCGTCCGACCATCGAACCCCCTTCGCCGATCAGGGGGACGTTCGGTGGACGCCCCCGGTTCCGCTGTCGAGGTAATCCTTGAACTGCACGGTGACCGCGTGCGTGTCCGACGACCAGTCCGGCACCGCGATCGTCCGCGTCGCGCCGCCGCTGCCGCGCGCGGTCTGGGTGACGCGGATCGTGCCGCTGCCGTCGGCCCGCGCGGGCAGGTAGGCGTCGACACCCGTCAGGAACGGCAGCGTGGCGAACGGCGGCAGCGCGACGCCCGGCGTGGACACCTGGTCGCAGTTGTCGTCGAACGCGAACGCGGCGAGGACCTGCCGCAGCCGGGGCGAGACGGCCGGTTCGAGGACGTTGACGCCGTCGAGCTCGAGCCGGTCGCTGTCGGGCTGGTCCGACCACCACTCGCGGTTGCGGATGACGGTGAGGGCGCTGTGCGTCGGGCACCGGTCGATGTTGTCGGTGATGCCGCCGGGGCGTGACACCTGCAACCGCAGGAACCGGTCGCTGCGCTCGAACGGCTCGAAGTAGTTGTGGTAGGGCAGTTGGCCCTCGCGCAGGACCACCAGCTCGTAGTGCTTGCGGCCGTTGACGGGCAGCGGGCCGAACGCGCCGTCCGCGCCGGTCCGCACGCTGTACCGGGGCCCGCCGACCCGCGCGCCGGTGCGGCCGTCGAGTTCCCAGACCTGCACCACGCCCTCGACGCCCTCGTTCTGCGGGTAGTACGTCGCCCGGCCCGCGATCCGGACCAGCGACGGCAGCTCGGGCACCACGCGCGTGGTGAACGCGGGCCTGCCGCGCAGGAACCGGTGCATGTGGGCGAAACCGTCGGCCGACGTGGTGGTCTCGGTGTGGCCCAGGGTGGTCAGGTGGACGTTCGTCGCGCCGCCGATGGAGCCGTTGGGCTGCAGGCTGCCCCACAGCGCCAACGTCGGCACGCCGCCGGGTGGCGCGGCGCTGGACCGCCCGTCCACGTTGACGTACTTGCGCACCGCCGCGGCCCGTTCGGGCACGGACAGGTAGGCGTGCATGACCGTCGTGCCGCGCGAGTGCGCGATCACGTCCACCTGGGCCGCGCCGGTCCGGGCCCGGACGCCCGCGATGAAGGCTTCCAGGCCGGCGATGGCGTGGTCGTTGGTCGGGATGCTCGTGTCGTACTCGTAGGCGTGCAGCAGCGCGTCGGGGTAGCCGTTGCCGGAGAACCGCTTGGCGTTGGACTGCCACTGCTGCGCCGAGCCCTGCTGCCCGTGGACGAACACGATCGGGGTGAGCGCGTCGGCCCGGGCGGGCGCCGCCGCGACGGTCGACACCAGTGCGACGATCAGCGCCACCAGCGAAATCCTCATCGCGTGCCTCCCACAGCGTCGGCCAGGTTCTGCCGCGCGTCGGCGGGCTGGAGGAAGCCGGCGCGCACGTTCGCGGCGTCCGCCGTCACCACCTGCCGCACGTAGTCGGCGCGTTCGGGGTAGAGCCGGGCCAGCGTCGCCGCGTCGAAGGGCACGTGCGTGCCGAACAGGCGGCAGAACGTCTCACCGGAGTTGTCGCCGGTGTTCAACGCCCTGGGCGCGGCCAGCTGCGACAACCGGATGCCGCCGAGGGCGAGGCCGAGCGCGTCGCGCTTCTTGGTGACGCCGTCCGGTTCGAACTCCAGCGGCCGGGCGGTCGGCGGCGGCGTGCCGCGTTCGACCCAGCGGCGCAGGTGGTCGTAGGAGGCGGCCGTGACGTGGTGCATCGGGATCCGGCTGAACGGCGGCCGGTCGCAGTCGTACTGCGGCGCGCCGCCGAGGTCGCGCTCGGAGATCGGCGCGCGGTAGGCCTGGCCTTCGTAGCCCGAGTGCGCGGCGCCGGCGACCTCCCAGCGGCGGAAGCGGTCGGTGTCGGCCGGGCGTTGCGCGGTCCGCACGTCGGTCTCCGACAGCACCTGGAACACGGGTTCCGCGCCGACCCTGGTCGGGGCCGGGCCGACGATGAAGCCGTAGCCGTCGAACACCGGCTGCTGCTGCGGCAGGACCCGGTCGTACAGCACGGTCATCCGGCCGGCGGACTGCGAGGCGCCGATGGCCAGCAGCGACTTCGTGCGCAGGCCGCCCATGACCGCGCCGGAGTCGATCGCGCGGCCGGCCTGGGTGAACACGTCGTAGGACAGCTCGTCGGCGGTGAACCGGCCGCCGCCGGTCACGTCCAGCGTGCCGTACCGGGCCGGGCTCCAGGTCTTGAGCTGGTCCACGCCCACGCGCTGGGCGGACACGCCGACCCACGCGTGACCCGCGCGGACGACGGACTCGGCGTTCCACAAGGCGTCCAGGTCGTACCCGGCGGTGACGTTCTGCCACTCGACCAGCGTCGTGCCGGTGAACTTCCACGCGTGCGCGGGCCGCCGCACGACGACCCGGGTCGTGTACGGCACGCCGGTGGCGACCTTCGTGCCGTCGACCGCCCAGCCGTCGGCGGTGCCGGAGAGGTGGAACTCCTCTTCGACGTAACCGGCGGCGGCGAGGTCGTCGGGCGTGGCGAAGAACGGGTAGGTGTCCTCGATCCGCTCGGCCAGCCGGTCACCCGGCACGGTCCCGGGCAGCGGGCCGACGACGCGCGGCAGGGGACCGGGCGCGGCGGAGGCGGGGACGGACATCGGGAGGAGCAGACCGAGCGCGGCGGCGGCCAGGCCGAGGCGGCGCCAGGGGGAAGGTGACATACCGGCTCCCACAGCGATGGGGGATGGGATCATCGCCGACCGTAGCCGGCCGCGCACGGCGCGCACCAGGACGCGCGGCCATCGTGAGACCGCTGTCGCAGCAGGGGGAAATCGGCGGATCAGCGGTGTCGCAGCAGGATCGTGCGGGCCGCCGTCTCGGCCAGGTCGGGGTCCAGCGGCGCGCCCGTCAGCAGTTCGGCGTAGAGCGTGGACTCCACGATGCGCACGTAGAGGAACGCCACCTGGTCCAGGGCGGCCGTCGACCACGGGCCGTCGTCGACCTCGAGCAGGATCTCCTTCTGCGCCGACACCGCCCGCCGGTGCACGCCGCCGGAAGCGTTGAACAGCACCCGCGCCGCCGTCTCCGGCTCACCGCGCAGGAACGCCCGGAACGGCTCGTCCGCGCGCAGTTCGGCGACGAACCGCCGCGTGACCTCCAGGACGCCCTCGACGCCGCCGTTCGTGCGCTCCTGCCGGGCACGGGCCAGCAGCCGGTCGGCCAGCACCCACAGCACGTCGGCCAGCAGCCCGTCGCGACTGCGCACGACCCGGTAGAGCGTGGCGCGGCTGATGGCGAGGCTCGTCGCCAACGCCTCCATGTCGACCCGGCCGTGCCGCCGGAAGAACCGGCAGGCGCCGCGCAGCACCTGGTCCTGGCTCACCACCCGCCGGGAGCCGGTCGCCACCACCGCCCGCCCTCGCTTCCGCCGGCTCGCCCGTCCGGCCCCATCCGCATCATCGCGCCCGGACGGGCCGTCCGCGAGACCCGTACCGGTGTGTGCGCCACGTCACTTCCGCCACCGGTCGTGGTGGACGTCCCACGCGGCGTTCGGGTCGGTGGTGGCCGCATTGCCGTCGGGCGCGCCGGAGTCGGCCTCGCCCTGATCGGCACGGCCCTGGCCCCGATGGCGGGCGGCGGCGGTCTCGGCGTGCTTGGGGCTGAGGCCTACTTCGAGGACGAGGCCGGCTCCTGGAACAGCACGGGCGGCGCGTCGTTGGCCGGGCGGGGCGCGGTCGGCTCGGGCCGGTGCGCCCACTCCTCGATGACGACCGGCTCCAGCTCGGGCGTGACCTCCTCGACCGCGGTCTCCGCGACCGGAGCGGCGGCCTGCACGGCGAGCTGCTGCTGGACCTGGCCGATCCACATCAGCCACATGGCCTCGTCGCGGTGACCGCGGTACTCGGCCTTCAGACCCGCCAACGCGCCGCGCACGCGGGCGGCGATCACGTTGTCCTCGCGCACGGCCGACCAGACGGCGCGGGCGCCGGCGTCACGGGCCTTGACCAGGAGGCGGACCTGGTCGGTCAACTCGGGCGCGGGCAGGTTCGCCCACGCCGCTGCGATTCTCTGTGCCTTGGTCACGGTGCCATCCTTGTCGAGCGGACGGCTCACGGTGGCCGTGACACGATGTTATCAACCTCTCGTTTTTCGAGGTCAGACCTAGGGCACTTGGTGACGTTCAGACACCGCTCGGATACGTCTCGGGTTCGAACACGTCGATGCGGGGCGTGTGCAGCGGTCGCAGCGCCCTGGTCTCGTCGAACCAGAGGAACGCGTCGTACCGCCTGCCGACGACCGTCGACGCGTAGTTGCCCCACCGTTCGCGCTCCGGGTGGTAGACGACGCCGATGGCGCGGTGGGGGAGCGTCGCGGTGAGCAGGTCCGGCTGATCTTCCTGCGGGAAGACGAACAGGGCCTCGCCGGGTGCGGTCCGGTGCAGCACGTCTTCCAGCGAACCGGGCCGGGCCGGGGGCACCGGCACCTCCCGCGTGCTCGCGCCCCACGCCTCACCCGCGATGACGGTGCCGCGGTGGGAGCCGAAGCCGACCAGCACCACCTGCTCGTGGCCGTAGCGCTCGCGGGCCAGTTGGCCGATGTTGACCAGCCCGGAGTCGGCCATCCCGGTGGCGCGGGCGTCGCCGACGTGGGTGTTGTGGGCCCACACGACCGCCTTCGACCCGGGCCCGTGGTGGTCGAGCAGCCGGTCGAGGGTCTCGTCCATGTGCCGGTCGCGGACGTTCCAGGACGACTGCCCGCCGACCATCGCCCGGTAGTAGCGCTCGGCACCGGCGACGACCTCGGCGTTCTGCCAGGCGGCGAACCGTCCCGCGCCGTCGCCCGCCGCCTGCCCGCGCAGCCGCACCAGCAGGTCGACCACCTCGTCCTCGCAGCCCGCGGGCACGAACCGGGTCGAGATCGCGTACTCCTGCGGGTCCTCGCCGTGCGGTTCGAAGCACCGGTAGGCGGCCAGCGCCGTCGGCACCTCCTCCGGGTCGTGCTCGCGCAGGTGGGTCAGGATCTCGCGCAGCGACTCCCAGAGCGAGTAGACGTCGAGGCCGTGGAACGCGACCCGCTCCTCTTCGGCCGACACCGCGTTGTGGGTGCGCAGCCACCGGCAGAAGTCCACGACCTCCTCGTTCGCCCACATCCACGTCGGCCACCGGTCGAACGCGGCCAGCGCGGCCCGCGGGTCCTCCGGCGCGCCGGGCAGGCCGCGCACGGACCGGTCGACCCGGTCGCACGCGGGCCAGTCGCCCTCCACGGCCACGAACGAGAAGCCCTTCTCGGTGATCAACCGGCTGGTCAGCGCCGCACGCCAGCGGTAGAACTCGTGCGTGCCGTGGCTGGCCTCGCCCAGCATCACCACCCGCGCGTCGCCGACGCGGTCCAGCAGCACGTCGAAGTCGCCCGCGTCGCGCAACGGCGCGGCCATCGCCGCGACCTCGTCCCCGTAACGGTTCATGGCTCCCTCCGCACCCGTCGGCCTACCCGACGTCCGCCGGGGCAAACCGCTCGGCGATCGCAAGGCAGTCGTCAGGTGCGGTCCGGCGGCGGGAGTGGGACGCTCGTCGGCGTGACGGCCGGCCACGACACGGTTGTCCTGGTCGTCCAGGACGAGGACGCGACCTCGCCCGAGGAGGTCGCCCGGTGGCTGCGCGAGCACCTGGCGGGCTGGTCGGCGTTCGACGTGCTGCTGATCGGCCTCGTGGTCGGCGAGCTCTACGACAACGCCCGGCGGCACGGTTCGCCGCCCTTCGTGCTCGAACTCGTGCTGGACCGGTGGCGCGAGGCGCTGGTGGTCAGCGTGCGCGACCGCGCCGTCGGCCGGGCCGCGCCGTGGCCGGCCGGGGCGGGGTTGCTCCTGGTGGACGGGCTGTCCACGCGCTGGGGCGTGCTGACCCACGCCCCGTTCACCACGGTGTGGGTCGAACTGGTCTTCGAGGGGGACGACGGCACCGGCCTACCGCCCGATCGTGACGCTTAGGTAGCCACTCGATCGGGAAAACAGGCACGGTGGAACTCCTCGGCATCGATCCCGTGCGCGTCGCCGGCGGCCTCGCCAAGGGCCTGGTCGGACTCGCCCTGGCCCCGTTGGAGCAGACCGCCGTGCTGCGTCGTGACCGGCGCAAGGTCTGGTCGTGCCCGGGACGCCTGCACATCGAGGCGCACGGCGTGCACGGGCCGCGCGGCAAGCAGGTGGCCGGTCGGGTCGAGCGCGCCCTGGAGGGCCACCCCGGCGTGCGCTGGGCCAGGGTCAACGCGCCGTCCGCCCGGGTGATCATCGCCGTCGAGGACCCCGCGCCGCCGACGGACGACCTGATCGCGCTCGTGCGGCGGGCCGAGGCCGAGCCGGCCACCGAGGACGAGCGCCTGGTCGAGGACGAGCTGCACCACCCGGCGGACGGGCTCAAGGGCACCCGGCTGCTGCCCACGCTCGCCGCGGACGCCGTGGGCCTGGCGTTGGCCGCCATCACGAAGATCGCGCCGTGGGCACCCGTCCCCGGCGAGCTCGGCGCGCTGATCGCCGCCGTCGACCTGCACCCCAGGCTGCGCGAGCTGGCCGCCGGGCGGTTGCAGGGCCGGGAACGCGCGGACACCGCCACGTCGGTGGTCGCCGCCCTCGTGCACGGCCTGGCCTCGCGCAGCGAAGGCACGTTGCTCGACATCGCCCAACGCGTGCAGCAGTGGCGTGAGGTCAACGCGCACGAGAAGGCGTGGTGCGCCGCCGAGGCCGACCTGATCGACGGCCCGGACGCCGCCGAGGCCGAGCCGATCGTGGTCGAACGGCCGCGCCCGTTCCCCGAAGGGCCGGCCGACCGCTACGCGCGGCGGGCGTTGGCGGCGGGTGCGGCGGCGACCGCGGGCGCGATCCCGTTCACCGGGTTGCGCCGGGCCGCCGCGCTGGGCGTCGCGAGCCTGCCCAAGGCGCCGTCGGTGGGCCAAGCCGCGTTCGCCGCGCAACTCGGCCGCGTGCTGGCCACCCGGAACGCGCTGGTGATGGACCGCTCGGTGCTGCGCCGCCTGGACGCGGTGGACGTGCTGGTGCTCGACGAGACCGCGCTCGGCTCGGGCCGATCGGTGCTCAGCGACCTCGTGCCGCTGCCGGACACGGGACCTGCGAACCCCGGCCCGGCGAACTCTGGCCCAGGGAACTCCGGCCCGGCTCACGCGGCCGAGGCGGTCGAGCGCGCGTTCGCCCTGTTCGACCCCGAGGACCCGACCGCCGTGCGCCGGGAGGGCGACTGGGCCATCGGGCCGATCGACCGCCTCGAACCGCAGGGGCGCAAGGGCGTGCGCGAACAACGCAGGCTGGCCGGTCACGCGGCGGTGCTCGGCCTGACCGAGGGCCGCCAGTTGCGAGCCGTGCTGGCGGTCGACGTCGAGACCCCGCCGGCGGTGGACGCGATCGCGTCGGCCGCACGGGAGGCCGGGTTGCGGGTGGTCGTGGCCACCGACCGCGACCACCCGCCGGTCCGGTTCGCCGACAGCGTCGTCCCGTCCGGGAAAGGCCTGGTCGGCGCGGTGCGCGAACTCCAGGGCGACGGGCACGTGGTGCTGCTCGTGTCCGACAACCGCCGCGCGCTCGGCTCGGCGGACTGCGGCGTCGGCGTACTGCGGGACGGCGGCCCGCCACCGTGGGGCGCGCACGTCGTCGCCCGTGACCTGGACGCGGCCGTGCTGCTGGTGGAGGCGGTGCCGGCCGCGCGCCGGGTCACCCGGGACGCGATCATGCTGGCCCAGGCGGCGAGCGGCATCGGCGCGGTCAGCGCGTTGAGCACGCGTGGGCCCGCGCCCGCCCGCAACGCGGCACGGGCGGTGGACGGCGCGTCCGCGCTCGCGTTCGTGGACGGCGTGTGGCGGGCGAAGCGGCTGCCCGGCAGCCGTGAGGCGGTCGCACCGGCCACCTCGCAGCCGTGGCACCTGATGCCGGTGGCGACCGTGCTGGACCGGCTCGGCTCGGGCCGTGACGGGCTGTCCGAACGCGTGGCGCAGGGCAGGCAGCGCACGTCCGCCGGGCGGCAGGCGGTGGGCACGAGCCTGGGCAGCGCGTTCCTCACCGAGCTGGCCAACCCCCTGACACCGGTGCTCGCGGGTGGCGCGGCGGTCTCGGCGGCGGTGGGCTCGCCGGTCGACGCCGCGCTGGTGGCCGGTGTCGTCGGCGTGTCGGCGCTGATCGGCAGCGTGCAGCAGGTCGTCACGGACCGGGCGCTGGCGACCCTGCTCGGCCGGTCGGCGGTGCGCGCCACCGTGGTCCGCGACGGCCAGGACCGGGTGGTGACGGCGGACGAGCTGGTGCCCGGCGACGTGGTCCGGGTGGCCGCCGGCGACGT
Organism: Actinosynnema sp. NPDC037264; assembly: GCF_055603705.1. Lineage (NCBI taxonomy): Bacteria > Bacillati > Actinomycetota > Actinomycetes > Pseudonocardiales > Pseudonocardiaceae > Actinosynnema > Actinosynnema sp. NPDC037264. The sequence goes on along the minus strand of NZ_JBVJVK010000026.1, from coordinate 92,300 downwards.
GGTGCCCGCCGACTGCCGCCTGCTCGACGGCGACGGGCTGGAGGTCGACGAGTCCTCCGTCACCGGCGAGTCCCTGCCCGTCACCAAGGACCCGGCCCCGGTGGTGGCCGCGGACCTGGCCGACCGGTCGTCCATGCTCTACGAGGGCACCACGATCGCCGCCGGTGAGGCGCTGGGCGTGGTCGTCGCGACCGGTGACGCCACGGAGGTCGGCCGCAGCATGGCGGCGGCCCGCCGCAACGCGCCGACCACGGGCGTGGAGGCGCGGTTGGCCGAGCTGACCCGCAAGACGCTGCCCGTCGCGCTCGGCTCGGCGGCGGCCGTGACCGGCGCGGGCCTGCTAAGGGGCGTGCCGCTGCGGCAGAGCATGGGCGCGGCGGTGAACCTCGCCGTCGCCTCGGTGCCCGAGGGCCTGCCGTTCCTGGTCAACGCCGCCCAACTGGCCGCGGCCCGGCGGCTGGCCGAGCACGGCGCGCTCGTGCGCAACCCGCGCACCATCGAGGCGCTGGGCCGGGTCGACGTGCTGTGCTTCGACAAGACCGGCACGCTGACCGAGGGCAAGCTGACCGTCAGCCGCGTGGACAACGGCCGCCGCGGCGCCGACCTCGACCAGCTGAACGACGAGCTGCGCCGGATCATGGCGGCCGCGGTCCGCGCCACGCCGGAGGCCGACGACCCGGACGACCTCGCGCACCAGACCGACCGGGCGGTGCTGACCGGCGCGCGGCAGGCCCGCGTCGGCCCCACGACCGGCGCCCGCGGCTGGAAGCTGGTCGAGGCGCTGCCGTTCGAGCCGTCCCGCGGCTACCACGCGACCGTGGGCCAGGTCGGGAAACGGCTGGTGCTGAGCGTGAAGGGCGCGCCGGAAACGGTGCTGCCGCGCTGCGACGCCGACCCGGGCGAGCTGCGCCGCCTGGGTGAGCGGGTGGAACGGCTCGCCGGTCGCGGCCACCGCGTGCTGGCGGTCGCCGAGCGCACCGGCGTCGACCACGACACGGTGACCGACGACGACGTCCAGGGCCTGACCCTGCTGGGGTTCGTCGCGCTGTCCGACCCGGTGCGCCACGGCGCGCCGCCGGCCGCCGCGAAGCTGCGCGAGGCCGGCGTGCGGATCGTGATGATCACCGGCGACCACCCGGCCACCGGCGAGGCGATCGCCAGCGAGGTCAGTGGCGACGACGACATGAGCGTGGTGACCGGAGCGCGGCTCGACGAGCTGGCCGACGACGAGCTGGACGCCCTGCTGCCGACCGTCGACGTGATCGCCCGCTGCACGCCGGCGCAGAAGGTGCGGATCATCGAGGCCTACCAGCGGCTCGGCCGGGTGGTCGCGATGACCGGCGACGGCGCGAACGACGCGCCCGCGATCCGGCTCGCCGACGTCGGCATCGCGTTGGGCAGGCGCGGCACGCCGGCCGCCCGTGCCGCCGCCGACCTGGTGGTCACCGACGACCGGCTGGAGACGATCATCGCCGCCCTGGTGGAGGGCCGCGCGATGTGGGCCTCGGTGCGCGAGGCGCTGGCGATCCTGCTCGGCGGCAACCTCGGCGAGATCGCGTTCAGCGTGCTGGGCTCGGCGCTGACGGGCCGGTCGCCGTTGACGGCGCGGCAGCTGCTGCTGGTGAACCTGCTGACCGACCTCGCGCCCGCGCTGGCCATCGCGTTGAGCAGGCCCGCCCGCGAGTCCGTGCCCGACCTGCTGCGCGAGGGACCGACGTCCTCGCTGGGCCACGCGTTGAACCGGGACATCACCGCCCGCGCGATCACCACCACGCTCGGCGCCACGGCGGCGTGGACGGCCGCGCGCCTCACCGGCCGCTCCCGCCGGGCGAGCACGGTGGCGCTGGCGGCCCTGGTCGGCACCCAGCTCGGCCAGACCCTGGTGACCGGCGGGCTGGACCGGTCGGTGCTGGCCGCGAGCCTCGGCTCGGCCGCCGCGCTCGGCGCGGTGATCCAGACACCCGGGGTCAGCCAGTTCTTCGGCTGCACGCCGCTCGGCCCGGTCGGCTGGGGCATCGCCCTGTCCAGCGCCACCGCGGCGAACGTGCTCGGCCTGGCGCTGAACCCGCTCGTCACTCGACGTGCTGAGTGACGGTGCCGCGCACGAAGTGCCGCTGCGCCACCAGGAACAGCAGGACCATCGGCACGGTCGCGACGACGCTGGCGGCCAGCACCAGCTCCCACTGCTCCTCGCCGCCCTCGCCGAACCGGTCGAGCACCGCCTTCAACCCGCGCGGCAACGTGTAGAGCTGCGGTTCGCGCAGGTAGATCAACGGCTTGACCAGGTCGGTCCACGCCGCCTTCAGCTCGAACACGAACACCACGACCAGCCCGGGCCTCGCCAGCGGCAGCGCCATCGAGGTGAACAGCCGCCACGCGCTCGCGCCGTCGACCTTCGCCGCGTCGAACACCTCGCGCGGCAAGCCGAGGAAGAACTGGCGGAGCAGGAAGATGTAGAACGCCGAGCCGAACAGGTTCTGCGCCCACAGCGGGATCTGCGTGGTGGCCAGGCCCAGCGCGTGCCACTCCAGGTACACCGGCACCATGGTCACCGCGGCGGGCAGCATCATGGTCGCGAGCACCACGCCGAAGAGCAGGTCACGGCCGGGGAAGCGGAACATCGCGAACCCGAACGCCACCAGCGCGCTCGTCGCGGTGGCCGCCGCCGCTGCCGCCAGCCCCACCGCGACGCTGTTGCCGATCCACGTCAGCAGCGGCACGGCCTGCCACACCTCGACGTAGTTGCCCGGCGAGAACGGCCGGGGCAGCAGCGCGTTGTCGAACACGTGCGCCCGGTCCTTCAACGAGGCGCTGACGAGCCACCAGAACGGGTAGCCGAACGCCACCGCGATGACGAGCAGCGCCGCCCACACCCCGACGCGCTTCACGACCGCTCACCCTCGTAGTGCACGTACCGGCGCGACAACCGCACCTGCACGGCCGTGATGACGGCGATCACCGCGAACAGGCCCCACGCCAACGCCGACGCGTACCCCATCCGCAGCGACCCGAACGCCTCCTGGAACAGGTGGATCACGTAGAACAGCGCCGCGTCGCCCTCGGCGGACTGCTTGGCCCGCGCGCCGAAGAACATCGCGTACGCCTCGGTGAACACCTGCAACGACGCGATCGTGTTGACCACCACGGTGAAGTACACCGTCCCGCTGATGCCCGGCAGCGTCACGTGCCAGAACTGCCGCCACGGGCTCGCGCCGTCCAGTCGAGCCGCCTCGTACCGCTCCACCGGCACGCGGGTCAGCGCCGCGAGGTACAGCACCGCCGTGCTGCCGACCGTCCAGAGGCCCATCACCACCAGCCCGGGCTTGATCCAGACCGGGTCGGTGGTCCAGTTCGGGCCCTGGAACCCGAACCAGCCCAGGAACCGGTTCACCGCGCCGTGCTGCCCGTTGAGCAGCAACAGGAACATCGCCGCCAACGCCACCGGCGGTGTCATCACCGGCAGGTACAGCACCGTGCGGAAGAAGCCGCTACCGCGCCCGGCCCGGCGCAGCAGGCTCGCCAGGCCCAGCGCCAGCACGATCTGCGACGGCACGTGCAGGGCGGTGAAGAACACCGTGTTCCACAACGCCGTGCCGACGCGTTCGTCGGCCAACGCCTCGCGGTAGTTCTCCAGGCCCACGAACGCGGGCGGCTTGAGCATGTCGTAGTGCGTCAGCGACAGCCAGAGGCTGAACAGCATGGGCCCGGCGGTGAACGCCAGGAACCCGATCACCCACGGCAGCAGGAACAGCAACCCCGCCCGCGACTCCCGTCCGCTCACCGTCACGGCCCTACCTCCCGCCCACCCGCTTGAGCGCCCGTTCCGCTTCGCGCTGCGCCTGGGCCATCGCCTCCTCGGGCTCCTGCTGCCCGACCAGCACCCGGTTCACCGCGCCCTCCCAGGCGCGCACGAGCTCGCTCGCGGCCGGGCTCGGCGGCAGCGCGAACGCCTTGTCCTGCAACGACAGCACCACCGGCACGCCCTGCTCCAGGATCGGGTTGCCCGACGGGGCGAACACCTCGCGGAAGATCCGCTCGTCGGCGACCCGGTTGCCGGTGAACGTGCCGCCGTAGGGCCGCCCGGCCCCGGCCAGCGCGTCCCGGCGCGCGATCGCGGCGGTGACCCAGGTCCGCGCGTCGGTCATCGTGACCAGGAACCGGCACGCCAGCTCGGGGTGTCTCGCGCCCTTCGGGATGGCCCACGCCTGCCCGCCGGACTCGGTGAGCACCTGCCCGTCGCGATCCGTGAACGGCGTGATCGTCACGTCGGCGTCGGGGGAGTTGGTCGCGAGCGTGTTGATGTACCAGGAGTCCATCGGCATCGCGGCGAGCCGGCCGGTCACGTACTGGTTGTCCGCGCCGAACTGGTCGAACGTGTCGCGGAACGCCTTGAACGACGCCCAGCCGCCCTGCCTGGCCACCAGGTCGGTGGTGTGGCGGACCGCCTCGACCACGCGCGGGTCGTCCAGCCGGGCGTCGGGCCCGATCAGCTCGGCCCCGTTCGCCTTGGCCCACAGCGGCAGGAACTCGGGCACCTTCGGGTCGAAGCCGATGCGCTCCACCCGCCCGTCGCCGACCCGCGCCAGCCGGTCGGCCACCTCGCCCATCCCGGCCCAGTCGGACGTGGACAACGCCGCCGGGTCCAGGCCGGCGGCCCGCACCACCGGGTTGTTCACGATCATCAGCCGGACGCTGGAGAACTCCGGCAGCCCGTACACCTCACCCTCGTAGGTGACCTGGCGCAGGGCCGCCTCCCGGAACACGCCCAGGTCGACGCCGTGCTCCCGCACGCACGCGTCCAGGCTCTGCACCGCGCCGCGCGCCGCGTAGCCGCCGAGCTTGCGCCGCTCGGCGTAGACCAGGTCGGGCGGGTCGCCCGCGGCGACGGCGGACAGGAACTGCTGCTCGTCGAACGCGCCCTCGCTGATCCGCAGGTCGACGCCGGGGTTGGCCTCCCGGAACACCGCCACGCGCGCGGTCGCGTGCTCGTCCGGGAGGCCGAACCCCATGGTGACCAGCGCGTCGGAGCGGTCGGAACCCAGACCGCCGCACCCGGCGGCGACGAGCACGGGCACGACCAGCACCGCGGTGAGCGGGAACCCGCGCATGTCGCCTCCCTGGACCGGACGTCACCGGGACGGTTCCCGCCCGGCGCCCCGTCCACACGCGGGTCGCCTGGTCGGCGCAACCGGTCAGCCGCGGAACTCCGGCAGCACCCAGTAGGTGCTGTCGTGCCAGGTGTCGGTCGGGAACCCGCCGCCCACGCCGTAGTGGTAGACGCCCGCGCCCGGCGGCGCGATGAACGGCGCCCGCACCAGCGTGCCGATGAAGAAGTCCTCCGAGGTCGCGTAGCCGCCTTCCGGCGTGTAGTACGAGATCACGTAGTCCCGCCCCGGCTCGACCGGGACCGGCGTCGGGAAGTCGATCTGGGCCATCAGCCCGGGGTGGTCCCAGGGCTGCTCGGCGAGCAGCACGCCGGCGTCCGACCACAGCCGCAGGGCGATCGGCCCGCGGTACGCGCCGCGACCGAGGGACGCGCCCAGCAGCTGCCCCGGTCGGTCGACCCGGAACCGCATGCCCACCTCGACCGGCTCGCGGTCGGGGTCGTCGACCGCGTCCTTGTAGTAGGTGCCGAGCTCGCACCGGGTCTCGCAGTTCACCGGCTGGGTGACGGCCACGCCGCCCACGTGGATGACGACGGGCGCGCCGATCGGGCCGGCGCCGGCGGCGGTGACGACCCGACCGGCGACCTCGACGTCACCGACCTGGTCGGGCGTGTGGACGTACCGCCAGTCGACCCGGGAGGGGTCGTGATCGCGCAGGACCTCGGCGGTCACCCAGGTGGCCCCGCCGTCGAACGTCAGTTCGGTGGCGGTGATCGCGACCGTCGTCGGGGCGATCGAGAGGCCGGTGACCAGGATCGGGACACCGACCTCGGCGGCGGAGCGGGTGGTCGGGGTGCCGATGACCACCCTGCGGTCGTCCTGGGCGTGAGCCGTGCCGGACAGGACCAGGGTCGCGGCGGCGATCGCCACCCACAACCGGGATAAGCGGGGCATGCGCCCTCCTTCGGGCATCGTGCGGAGCTACCTCCCGGGAGATCGTCGGCGACCGTGGGTTTCGCTACGCCCGCGCGCCGGTTGCCTTCGGCACGTCCGCGCGGGTTCCAGTTGAGACCCTCGGCTGACCGGAGCCCGCCCGCTGCACCAGAATCGGGCGCATGAGTCGCACCGCGTCACCCGAGGACCCCCGCCCGGCCGGTCGTTGGGTCCACACGTGGGTGTCCGCACCCCAGCCGACCGCGCCCGACAACATGCCGCCCGCGCCGTTCACCCGGTCGGGTCTGGTGCTGGCCGACGCCACGCTGCGGCAGACCGCGCGCGTCACGGTCGGCGGCGACCGGCTGCGGCTGCGGTTCTCGAACGCCTTCGGCGGCGCGGTGCTGCCGATCACCGCGGTGACCGTGGCTCGGCCCGTCGACGGCCGGGCGGGCGTCGGCGCGGTCGAGCCGGGCTCGGTCCGCCCGGTCACGTTCCACGGGCGGTCGGGGGTGGTCGTGCCGGTCGGCGCGCAGGTCGTGTCGGACCCGCTGGACTTCCCGGTCGAGCACGAGGCGAACCTGACCGTGACGGTGTACCTGGCCGACGGGCAGGCGTCCGAGGCCATCACCTCGCACCCCGGCTCCCGCACGACCTCCCACCTCCTGTCGGGCGACCACGTCGGGGCCGACGACCTGCCGGGCGCGACGACCACGGACCACTGGTACTTCCTCAGCGGCATCGAGGTCTGGTCCGAGCGCGCCGCCTCGGCCGTGGTCACGCTGGGCGACTCCCTCACCGACGGCCGCGGCTCCACCACCAACGGCAACGACCGCTGGCCCGACCGCCTGTCGGCCCGGCTCCGGTCACGGCCCGCGACCGCGGACGTCGCCGTGCTCAACCAGGGCATCGGCGGGAACCGGGTGCTCAGCGAGGGGATCGGCCCGAGCGGGCTGGCCCGCCTGGACCTCGACGTGCTGGCGCAGACCGGTGTGGCGTGGCTGGTGGTGTTCGAGGGCGTCAACGACATCTGCACGGCCGACGCCACCGCCGTCGCGCAGAAGCAGGTCGCGGACGACCTCTGCGCGGCCTACGAGCAGATCGTGGCCCGCGCCCACGCGCACGGCATCGCGGTGTACGGGGCGACGCTTGCCCCGCTGGGCGGCAACGAGGCGTACGACGACCCGGACGGCCACCGCGAGGCGGCACGTCAGGCGGTCAACGAGTGGATCCGCACCAGGGGCGCGTTCGACGCGGTGCTCGACTTCGACGCGGCGGCGCGCGACCCGCACGACCACCGACGCCTCCTCGCGGCCTACGACGAGGGCGACCACCTGCACCTGGCGCCGGCCGGCTACCGGGCGCTCGCGGACGCCGTGCAGCTGGAGCTGTTCGAGTCGCGCGGACAGGACGCAGTGTCCGGTTGAGACGGCGGAGCGGGAACCGTTGCCGCGCAAATGTTTCGCAGCGGTTCACCCACGTGAAAGTCGACAGTGGACGGCCGGTTTTCCTTGCCCGGGAATCGAAGGCGACATAGTTTGGCGTTGTCGCCCGTCCCGGACCTGGAGGACTCCCCACATGATCGGCGTGCACCCCGCGTGGCTACCGGCCTCCGCGTTCCGGTCGATCGGCTCACGGCGGGTCCGCGTCGTCGGGGACGGCCCGGTCGTCGCCACGGTCCGCGCCGAGGTCGAGGCGGCGGCGGCCGGGCACGGCGGCGCGCTGGTCGACGACGGTCCGGCGGACCTGGAGCTGGTGTGCGAGCCGGATGACGGCGAGACCGATCCCGAGGCGTTCGTGGTGGGCCGCGCCGGCACGACCACGGTGGTCCGCGCGATCGACGGCGTCGGCCTGCTCTACGGCTTGCACCACGTGGTGCGGCAGGGCGAGGCGGCGTTCACGGGCGAGGCGCGGCCGGGGCGGCACGCGCCGCGCCAGCCGATCCGCATGCTCGACCACTGGGACAACGTCGCCGTGCACCCGGTGATGGGCCAGGTCGAGCGCGGGTACTCGGGCGGCTCGATCTTCTACGCCGACGGCGCGATCCGCGCCGACCTCTCGCGGGTCCGCGCCTACGCCCGGCTGCTCGGCTCGATCGGCGTCAACCGGGTCGGCCTCAACAACGTCAACGTGGGCCGCACCGAGGCCCGCCTGCTCACCGACCTGCTGCCGGACGTGGTGCGGCTGGCGGACGTGTTCCGCCCGCACGGGATCAAGGTGCACCTGTCGGTGAGCTTCGCCGCGCCGATCACCCTCGGCGGCCTGCCGACCGCCGACCCGCTCGACCCGGCCGTGCGCGACTGGTGGGCCCGCACGACCACCGAGGTGTACGCGGCGATCCCCGACTTCGGCGGGTACGTGGTCAAGGCCGACTCCGAGGGCCAGCCCGGCCCGTTCGCCTACGGCCGCGACCACGCCGACGGCGCGAACGCGCTGGCCCGCGCCCTCGCGCCGTTCGGCGGCACGGTGTTCTGGCGCGCGTTCGTCTACGACCACCGCCAGGACTGGCGCGACCGGACGACCGACCGCGCCCGGGCCGCCTACGACAACTTCGCCCCGCTGGACGGCGCGTTCGACGAGAACGTCGTGGTGCAGGTGAAGGCCGGTCCGATGGACTTCCAGGTGCGCGAACCGCTGTCGCCGGTGATCGCGGCCATGCCGCGCACCCGGCTCGCGGTCGAGTTCCAGGTGACCCAGGAGTACACCGGGCACCAGAAGCACGTCTGCCACCTCGTGCCGCAGTGGCGCGAGATGCTGGGCTTCGGGCCGTGGGGCGAGGGCGAGCCGACGGTCGCGGACGTCGCCGCGGGCCGCGCCGCCGCGCCGGCCGGTGGCGTGGTCGCGGTGTCGAACGTCGGCGAGGACCCGTTCTGGACCGGCCACCCGTTGGCGCAGGCCAACCTGTTCGGCTTCGGCCGGCTCGCGTGGGACGAGCGGCTCGCGCCGGAGGCGGTGCTGGACGAGTGGATCGGCCTCACCTTCCCCGGCGACCCGACCGTGCGGGAGGCGTTGCACGAGGTGATGGACGGCTCGTGGCTGACCTACGAGCGGTACACGGCGCCGTTGGGCGTCGGCTTCATGGTGCAGCCCGGCCTGCACTACGGGCCCAGCGTGGACGGCTACGAGTACTCCTCCTGGGGCACCTACCACTTCGCCGACCGGGACGGCGTCGGCGTGGACCGCACGTGCGCCACGGGCACGGGCTTCGCCGGCCAGTTCCCGCCGCCGTGGCGCCACCGGTACGAGTCGGTCGCGACCTGCCCGGACGAGCTGCTGCTGTTCTTCCACCACGTGCCCTACGACCACGTCCTGCACTCGGGCGCGACCGTGATCCAGCACATCTACGACACGCACTTCGCCGGTCACGAGGAAGTGCGGCGGATGGCCGCGACGTGGGCCTCGCTGGAGGGACGCGTCCCCGACGACGTCTTCGGCCGCGTCACCGCGCTGCTAGCGGAGCAGCTGCGGTGCGCGAAGGAGTGGCGCGACCAGGTGAACACCTACTTCTGGCGCAAGTCGGGCGTGCCGGACGCGCACGGCCGCACGATCCACTGAACGCGGAGCGGCCGCCGGGTCCGCGGACCCGACGGCCGTCGTCGGCCCGCTACGCGCAGCGGAGCACCAGGACCGCGGTCGGCGCGAGTTCCAGCTCGTCCCCGACCCGCAGCTCACGCCCGCTCAACAGGTCCGTGCCGGCCACCGGCGCGGGCACGGTCCGGGCCGCGCCGTGGTTCAGCACGAACAGGTACCGCGTGCCGTCCGGCACGACGCGCTCGGTGACCTCGACGTCCGGCACGTCGCCGAGCGGCCCGATCAACCCGTGCTCGGCCAACGCCGTGCGCACGACGGCGGCCACACCGGCGTCGTCCAGCAACGTCGCCACGTACCAGGCGTGGCCGCGCCCCCGTGCCGCGCGGGTCACGGCGGGCGTGCCCGCGTAGAAGTCCGCCCCGTAGGCGCCGAGCACCTCCGCGTCGTCCGGCACGACCACCTCGAACACGTGCCGGGCCTCGTACTCGGCGCCGAACAGCGTCACCGGGTTCACCACGTCGGGCTGCTGGGCGTCGGTCTCCTCGACCCGCAACCCGAGCAGCGACGCGAACGGCCCCGGCACGTCGGTCAGGAACGCGTTGTCGTCCTCGTCCACCCGACCCGACAGCGCCGTCGTCACGAACGTGCCGCCGCGCTCGACCAGCTCCGCCACCCGCTCCGCGAGATCGCCCTTCACCATGTGCAGCAACGGCGCGACGACCACGTCGTAACCGGAGAGGTCGGCCGTCACCGGCACCACGTCGAGCGGGACGTTCGCCTGCCACAACGCCCGGTGGTAGGCGGTCAGCACGTCCAGGTAGCGCACGTTGCGGTTGGGGCCGTCGGACATCTCGACCGCCCACCAGCTGTCCCAGTCGACGAGCAGCGCGGCGCGCGCCGGCGTGCGGCCGCCCAGCAGCGCGTCACCGACGCGGGCGAACTCGTCGCCCAGTTCGGAGACCTCGCGGAACACCCGCGTGTCCGTGCGGCCCGCGTGGTCGAGCACCGCGCCGTGGTACTTCTCGCACGCGCCCCGCGACTGCCGCAGCTGGAAGTACAGCACCGCGTCCGCGCCGTTGGCGACCGACTGCCACGACCACAGCCGCAGCACGCCGGGGCGCTTGACCGGGTTCACGTCCCGCGAGGCGGTCACCGACGGGGTCTGCTCCATGACCCAGAACGGGTCGCCGTCGCGCAGCCCGCGCATCAACCGGTGCGCCAACGCCATCCGCGCGGCCGTGCGGGCGGGCGACCGGTCCTCCGGCGGGTAGTTGTCCCACGACGCGAAGTCCAGGTGCGGCGCCCACCGGTGGTAGTCGATCGGCTGGTACAGGCCCATCATGTTCGTCGTCACGGGCGTGTCCGGCGAGTACTTGCGGATCGCGGCCTTCTCCGCCAGGAACCCGTCCAGCAGCGCGTCGGACATGAACCGCTTGTAGTCGAGCGTGATGCCCTGGAACGCGGTGTGGTCGGGCCCCCGCCAGTGCTCCGACAGCGCGTTCGGCGGCTCGATCTGCGCCCACTTGGTGAACGTGTGCGACCAGAACGCGGTGTTCCACGCGGCGTTGAGCCGGTCGAGGCTGCCGTAGCGCCGGCGCAGCCACCGGCGGAACGCATCGCCGCAGTTGCCGCACCAGCACGCACCGCCGTACTCGTTGCCGACGTGCCAGGCCACGACCGCCGGGTTGTCCCCGTACCGCTTGGCCAGGCGCTTGGCCAGCGCCACGGCCGCGCGGCGGAAGTCGGAGGACGACGGGCAGGCGTTGTGCCGCTGCCCGTACACGTGCTGCCGCCCCTCGAAGTCGACCCGGCACGCGTCCGGGTACTTCCGCGCCAGCCACGGCGGCATCGCGCCGCTGGGGGTGGCCAGCACGATCCGCATGCCCTCGGCGGTCGCGCGCTCCACGATCGCGTCCAACGTCGAGAAGTCGTAGCCGAACTCGGTGGGCTCGAGGTGGGCCCACGCGAACACGCCCACGGTGACGGTGTTGATGCCGGCGAGCTTGAACGCGGCGTAGTCGTCGTCCCAGACCTCACGGGGCCACTGCTCGGGGTTGTAGTCGCCGCCGTAACCGATCCTCCGGGGCACGATCTGCGGGGTCACGCGGTGAACCTTTCGGTGGCGTCGCGCAGCACCGGTTCGGCGTTGCGCAGCAGGAGCAGGGTGAACGGGGACGCGAGCAGCGCGAGCACCCAGTCGGAGGTGAGCACGACGAGCCCACCGGCCGCGACGAGCAGAGACAACGCGCCGAGCGCGCTCGCCGGCCGTGCGGCCAGGTAGTAGGACGCCAGCCGCGCGGTGTCACGGGTGCGCAGCGACAGCGTGGACGACAGCACCAGCGCCTGGGACGACCAGACCAGCACCGCCACCGCGACCACGATCAGCACCAGGCCGTACCCGGGCGGCACGCCGGCGAGCTCCAGGTTCGCCAGGCTGAAGCCGATCACGGTGAGCACCGCCAGCGCGGGCAGCCACCAGCGCAGCACGTCGAGCCAGTTGAGCCGGTAGCCGCGGCGGAAGTGCCGGGCGGGGGAGAGGTCGCGGTCGGCGAGGAACACCCGCCAGGCGTAGACGGCGGCCGACAGCGCCGGGCCCACGGGCGCGAAGCACAGCCCGATCAGGGGCGCGTTCCCCGCGCTGCGGTCCAGGAACAGCAGCGCGAGGAAACCGGGCGCCGTCGTCAGCACCAGCATGGCCTCGATGACGACGAACCAGTACACGACGGACGCGATGCGCGACAGGATGCCCGCACCGATCTCGGCGGCGGGATCACCCCGTCGTTCGGCCGCCACGGTCACGGCCCCTCGTGCGGCGCCACGAGCCGGTTGTCGGAGGCGCCGAGCAGCCGCCGGTCGTCCAGCCCTTCGTGCTCCTCGGCGCGCACGGGCGTGAGCTCGACGAACGTGACCTCGTGCCGGGCCAGCGCCAGGTCGAGCTCGACCCGCCCGTCCACGACCGCGGCCGACCGGTGCTCCAGGGCGGGCCGCGCGCAGTCGCGCAGCACGTCGAGCGTGCGGAGGTCGGGTGAGCGCGGACGTCCCAGCTCGCGCCACGCGCCGAACGCGTTGCCGTCGTGCTCGTTGACCCGTTCCCGGCGGACGAACGCGCGCGGACCCGTCATCGGGACCGACAGCCGCACCTCGTGCCGCGCGGGCGCGTCCGGACCGTCGGTGCCGCCGACCGGTTGCCAGGCCAGCACGGTGACCCGGCCGTCGTCGGTCGCGCACACCAGGTGGTCCGCGCCGCGCGCCAGCACGTGTGAGCCCATCCGGGCCATGAACGTGTAGAGGTGGTAGGTCGGCTTCGGCACCTGCCGGTGCGTGAGCAAACCGAAACCGCCGTGGAACAACGAGGTCGGCACGTTCTCCTCCTCGAAGACGTCGCAGAACGTCCAGTAGGAGTAGGAGTCCACCAGGTCCGTGCCGCCGGCGAGCACCGGGGCCAGGTAAGCGGCGTGGTAGGCCGTGTCGTGGATCGGGTTGTCCGGCCGGTAGGAGCTGTTGAACTCGGTGATGTGCACCGGCAGCCCGGCCAGCGCGGTGCCCGCCAGGTGCTTGCGCGGCGCGTCGAACTGGTCCAGCAGCAGTTCCGGGGAGGTCAGCGTCTGGTAGGTGCCGAAGGGCACGTGCTGCGCCGGGCCGGAGGTGTAGGCGTGCCTGCTGACGAAGTCGATCGGCACGTCGCGGCGGGTGACGAACTCGGCGAACGGCTCCCACCACTCGTCCGAGCCGGGCGAGATCGCCGGGCCGCCCACCTGGAGCCCGGCGTCGACGTCCTTGACGGTCCGGGCGGTGAGCTCGTAGAGGCGGAAGTACGCGGCCTGGTCGGCGTCCTTCCAGAAGTTGACCAGGTTCGGCTCGTTCCACACCTCGATCGGCCAGGTGCGCACCTCGGCCAGGCCGTAGCGGTCGATCAGGTGGCGGACGACGGCGCGGACCAGCGCGGCCCACTCGTCCCAGTCGTTCGGCGGGGTGATGTTGCCCTTCCACCAGAACACCGTGTCCTCGCCCGAGGCGAGCGCGGTCGGCATGAACCCCAGTTCGACGAACGGCCGGATGCCCAGCTCCAGGAACCGGTCGAAGACCTGGTCGACGTAGGTGAACGAGTACCGGGTCACCCCGTCGCCGGACCGGCGGTGCACGCCCATGTCGTCGGACAGCAGCCCGTGGCCGCGGATGTAGCGGAAACCGATGTCGCGCTGCACCCGGGCCAGGGACTCCTGGTAGTCGGCGCGCAGCGCGAGGTTGAGCCGGCCGGTGCCGACGCAGTGGCGCCACGACTCGGACAGGCGGCCGATCGGCTCGCCGGGGACGGTAACGCGGTTCACAACCCCTCCAGGGCCGAACGGCCTGCCGCCCGTGGTGCGGCGGCAGTCGAACACGGACGGGGGCCGGTCACGGCGTCGTGCCGTGACCGGCCCCGCGGGCGATCACCCGTTCTTTTCCTTGTAGCGCTTGTGCGCGCCGTTGACCAGCTCGACGAGGTCGTTCGAGCCCTTGGCCTCCAACTCCTTGACGTAGGCGTCCCACGTGGAGAGGTCGCGCTGGCCGAGGATGAACTGCAGCGTCGACTGCGTGACGAAGTCCTTGAGCGGGCTCTCCAGCAGTGCGGCGCGCTCGCGCTCGTCCTCGTTCAGCGGCGCGGGCGGCGGCAGCGCCTCGACCTTCTTGTCGGCCATCGTCTTCTGGAAGGCGACCTCCTCCTCGGTGAACATCGACTGCAGCAGCTCGGTGGAGCCGCCGTAGTAGAAGACACCGCCCTGGAAGCCGAAGTCGCGCTGGAGGTTCTTCGGCGCGCCGACGTTCATGCCGCCGAACGCCACCTCGGGCTTGAGCGTCCGCTTGCCGGAGGCGTCCTTGTCGTAGGTCGTGCCGTTCACGCCCCACTTGGTGAACTCCAGCGCCTCGTCGGAGTACCAGAGCCAGTCGATGAACTGCATCGTCGCCACGAACTTGTCGCTCTCGACCGCCTTCGCCGACACCATCAGGCCGTTCTCCAGGCGCGTGCCGCGGATGACGTTGCCCTTGGGCCCGGCGGGCAGCGGGATCTTCGCCACGGTCGCGCCGGGGATCTTGGAGACGTTCGGCCGGTAGTCGTTGATGATGTTCTGCGCGTTGCTGCTGATCGCGAACGACTTGCCGCTGGCGAACTTCTGGATCGCCGCGTCGTCCTTCTGCGTGAAGCTCTCCGGGTCCATCAGACCTTCGGCGACGAGCTCGTGGAAGAACTCGATCAGCTGCTTGTACTCCGGGGTCGCGCCGGTCAGCTCGTACTTCTGCGCGGACTCGTTCCAGATCGTGTTCTTGACGTAGCCCCAACCGGCCTGCGTGCCGAAGGTCTGGCCGGCGTAGTTGAGGATCGACTTGGCCTCGAAGCGGTCCGACAGCGGGTAGCTGTCCGGGTTCGCGGCCTTGATCGCCTTGAGGACGGTGTAGACCTCGTCCCAGTCCTTCGGCGCCTGCAGGTTCAGCCGCTTGAGCTCGTCGGTGCGGAACGCCAGCGTGTAGTCCTGCCACACCTTCTCGTGCATGCCGGGCAGCAGGTAGAACTTGCCGTCCTCCTGGCGCAGCGTGTTCAGCTCAGGCTGGAGCTTCCACCTCTCGACCTTGTCCTTGAAGTGCGGCATCAGGTCGATGTAGTCGCTCACCGGGAGGATCGCGCCGGAGGAGACGAACTGCTCCTCCTGACCCGGGTAGGTCTTGGAGATGATCGTCGGGGCGTCACCCGAGCTGATCAGCAGACCGCGCTTCTGGTCGTAGTCGCTGTAGGGCACGACCGTCGGCTTGATCGTGACGTTGGTCCGCTGGGTGATCTCCTTCCACAGCAGCCAGTCGTCCTTGATCGGGTAGTGCGACTGGTCGAGGTAGAGCAGGCTCACGTCGACCGGCTCGGTGGCCTTGAACTGCGCGCCTGCCTTGTAGTCGGCCATTGACGCGGTCTTCTTGCCGTCGAGGTTGACGCCACCGCCCGCGTCCCCGCCCTCCTCGCTGCACGCGGCCATGCTGATCACGAGGCTGCCGGCGACGGCAGTCAGAAGCGTTCGCTTCCATTTGGTTCGCATCGTGCTGTCTCCTCAGGTGGTTGACGCCGTCGTCAACTGGAGCGGATGCGCTACTGCTTGACCGCGCCGAGCATCACGCCCGACACGAAATAGCGCTGGATGAAGGGGTAAACGGCGACGATGGGCAGCACGGTCAGCACCATCGTCACGGCCTTGATGTTCGCGGAGATGGCCACCGCGTTGGTCTCGACCGCGCCGACCGACGTCGCCGAGGTGGCGCCGGCGATCATGTTCCGCAGGTACACCGTGACCGGGAACAGCTCCGAGCGGTCGAGGTAGAGGAAGGCCTGGAACCACGAGTTCCAGTTCGCCACCGCGTAGAAGAGGATCATCGTGGCGAGCACGGCCTTCGACAGCGGCAGCACGATCCGCAGCAGGATGCCGTAGGTGTTCAGGCCGTCGATCGCGGCGGCCTCCTCCAGTTCCGTCGGCAGGCTCTCGAAGAACGCCTTCATCACCAGCAGGTTGAACACGCTGATCGCGTTGGGCAGCACGATCGCCCAGATCGTGTTGGTCATCCCGAGCCCGTTGACCAGCACGTAGTTCGGGATCAGGCCGCCGTTGAAGAACATCGTGAACACCGCGATGCCGACCAGCAGGCCACGGCCCTTGAGCCGGTGCTTCGACAGCACGTAGGCGTAGATCGTGGTGAGCACGATCGAGATCGCGGTGGCCGTCACGGTGTAGACGACGGTGTTGAGGTAGCTGTTCCAGAAAGCCGGGTCGGACGCGACGAGCTTGTAGGTGTCGAGGTTGAAACCGCGCGGCACCAGGTTGACCTGGCCGGTGCGGATGTAGACCTCGCTGCTGAACGACTGCGCCACGATGTTGACGAACGGGTACAGCGTCACCGCGACCACGCCGAGCAGCAGCACGACGTTGACGACGCGGAAGACCCGGTAGCCGGGCGAGTCGTCCAGCGAGGTGCGGCGGGGCCCGGAGGGCTTGTCCAGCCGGTCGGCCAGGCGCGTCGGGTCGGTGGTCACCACAGGCTCGTCCCCACTGCTCGGCGCGAGATCGCGTTGGCGGACAGGATCAGCGTCAGGCCGATGATCGACTCGAACAGGCCGATCGCGGCGGCGTAGCTGAAGTTGTTGGACACCAGGCCGACCCGGTAGAGGTAGGTCGACACGACGTCCGCGGTGGGATAGGTCAGCGGGTTGTACAGCAGCAGGACCTTCTCGAACCCGACCGCCATGAACGTGCCGATGTTGAGGATCAGCAGCGTGATCATCGTGGGCCGGATGCCGGGCAGCGTCACGTGCCAGGTCTGCTGCCAGCGGTTGGCGCCGTCGATCCGGGCCGCCTCGTAGAGCTGCGAGTCGATCGTGGTCAGCGCGGCCAGGTAGAGGATCGTGCCCCAGCCGACGGTCTGCCAGACCTCCGAGGAGACGTAGATCGTGCGGAACCAGCTCGGGTCCTGGATGAAGGAGACCGCGTCGCCGCCGAACGCGCGGACGATCTGGTTGACCGTGCCCTCCAAGGACACCAGCTGCATGACCATGCCGGCCACGATCACGATCGACAGGAAGTGCGGCAGGTAGGACACCGTCTGCACGAACCGCTTGAAGTACCGCGAGCGGACCTCGTTGAGCAGCAGCGCCAGCACGATCGGCAGCGGGAACGCGAACAGCAGCGACAGCGCGCCGAGCACCATCGTGTTGCCGAAGACCTCCCAGAAGTTCGGGTCGTTGATGAACATCTTGACGTAGCGCAGGCCGACCCACGTCTCGCCGTAGATGCTGCCGCCCGGCACGAACTTGCGGAACGCGATCACGTTGCCGAGCATCGGCGCGTAGCGGAAGACCAGGAAGAACAGCAGCGGGACGATGACGAGCGTGTAGAGCTGCCAGTCCCGCTTCCAGGCCTTGCGCCACGTGGTCTTGTACCGGGACGTCCTGGGTGTCCTGGGCGGTTTGGGGGGCTTCTTCGGCGTCGCCTCGGCCGCCGGTTCGCTGATCTGGGTGGTCAAGCTCGTTCCACCTCCTCGTGGGTGACCGACACGGCGGTGAGCCAACACCGGGTGTGGTCGACTTCGCGCAGCGGGCCGACGAGCCTGAGGTCCACCGCTTCGTGCACGTCCGCGCTCGACCGGGACACGCGCAGCTGCACCGCGCCCGGTTCCACCACGCGCCTGCCGTCCCGGCCGGTGAACGACGTGACGTCGGCCGGCACGCGGAACGTGACGCGTGCCGACGCGCCACCGTCCAGCTCCACCCGCGCGTAGCCGATGAGCCGCACGACCGGGCGGGTCACCTGCGCGACGGGGTCGTGCAGGTACAGCTGCACCACGTCCGCGCCGGAACGCGTGCCGGGGTTGCGCACGTCCAGCTCGACCTCGACCTCGCCGTCGGTGGTCCACGGCCCGTCGCCGGGCACCAGGCGCACGGGCGACCAGGTGAACGCGTCGTAGCCGAGGCCGTGGCCGAACGGGAAGGCGTGCGTCGGGTCGACGTTGGACACCTCGGTGCGCCGGCCGAGCGGCGCCGACAGGTAGGTGCCGGGCTGGCCGGACGGGTCGTTCGGGATGCCGACGGGCAGCCGGCCGGACGGCGCGACCACGCCGGTCAGCACGTCCGCGAGCGCCCGCCCGCCGAGCTGCCCGGGGAAGAAGGCCTGCACGACCGCCGCCGCGCCCTCGGCCAGGTCGCCGATCGCGTACGGCCGTCCGGTGATCAGCAGCAGCACGACCGGCGTGCCGGTGGCGAGGACGGCGCGGACCAGGTCCGTCTGCGCGCCGGGCAGCCTCAGGTCGGTCGCGTCGCACCCCTCGCCCGACGTGCCGCGCCCGAACAGGCCCGCCCGGTCGCCGACGGCGACGACGCACACGTCCGCGTCCCGCGCCGCGGCCACCGCGGCCGCGATGTCGTCGGCGTCGGGCTCGGCGGAGACCTCGCAGCCCTTCGCGTGGGCGATCTCGCCGCCCAGCGCGTCGCGCAGCGAGGAGAACACGGTCGGGATCTCCAGGCCGAGCCCTGCGTCCGGGTGGTGCACGCCGATGTGCGCGGGGAACGAGTAGCAGCCGAGCATCGCCATCGGGTCGTCGGCCAGCGGGCCGACCACCGCGAGCCGGACGTCCGGCCGCAGCGGCAGGACGCCGTCGTTGGCCAGCAGCACCACGGACTCGCGGGCCAGGCGGAGCGCGACGTCCTGCGCCTCGGGGGAGTCGAGCCGCAGGTCGTCGACGTGCTCCGGCAGCGGCGACCAGTCCGGGTCGAGCAGGCCGAGCTCGACCTTCTGGCGCAGCACCCGGCGCAACGCCCGGTCCACCAGGGCCTCGTCCACGTCGCCGCGCTCGACCGCCTCGCGCAGCGGCGTGCCGTAGCAGCGCACGGTCGGCAGCTCGACGTCCACCCCGGCGGCGAGGGCCAGCGCGGCGGCGTGCGCCTCGTCCTCGGCCACGCCGTGCAGGGTCTGCAGGAACTTGATCGCGAAGTAGTCGGCGACCACCGTGCCGTCGAAGCCCCAGGTGTCGCGCAGCAGCGTGGTGAGCAGTCCGGCGTCGGCCGCGGACGGCAGGCCGTCGATCTCGGTGTAGGACTGCATGACCGACCGCACGCCGCCGTCGCGCACGGCCATCTCGAACGGCGGCAGGATCACGTCGGCGAACTCGCGCGGGCCGATGGCCACGGGCGCGAGGTTGCGCCCGGCGCGGGAGGCGGAGTAGCCGGCGAAGTGCTTGAGCGTGGCCACGATCCCCGACTGTTCCAGGCCGCGCACGTACGCCGTGGCGACCGTGCCCACGAGGTACGGGTCCTCGCCGATGGTCTCTTCGGTGCGGCCCCAGCGGTAGTCGCGGGTGACGTCCAGGACCGGCGCCAACCCCTGGTGCACGCCCGCCGCGCGCATCGAGGCGCCGATCAGGCCGGACATTTCGGCCACCAGGTCGGGGTCGAACGACGCGCCCCAGGCCGGCGGCGCGGGGTAGGCGGTCGCCTGCCAGGCGGCGAAGCCGGTGAGGCACTCCTCGTGCACCAGCGCCGGGATGCCGAACCGGTTGGCCTCGGCCACCTGCCGCTGCGACGCGGCGAGCGAGCGGGCGCCCGCCACCGGGTCGACCGGCCGGGTGCCGAACGGGCGGGTGAGCTGGCCGAGGCCGTGCGCGATGACGTCCGCCCAGACCACCGGCTCGCTGGTCATGTCGTGCTGGTGCGGTGCGACGCCGGCGCCGGAGGGGTCCGCGCCGACCCAGACGCCGACGAGCTGGGCCAGCTTCTCGTCGAGCGTCATCGCGTCGACCAGCGCGTCCACCCGTTCGGCGACCGGCCGGGAGGTGTCCCGCCACGTCGCGCTCGGCCGGTCGGCGGCAGTCGGGACGACGTCGCCTGCCGGCGTCGTCGCGACTTCCGTCGTCCTGTTCATCATCGACCAGGTACCCCCGCTCACGTCTTCGTGAAGACCGAAACTATCGATGTACTTTCCGACACGCCGATCTGGTGGGGAGACCGTAGGAGGATCTACTCAAGACGTCAACAGTCCGTGTCCTTCCTGTGTCTTCGCAGTTCACAGGTATGAACAGGGGCGAAAATCCGCCGGTTTACTGGACCGATCACGTCAAAGATGTACGCCGATAGCTGTCATGCTGGTGATCGGAAGGTCGAACCTTTACGCTCGGCCGTCGAAACTTTAGATCCGGTGCGGTGCGCGGACCGCGACGCGGACAGGGGGCAGCATGAGTTCGTCGACCGAGCGGGAGGCCGCCGGCGCCGTGCCGGAGAAGACGGTGAAGGGCGCGGCGTCGATCTCGTCCATCGCGGCCGAGGCGGGGGTGTCCATCCCGACCGTCTCGAAGGTCCTCAACGGACGGCCCGACGTCGCGCCGGACACGCGTGCCCGCGTGGAGAGCATCATCGAACAGCACCGGTACCGACGACGACGAGCGCGCCAGTCGTCCCGGCCCGCGCTCATCGACCTGGTGTTCCACGAGATGCACTCGGCGTGGTCGACCGAGATCATCCGCGGCGTGGAGCTGGCCGCGGCGAACGAGCGCGCCGCCGTGGTGCTGTCCGAGCTCGGCGGCGAGCACCGGCCGCGCCGCGAGTGGTTCGACGACCTGCTGGCCCGCCGTCCGCTCGGCGTGATCCTGGTGCTGGCGGGGCTGGATGACGAGCAGCGCCGCCAGCTCGCCACGCGCAACATCCCGTTCGTGTTCGTGGACACCGCGGGCGAGCCGCCGCCCGGTGTGCCGACGGTGGGTTCGGCGAACTGGGCGGGCGGCCTGGCCGCGACCCGGCACCTGCTCGGGCTCGGCCACCGCCGGATCGCGGTCATCTCGGGGCCGACGACCATGCTGTGCAGCCGGGCCCGGGTCGACGGGTACCGCAGCGCGCTGGAGGACGCGGACGTCGTCGTGGACCCGGATTTCGTGCGGTACGGCGACTTCTACGTCCAGGGCGGGTACGGGCACGGCATGGAGCTGCTGAGCAGGCCCGACCCGCCGACCGCGATCTTCGCGGGCTCCGACTTCCAGGCGCTGGGCGTGATGCGGGCGGCGCGGGAGCTCGGGCTGTCGGTGCCGGACGACCTGTCGATCGTCGGCTACGACGACCTCTCGGTGACCGAGTGGATAGGGCCTCCGCTGACCACCGTGCGGCAGCCGTTGCGCGAGATGGCGACCACGGCCGCGCACATGGTGTTCAGCCTGGCGCGCGGCGAGCGCCCGCCGAACGAGCGCATAGACCTCGCCACGGAACTCGTGGTGCGGGAGAGCACCTGCCCGCCGCGGGCCCGCTGACCACCGACGTCGGCCGGCCGAGGTTCGCGGCCGGCCGTGAAGGCGCGTGGACCGCGTCCGCCGTCACCCGGTGCCGGACCGGCCCGCGCCGTCCGGCGCCTCGGCCTGCCCGTCCGCTTGGCCGAGGGTCTCCAGCAGCCGCGCCCGGGCCGCCTCCAGCCGGGCGGCGTAGTCCGGTGCGAAGACCTCGACCAGCGAGGTCTCCAACGTCCCGGCGATCCGGTGCAGCGGCGACCAGACCGCGCGGTCCTGGTTCACCAACCCGTCGAACGCCGCCGTGCCCATCATCGTGTCCAGCCAGTCCGACAAGACCAGCGCCTCGTCACGGCTCAGCCTGATCGTGAACTCGTCCTCCGTCACCGCACGGACGTTATCCCGGATCGAGGCGACATCCGTGCTCGGAGCGGTCAGCGCAGTGGCGTGTGCGCCGGGTCGACCCGTTCGCCGTCGCGGACGGGTCCCGGCGGCGTGCCGTCGCCGAAGGGCCGCCCGCCGAGCGCTTCGCGGCCGTGCGGCGTGACCCAGCCGGACAGGTCCGGCCCGGCGGGCACGATCCCGCTCGGGTTGACGTCCTTGTGCACGACGTAGTAGTGCTGCTTGATCTGGGCGAAGTCGATCGTGTCGCCGAAGCCGGGCGTCTGGAACAGGTCGCGGGCGTAGGCCCACAGCACCGGCATCTCGGCCAGCTTGTTCCGGTTGCACTTGAAGTGGCCGTGGTAGACGGGGTCGAAGCGCGCCAGCGTGGTGAACAGGCGGACGTCGGCCTCGGTGATCGTGTCGCCGACGAGGTAGCGCCGGTCGCGCAGCCGGTCCTCCAGCCAGTCCAGGGCGTTCCACAGGCGGGTGTAGGCCTCGTCGTAGGCCTCCTGCGTGCCCGCGAACCCGCACCGGTAGACGCCGTTGTTGACCTCGGTGAAGACGCGCTCGTTGACCGCTTCGATCTCGTCGCGGTGGCGCTGGGGCAGCAGGTCCGGCGCGCCGGCGCGGTGGTGCTCGCGCCACTCGGTGGACAGGTCGAGCGTGATCTGCGGGAAGTCGTTGGTCACCACCGCGCCGGTCGTCGTGTCGACGATGGCCGGCACCGTGATCCCGCGCGGGTATTCGGGGTCCCGCTTGAAGTACGCCTCCTGCAACCGCTCGATCCCCAGCACGGGATCCCGCCCACCGGGATCGAGGTCGAACGTCCACGACCGCTCGTCGTGCGTGGGCCCGGGCGTCCCCAGTGAGAGCGCGTCCTCCAACCCCAACAACCGCCGCACGATGATCGACCGGTTCGCCCAGGGACAAGCCCGAGCCGCCACCAACCGGTAGCGCCCACCGGCGACCGGAAACCCGTCCCGCCCGTCCGCCGTGATCCGGGTCGTGATGTACCGCGTGTCGCGGGTGTACTCCTTTCCCTTGACGGAGTACGTCCCACCTCGCCGGTGCTCGGGATTCCCGCCGGTCGTCGAAGTATCGCTCACCTTCCCGAGCCTACGTCCCCACCGCGCCCCCGTCTTGTCACGCGCTACCGGACGGGGACTTGCGGGGTCACGGTGACAAGGTGACGATGAGCTCGTCGACCGAGGCAGCCTCGGACAGGCGGTTCTGGGAGCGGTACAGGTCTCTCGCCCGCTTCAACGCGTCGAGCGCTTCACCGCGCCTGCCGAGCGCGGCCAGCGCCCGACCGAGGCCGTCGATGCTCTCCGCCTCGCCGTAGGTGTTCCCGAGGCCCTGCCGGAGCCGCAACGCCTGTTCGTACAGCGTGACCGCCTCGTGGTGCCGGTCGCTGCGGAAGTGCACGTAGGCCAGGCAGTCCAGCGATGCGGCTTCGCCGTCGTGGTCGCCGAACCGCCTCGACAGCTCGAGGGACCGCTCGCAGTTCTCCAGGGCGTCGTCCGGCTCGCCGAGCCGGACGAGGTAGCGGCCCGCGAGGTTCAACGCCCTGGCTTCCCACACCGGCTCGTCGGCGGCCCTGAACAGGGGGGATGCCACCAGTGCGTGGTGGAGGGCCTGCCGGTCGTCGCCTTGGCGCTCCCACGCGTGCGCGAGGTCTTGATGCGCGCGTGCCTGCTCACGCAGGTCGGCCGTGGTTTCGTTGAGGGCGAGGGCCCGGTGCAGGTGGGCGACGGCTTCGTCGTGGCGGTCGGCCCGGGAAGCGGCGAAGCCGAGGTAGCGGCACGCCCGCGCTTCGAGGATCTCGTCGCCCAACTGCCGGGCCGCGTCGAGGGCGTCCTGCCACAGGGCGAAGTGGTCCTGGATGTGGCCGCGCCGCCAGTGGAAGGTGTCCAGGGCGTGGGCCAGCTGCCAGACCCTGGTGTGCCAGCCGTTGGCGACCGCCAGCTTCCCGGCGGCCAACAGGCAGGCGTGCTCGCCGTCCAGCCACTTCATGGCGTCGGCCCGGTCGGTGAAGTCCAACGGGCGGGTGCCGGCGGCCGGGACGGCGACCTCGGCCTGGGTGCGGCGCCCGTCCACCAGCTTGGACGCGGCGACCGCGCTGTGCACGTGGTAGTCCACCCACCGCTGCCCGGCCTCGGCGCGGTCGACTTCGCCGTCCACCGACTGGGCCTGCTCGGCCGCGAATAATCGGACCAGGTCGTGCATGCGGAACCGACCCGGCCGGTGGTTCTCGACCAGGTGCACGTCGACCAGGTTGCGCAGCAGTCGCCTGGCCTCGACCTCGGAAGCCCGGATGAGGCTCGCGACGGCGTAAGTGGTGGTGTCCGGCGAGTTGATGGTGCCGAGCAGGCGGAACAGCCTGGCCTGGGGTTCGGTGAGGGCCTGGTACGACCAGTCGAAGACGGCGCGCAGATCGGTCTGCGGGTCGTCGCTGCCCAGCGCGTTCAGCCGTTGCCGGGCGTCGCGCAACTCGGCCTCGAACTCCTCCAGCGGGAAGTCCGAGTACAGCGCCGCCCGCGCGGCCACGATGCTGAGCGCGAGGGGCAGGCGTCCGCTCCACTCCACCAGGCGCCGGACGGCTGCCGGTTCCGCCGCGACGCGGTCGTGACCGACGTAGTCGACGAGCAACTGCACGGCGGCGTCGGTGTCGAGGACGTCCAACGCGAGCAGGCGGGCGCCGTGAGCGGTCGCCAGCCCGGTCAGCCTCCGCCTGCTCGTCACGATCACCGAGCAGGCTCCGCCGCCGGGCAGGAGCGGCAGCACCTGCTCCACGTCGCGTGCGTTGTCCAGCACCACCAGCATCCTCCGGTCGGCGAGCAGCGAGCGGTAGAGGGCGGTCTGGGCGTCCAGGTCGACGGGGATGGCCGAAGGCTCGACGCCGAGCGCGTCCAGGAACCCGCGGATGGCGACGGCGGGCGGCAGCACCCGTGCCGCGGGGTCGAAGCCCTTGAGGTTGACGTACAGCTGACCGTCGGGGAAGAGCTCGCGGTGGTCGTGCGACCAGTGCAGCGCCAGTGAGGTCTTGCCGATCCCTCCCATGCCGCCGATCGCGGAGATGGCCACCGTCCTCGATTCCGCCGCCACCGCCGCGTCGAGAGCCGCCAACTCGGCTTCGCGGCCGGTGAAGGAGCGCGGTGGCGCGGGCAGTTGCCGGGGGACGACGTGCTCGTGCGCCTCGACGGCGTGCAGGTGGACACCGCCCAGGATGGTGTTCGCCTGCACGGCCGTGCCGAGCACGGCGCCGCCGACCTCGTTGGTCGTGGCACCGGTGTTCCTGGGCGACGAGTCACGCGAACGCATCCGCCATCCCTCGCTGCGGTGGGTGATCGTGGTGTGTTGTGATCACGAGGTTAGCCGGATCGGGACCGGTGGTCCCGGCCGGGCACCGAGGACTTCCGGCGCGTCCGGGGCCGACCGTGGAAGGGCCGATGTGACCCGCTTGCTGATCCAGCCCGCCGCCAACAACGAGGCCAGGCGCAACCGCGAGAAGACGCTGCACAGCGAGGTCCCTTTCCGCGAGGCCAAGTACTGGCGGCAGTTGACCCCCGGGGAGCGCGACCTGCTGCTCCGGCTCCACCCGACGGGATCGGCCCGGTTCTGGGGAACACGAGCATTCCTCAACCAGAAGATGGACGACGTCGCGGTCGGCGACGTGGCGTTGTTCGTGTGGGGCAAGCACATCCGCGCGATCGGTGAGGTCGGCGCGAGCTTTCGGAACAAGGCGTTCGCCGACGAGCTGTGGAAGGAGTCGGTGTCCGAGGACAGCTTCGTCAACGTCTACAGCCTGCGCGGCCTCGTCGACGGGCTGGAGATCCCGTACGAGGTCCTGGCCGACGTGTCCGAGAAGGCTCTCGTCGGGCCGTTCAGGCCGGGGCGCGTCGTCGACGACCCCGCACTGGTCGACAAGGTGCTCACCGGCCTCGGGGTCGAGACCTCCAGCGCCGCGGCGGTCGAGCACGCGCGGGAGGAGTACATCCGGTCCAAGCTGGAGCGGGGCGTGGCGGTGGAGCTGGAGAGGTTCCACACGACCAGCGCGACCTACGAACGCCCGACGAAGTCGATCACGGTCCACCGGGGCGAGTCGAAGCTGGTGCAGGAGTTCACGGCGGCCGGTGTGGACGTGAGCTTCCGCCGGATCAGGTCGGCCGCGGGCCTGTCGGACCTGTACGTGCTGGGTCCGGACGGAGCGGAGGTGATCGAGGCCAAGGGCGGGGCGAGCCGCGAACGGGTGCGCCAAGCCGTCGCGCAGCTCCTCCACTACGCGCAGAGGTGCCCAGACCCTCCGGTGACCCGCCTCACCGCGCTGTTCCCGGTCCGACCTGCCTCCGACGACATCGCGTTCCTGCACAGCGTGGGCATCGACTGCGTATACCGCCGTGATCCCGTTACGTTCGAGCGCCTGGAGGCGCCCGCCGCCCGCCGGGCGCACATGCGGCCGATCTGGAACGACGACCTGAGCTAGGCGCTCTCACGCGGGGTGGACCGTGAGGCTGGTCAGGGCGGCTTGGCCCGGATGCCGGTCGGCGGTCGCCACGGCGACGTACCTGGCCGTGGTGTCGAACGTCAGGTGGGCGCGGTGGTGGCGGGGGATCGGGGTCGGTTCGCCGTACGTACGGCCGTCGGTGCTCGTGGAGATGGTGCAGGCGGGGACTTGGCCGGCGGTCCAGGTCAGGTCGACGCCGGTGATCGGGTGGAGCGCTCCGAGGTCGACCACCATCCGGCCCGCCGGTCCCGGTGTCCAGGCCGTGTCCGGGTCGTCGTCCACGGCGGCGGACGGGTCCGACATGCCCGGTGGCAGGGGAGAGGTGGGGTAGGTGGTCCGGCCCAGCGCGAGGTCGGTGAGGGGGTAAGGGCGGGCGTGCGGGATGGTCACGTCACGCCGCACGCGTGGGGGCAGGGTGATCGGGACGCGGTGGCCCTCGGCGGACACCAGGGTCAGCCGGGCGACCCGGCCGGAGCCGGTCAGGGTGAGCTGGGCGCCGTTGTGCACGACCGCAGTCACGCCGATCGGCACGTCGCCTTCCAGGGTGAACCGGGGCGGTTCGACGCGGGCGGTCGCGGGGGCCAGGTGCAGGTCGTAGTCGGTGCCCGTCGCGGTCACGACCTGGTGGCCGACGTAGAGGCGCAGCGCGCCGAGGTCTTGGCGGAGGGACACCTTGCCGGCGGCCGGCGCGTCGGAGAGGTTGAACAGGCTCAGGTAGCCGTCGGCCGCACTGGCGCGGACGGTGGCGGGGGAGCAGACCGGTGCACCCGCCGCGGCCGCCGCGGGCAGGTCGGGCGGTCGGACGTAGCCCTCGACCACCATGCCGGCGGCCGGCCCGTCGGACAGCACCACGGTGTCACCGGTGACCGTGATCGGGTTCGGCGACCCGTGCACGACGAAACCCGCGCGCCCGTCCACGTCCAGCCAGCCGCCCGTGCTGCGCAGGTCCGGCCTCGGGTACTCCGCCACCGTCGACCACGTCACGCCGTCCGCTGACGCCTCCACCCGGTACGCCCGCCCGGCCGCCGCCTCCCAGTACAGCCGCACCCGGTCCACCGCCACCTGGCCGCCGAGGTCCACCGCGAGCCGGCTGTCGGCCCGACCCCGCTCCGCCCGCGACACCGCCCACCGCGTGGTGTGGCTGCCGTCCGTGGCCGACCCGGGCTCACGGCCGGTGTCCCAGGACGATGCCGTCGTGGCCCGGCCGCGCGCCAGGTCCGGCCCCTCCCCGGCCCGCACCTCCAGCGTGAACAGCGAGTACCCGTAGGTCGGATGGGGCGAGACGCCGACCACGCGCACGTGCCGCGCGGTCACCGGGCCGAACACCAGGTCGTCCACCCGCGCGACACCGGCGACGCGGGAGTCCGCGGACGCCACGGTGACGACACCCTCGGCCGCCCGGTACGTGCGCGAACCGTCGAGCCCCGGCACGCCCGGCATGGTCAGGTTGTGCACGTCCACCCGACCCTCGCCGGCCGCCAGGCCCGACGTCGCGTAGACGACCGTGCCGGTGGGCAGGGTCGCGGCGCCGACGTGACCACCGGCGAACGCCAGCAGGCTCGCCGTGCCGTCGAACCCGTCGCGAACCCGTTGGTACACCACGACCGAACGCCCGCGGACGGCCGACGACGTCGACGGCACGAGCATGGGCGTGTCGCCGCTGACCACGAACAGCCAGTCGTCGTGCC
The DNA here is from genome assembly GCF_055603705.1 of Actinosynnema sp. NPDC037264. Lineage (NCBI taxonomy): Bacteria > Bacillati > Actinomycetota > Actinomycetes > Pseudonocardiales > Pseudonocardiaceae > Actinosynnema > Actinosynnema sp. NPDC037264. The sequence goes on along the minus strand of NZ_JBVJVK010000026.1, from coordinate 64,386 downwards.
CCGGCTGCCAGGCGACCTTGACGTACCCGGCCTTGGTGACCGTCCCAGTCCACGCGCGGGCCGCCTGGTGCGCCACCAGACCGGGCCCGACGCCGTAGTCCGCGACGCCGGCCGCCGCGGCGAAGAACTCCTCCTCCGACACCGGCTCCACCACCGGCCCGGTGCGACCGCGCCACTCGTGCAGCAGGTAGCTGATCGCCAGCTCCGCCCGCGCCTCCGGCTCGTACTTCGCCTCACCGGAGAACTTCGCCAGCCGGTGCACCGGCGGGTAGGCCTGGTACGCGACCAGCCGTGACGCCAGCGCCGCCTCCGCGCGGGCCGCCAGCCGGTCGCCCAGCACCTGCGAGCGGAACGCCAGTGGGATCACGTCACGGCCGTAGAGGTGTTCCCGGTCGTCGACCATCGGCATCAGCGGCTCGCCCGCGTCGCTCATCGTGGCCAGGATCGTGCGCCACAGCCGCTCGCCGTTGGGCTGCGCGGTCAGCACCTCCGGCAGCGGCGTGCCGGCCAGCAGGAAGTGCACCGCGTTGCGGCCGGCCGTGCGCCACAGCTCTTCCTGGTAGTGCGGCCCGTACGAGCCGTGGTTCTCCACGATGAACGTGTCGTGCGCGTTCGCGGCGGTGTTCGCCGAGACCGGCACGCCGTCCACCACCGACGGGTTGGCCAGGTCGGCGGCCGGCAACCCGGCCTCGTTGCGGCTCCACCGGCCGAACGCCTCACGCCACGCGCCGGCGCCCGGGTCGTCGGCCGCCCACGCGAGCCCCGGTGCGAGGGCCTGCGTGTAGACGCCCATCTCCTCGAGCTTCGTGTCACCCCGGTACCCGCCGGTGAGCCCGTTGGGCGTCCACCCGCCCGAACGCGGGTCGTTCCCCGTGCCGAGCGCGGCCGTGTACGCCGCCTGACCACGCGCGATCACGTCGACGGCGGCACGCGTCGCCGGGTCGAGGTCGGCCCACAGCAGGCGTGCGGCGAGCACGAAGTAGGACTGGAACGTGGTGTCCCAGAACAACGTCTTGCCCCACTCCGCGCCGCCCGCCAGCACGTTGCTCGCAGCGAAGTGCCGGATCGTGTCCACGGTGTGCGCGTGCAGCACCGACTTCGCCACGCCGGTGAGCTCGGCGTCGTAGTCGCCCCTGGTCAGCAGGACCGCGTTGCCCAGCACGACGGCGAACCCGAAGTCCGTCCGCCGGTACCGGCCCGCCACCGGGTCGTACTGCTGCTCGGCCCACCTCGTGTGGCGCGACAACACCTCGTAGTACACCCGCGCCACCGAATCGACCTCGACCGGGGACTCGGCGAACGCGAGCCGGGGCGCCAGCGTCAACGCGCCGCCGACACCCACCGCCCGCAGCAACTGGCGACGGTTGATCCTCATGCCCGCAATCCCTCTCACGCGCAGGCCAACCGGGCGTCGGCCCAGTCGGCGTGGTCGAAGTTGCGGCCGTCGCCGCCGTCGGTCACGCGGAGTTCGAGCATCCGGACACCGGCGGTGTCCACCGTGATCGGCCGGCCCGGGTCCCCGCCGCGCAGCACGCCGCTGTCGTGCAGCAGCCGGTCGTCGCCGAAGACCTGGAACACCACCGAGCCCGGCGACGTGGTCTCGTCGTCCAGGCCGATCACGGCGGTCAGCGTCCGGCACCCGCCGCCCAGGTAGACCGACAGCGCGGACGGCGCGTGCACGCCGACGCCCTTGCCGTACACGACGCCGCCGATGGTCAACGGGTTGCCGTCACCACCGGCGTTCTCGCCGTTGGACCGGTCCCGCTCGACCGGGCCCCAGCCGTTGCCCTCGCTCATGAACGGCAGGTCGCTCACGTACGGCTCGCCGGTCGGCACGGGCGGCGGCACGAACGCGCGCACCGCCCGCTCCACGTGCACCCGGGCGTGCCCCGGCGCGCGGAACTCCGCGAACACCGGCACGTCCACCGCGCCCACCGGGCTGTCGTCACCCACCCGCACCGTCCACCGACCGGTCAGCGCCTCGCCCGGCCGCAGGGCGCGTCGCTCGACCGGCGCGCCGGTCACGGTCCAACCCTCGGGCGCCGCCGCCGTCAGCACGACGTCCTCGATCGCGGCCTCGGCCGTGAAGGTGCCCGTGACCTCGAACGTCGACCCCTTCACCGCGTCCACGACCTCGGAAGGAGTGACCGCGAGCGTGGTGGCGGGCACCGGCACGACCGGCCGGTCGCACGTCAGCATCCCCGGCAGGTACGGGCAGATCACCGCCGCGAACCCGCCGTTGCGCGGCACCGCGACCTCCAGCGCCGCGGACGACCGCGCGATCCGGGCGTCCCGCCGCACGTCACCGCGGCCCTCGCCGTCCCGCACCACCTCGACCAGCCACTGCCCGCCGCCCAGGAACCCCAGTGACGCCCGCAGCGTGCGCGGGTCACCGGCCGCCACCGCGCCGACGAACCAGCGGTCGCCGGACCGCCGCGCCACCACCGCGTGATCGGACGGGTCGCCGCCCAGCACGCGGGTCTCGTCCCACACCGTCGGCACCTGGCTCAGGTACCGCAACGCCTCCGGGAACCGCTCGTAGGCCTCCGGCTTGTCGGCGAAGTGCGTCCACCCCGACTCGTACAGCACCGGCAGCGCGACCTCGTGGGCGACCGACGCCTCCTTCGTGCCGACCTCCAGCGACACCGGCGTGTAGTCCATCGACCCGACCGCGTTCCGGGTGAAGAACTGCACCGGGTTGTTCGCCGCCGGCGGGAAGTTCTCCGCGCCGCGCACGGCCTCCATCGTCATCACGTGCGGCCACGTCCGGGCCAGGCCGTGCGGGATGGTCGAGCCGTGGAAGTTCACCATCAGGCGCAGCTCGGCGGTCTTCGCCAGCACCGCGTCGTACCACTGGTAGCGGGCCCGGGAGTCGGACTCCATGAAGTCGAGCTTCACGCCGCGCACACCCCACTGGCGCACCCTGGGCAGCACGGTGTCGCGCTCGGCCTCCGTGTCCAGCGCGGTCCAGTGGAACCACAGCAGCACCTCGACGCCCTTGGCGCGGGCGTACCGGACCAGCTCCGGCACCCACGCGTCGCGCCACCCCTCGTCCACCAGCACGTACTCCCAGCCGTGGCGGGCGGCGAAGTCCACGTACCGCTTCTGCCGCTCGAAGTCGCCGGGGCTTCCGTGCTCGCTCAGCCACGACCACGCGACCTTGCCCGGCCGCACCCACGACGTGTCGGTGAACCTGGCGGGCGAGGCGAGGTCGTCCACCAGGGTCGACTCGCCGACGGTCGCGAGGGAGCCCACGATCGCGGTGCGCCAAGGCGTGCGCGAGACGTCCGCGACCTGCTCGTCCGCGAGCACGACCCGGTAGTCGGGCGACCCGGCGGCGTGCCGCAACCGGCTGCCCGGGTACCGGCCGTCCACATCGGACTCGGTGAGCAGCGCGTAGTCGTCGCCCACCCGGAACAGCGAGGGGTAGCCGTACTCGCCCTCCGCCGCGCCGGCGGCCGTCGTGCGCACGCGGTTGGCCTCGTACCAGGCGTTGTAGGGCAGCAGCCAGGCCGGGGCGTCCGCCGGCAGCCGGAACGACGACGCCTCGCCGGTCACCGTGACGGTGTCCGGCACGACGTACCGGTAGGCCACGCCGTCCGCCGCGACCCGCACCACCAGGTCCAGCCGCGCCCCGCCGGCGCCCGCGAAAGTCAGCACGGTCTCGGTCATCCGGGTCTGCCGCTGCAGCCGCTTGCCGGTGGTCATCGCGTACCGCTCGGTCACGAGCCGGTCCGCGCGGCCGACCGCCCGCAGGTCCCTGGTCAGGTCGGCCTCGCTGGTGCGCAGCCCGATCGGTGACGGTGCCAGCACCGTGCGGCCCTGCCGGGAGACGGCGAACGCCAGCCCACCGGTGCCGGGGTCGAGGGTCACGTGCGCGGCCACGGCGGCGGAGCCGGGCGCGGTGATCACCCACTCGCCGGGCGCCGCCGACGCGGGCGCGACGGGCACGAGGACCGAACCGAGGACGGCGAAGAGGGCCAAGAGCCGCACCGTGATGACGCGGCGAAGCGATGACATCGTTGTCAACTCCCAATGCTGGTCGCGCCGGATGACTGGGACCGCCATCGTCAGTGCCCGACGAGAGAGCGGTCAAGGTCATCGACCGGACAGGTTTTGTCCTGGTGCGGGCCTTGACACGGGGTGGGGCGGCACGCTGCGGGCGGCCGGCTCTGGCAGGCTGCCGCACAGGCGCCGCAGGGCGCGACGCGGTGGAGGGATGGGGAGACGTGAGCGCTGAAGACCGCCGCTGGACCGATCGCGGTCAGGCCGTCGGGCACGGGGTGACCTGGCTGGCGCGGTGGAGCGCCCGCCTGGCGCTGGTCGCGATCGGCTTCTGGCTGCTGTGGACGCTGATCGGCAGGCTGTGGGTCGTGGTGATGCCGGTCCTGCTCGGCCTGCTGATCACCACCGTGCTGTGGCCGCCCGCCCGCTGGCTGCGCTCGCGCGGTGTGCCCGCCGCGCTGGCCGCCACGATCGTGCTGCTCGCCGGGCTGATCGTGCTCGGCGGCGTGGTGGCCCTGATCACGACGTCGATCGCGTCCGGCGTGCCCGAGATCGCCGACAGCGCGACCCGCGCCCTGCAACAGGCCCTCGACTGGGCGGCCGGCCCGCCGCTCAACATCGGCGAGGGCCAGCTCGACCAGTTGCTGCAACAGGGCATCGACCAGTTGCGGTCCAGCGTCGGGTCGATCGCGAACAGCCTGCTCACCGGGGTCGGCACGGTGACCTCCGGCCTGGTCACCGGCATCGTCGCGCTGCTGCTGGCGTTCCTGTTCGTCAAGGACGGGCCGCGGTTCACGCCGTGGCTGCGCGGCGTGATCGGCGAGCGCGCCGGCGGGCACGTGACCGTCGTGCTGGAGCGGGTCTGGACGACGTTGGGCGACTTCATCCGCACCCAGGCGGTGGTGAGCCTGGTGGACGCGGTGCTGATCGGCCTCGGCCTCGTGGTGCTCGGCGTGCCGCTGGCCGTGCCGCTGGCGGCGTTGACGTTCCTCGGCGGGTTCGTGCCGATCGTCGGCGCGTTCATCGCGGGCGCCCTGGCCGTCCTGGTCGCGTTGGTCAGCAACGGCCCGACGACCGCGCTGATCATGCTGGTCATCGTGGTGGTGGTGCAGCAGGTGGAGGGCAACGTGCTCCAGCCGGTGCTCCAGTCGCGGAGCCTGCGGCTGCACGCGGCCGTCGTGCTGCTGGCCGTCACGGCGGGCAGCACCCTCTACGGCATCGCGGGCGCGTTCCTCGCTGTGCCGGTCGTGGCAGCCGTGGCGGTCGTGCTGCGCTACCTGGGCGAGGTCATCGACCGGGGTTCCGCGCCGCCGCCCGCCGTCCCGGACCGACCGGACGAACAGGACCGCGAACAGGACCGCGTGCCGGACGCGGAGCCGCCACGATCCTGAACGCACGGCCCGCTGCGGCACGCCGCAGCGGGCCAGCCTCCCTCCGTCGGCCGAGTGGGTGGTGTTCCGCCGCGGTGAGGTCCGGGTCGGACGCGTCGCCGTTCGCGATCTCGCGGTCGGCCCCCCGACGAGCGGTATCCGCGGCGAACACCGTCGCTATCATGCGCGGATGCTCCGACGCACATACGACGACCAGGTCTGCTCCATCGCGCGCGCCCTCGAGGTCGTCGGCGAGCGCTGGACGCTGTTGATCGTGCGGGACGCGGTGGCCGGTGTCACCCGCTTCGACGGGTTCCTCCAGCGCATGCCGATCGCGCGCAACGTGCTCAGCGACCGCCTCACCGGCCTGGTCGAGCACGGTGTGCTGGAACGCGTGCTCTACCAGGACCGGCCGCCACGCCACGAGTACCGGCTCACGGCCAAGGGACGCGAGCTGACGCCGGTGCTCCTGTCGCTCATGGAGTGGGGCGACCGCTACATGCCCGAGGCGGACGGACCGCCCGCCGTGACCGAGCACGCGGGCTGCGGCGGCGTCGTCCACACGCGGATGGTCTGCGACCGCTGCGAGCAGGAGGTCGCACCCGGCGTGGTGGTCAAGCGGTCAGACGGCGCTGCCACAGCACCAGGACCGGCGGCACGATGAGCTCGATCGCCAGCAGGACCAGCATCATCGCGTGCGGCTGACCGACCGCCAGCCACGACGCGATCCGCGCCAGACCGCCGACGAACACGGCCGCGCTGACGAAGCGCAGCACCGTCGTGGCCTCCCGGACGCGCGGCACGACGGACAGCAGCGCCACCCCGATCGCCAGCCACATCGCGGCGAAGAACCGGTAGTTGCTGTCCAGCGTCGGCTCCGGCCGCGGGCCGCCCGGCAGCAGCACGGTCGGACCCAGCACGACCTCCAGCAACCCGGTGCCCGCGACGAACAGCCCGAGCACCACCAGCACCGCTTGGAACGCCTTCATCCCGACCCCCGTCGCACCTGGCGCGTGAACCCTCTGCCGGACCTCAGGACACCGTGCGGCGACAGCGGATCCGCGCTTGGACGATCAAGCCCCCGGCGCGACGGTACCACCGGGTAACTTAAAGGGCCGGTCGTGTCGATCAGGTGGCGCGGAGTGACGATCCGGTGCCCGCCCGGCACGCGGCCGCGTCTAGGATTCGGTCCGCCGAGGCGTGGACCGACGGTGTCCGGTTGATGACGGGCGTGCGTTCGGCGTGCGTGACGGTGGGGGTTGGGTGTGACGAGCCGGTTCGGCGCTCTGCTGCGGCGCTGGCGGCAGCGGGCCGGGTTGAGCCAGGACGACCTGGCCGAGCGCGCCGGGCTCGGTGTCCGCACCGTCCGCGGCCTGGAGACCGGACAGCGCGGCAACCCCCAGGTGCGCACGGTGCGGTTGCTGGCCGACGCGTTGAGCCTGGACGGCGCCGAGCGCGCCGAGCTGTTCACCGCCGCCGGCCACGCCGAGCCCGCCGACCCGGACGAGGACGTGCCCGGGCGGGTCGGGCACGGCGGCGGCACGCGCCGGTCGCCCGCGCCGACCCTCGGCGCCGATCCGCTGGTCGAGGCGACGGACGCGCTCGCGTACGCCGTGCACGCCCGGTGGCGACGGGAAGAGGAGCAGCAGCAGGTGCACGACCCCGTGCCGCTGCCCGTCCGCTGGCGACCGGCGCCCGACGCGTTGCGGGACAGCTGGGCGAACATCCGGCTGGCGCAGCCGGGCCAGACCGCGCGCCCCCTGGACCTCTCCGGGCGGATCGACCAGGTGGTGGAGGTCTACCGGCGGATACCGTCGTCCCGGCTGATCGTGCTCGGCCGGGCGGGCGCGGGCAAGACGATCCTCACCACGCGGTTCGTGCTCGACCTGCTGGCCGTCCGCGCGCCGGCCGACCCGGTGCCGGTGATCTTCGGCCTCGGCTCGTGGAACCCGGTCCGCACCGAGCTGCGGGACTGGCTCGCCGAGCAGCTGGTGCGCGACCACCCCGGCCTGGCCGCGCCGGGGCCGGGCGGGTCCACGCTGGCCGCCGCGCTGGTCGACGCCCACCGCGTGCTGCCCGTGCTGGACGGGTTCGACGAGGTGGCGGGCGGCCTGCACCGGGCGGCGCTGGCCGCGTTGAACGCCACCACCCTGCCGCTGCTGCTGACCAGCCGGGTCGACGAGTACCGGGCGGCGGTGCGGGCCACCGGCGTGCTCCGGGCGGCGGGCGCGGTGGAGCTGGTCGACCTCGCCCTGGCCGACGTCGCCGACTACCTGCCGCGCACCACCGGGCAGGCCGGTGACGCCGGCAACGTCTGGCAGCCGGTGCTGGACCACGTGCGGGACCAGCCCGACGGAGCCCTCGCGGCCGTGCTGACCACACCGCTGATGGTGGCGCTGGCCCGCCGGATCTACAGCGACACACCCGGCCACGACCCGGCGGAGCTGGTCGACGCGGACCGGTTCGGCGGCCGTGACGCGATCGAACGGCACCTGCTCGGCGGCTTCGTGCCGGCCGTGTACCAGGAACGGCGCGGCGTCCGGGCCTACGACGTCGAGCACGTCCGGCACTGGCTCGGCCACCTCGCCGACCACCTGACCCGGCTCGGCACGCACGACCTGGCCTGGTGGCAGCTCGGCACCTCGATGAGCCGGCGCGCCAGGGCGCTGGTGGTCGCGCTCGTCGTGTTCGCCGGTGTCTGGCTGGGCGACGTGGTGGTCGAAGGCGCGGTGATCGGGTCGGTGTCCGCCGAGCTGCTGGGCCTGGGCGTGGTGGTCGCGCTGCTCGCCGGTGTGCCGTTCGGGCTGGTGCACGGGCACCTGGCGCGCGTCCAGCCGCTCGAACCGGTCCGGTTCCGACTGCGGCTGCGGGCGGGTGCGGGGGTGAAGTGGCCGCGGGTGCGGCTCCGGGCCCGGATGGGCCTGCTGTTCGGCGCGCTGGTCGGCTGCTCCTACGGCACGGTGATGATCCTGGTGAAGTGGCTGGTCAGGGGCTACCCGGTGACACCGGCGATGGTCCTCGTCGACGCCGGCGTGTTCACCGTGGTCTTCGGGTCCGGCGCGGCGCTCGCCTTCGGGCTGATCGCCGCGGGCGAGTCGCCGCAGGACATCCGTGCCGCGGCGAGCCCGGCCGGCCTGCTCGACGCCAACCGCAGGACCGTGCTGCTGCAGCTCGCGCTGTTCGGGCCCCTGTTCGCGGTGTTCTTCTCGGCCACGAGCTGGCTCATCGCGACGGCGTTGATGTCGCTGCCGGGCGGCGGGCCGTTCGGGATCGTGATCAGCTGGCCCGGCTTGGCGGGTCTCCTGTTCGGTCTCGTCGGCGGGTTCGGTGGCGGGCTCGGCTACTTGATCAGCATGACGGCGTGGGGCCAGTGGGTCGTGTTCGCCCGCATCTGGCTGCCGCTGACCGGTCGAGTGCCCTGGGCCGTGCGCGCGTTCCTCGACGACGCCTATCGGCGGGGCGTGCTGCGCCGTGCGGGCGCGGTCTACCAGTTCCGCCACGCCCGTCTCCAAGATCACCTGGCCGAGGCCTACAGCGACCGTTCTTGACCTTGAACGGTCTGTTTTCCCAGCTCACAGGTACCGGCCATAGATGGCCGCTCCACGGCCTGTCGATGGCCGCCCCCGTGTCGCCAGCATGGGCGTCGTCGGCGGGACCGACTGTGGGAGGGGGACGAGCGGATGTCCGAAGAGGAACCGACGTCGACGACGGGCGCGGTGAACTGGGAGGCGTACAGCCACGAGGAGCTGTACCGGATGCTGTGGCAGGACGCGGACGTCGGGGACGTCAGCGTGGTCGCCACCGAGTGGGCGCAGCACCGCGTCGCGTTGGACACGCACGCCCAGGTGTTGCGGGAGCAGCGGGTCGCGCTGCTCGACGGCTGGCACGGCCCGGCGGCGGAGGAAGCGGCCGACCGGCTGGCCGCGCTGGCCGCCCGGGTGGAGAAGATCAGCGAGCTGGCGCACGCGGGGCAGCGCGCGGCGCAGGAGGCCGCCGACGCGCTGGCCAGGGCGAGGGCCATGATGCCGCCACCACCGGCCGCGCCCGCCGACCCGTCGGCCGGTGACCAGCCGGCCTCCGATCAGGGGACCACCACGCGGTCCGCGTTCGCCACGGCGTTCCCGGGCTTCGCGCCGCCGACGATGCCGACCGCACCGCCGCTGCCCGCCGTGCCGCCGCTGCCGCCCGCATCGGCGCCGCCGGCCTTCCCGACGGCGCCGGCCGCGTTGACGTTCCCGACCGGGCCCGCCGGGTCGACGTTCCCGACCATGTCGTTCCCGCCGCCGCCACCCGTACCGACCTTCACCTCGTCGATACCGACCTTCACCTCGTCGATACCGACCTTCACCTCGTCGATACCGACCTTCACCTCGTCGATACCGACCTTCACCTCGTCGGTGCCGAACTTCGCCACGATGTTCGCCCCGACCGGGACCACCACAGCCTCCAGCACGGGCACCGCGTTCGGCGCGGTGGGCGGGGCCGGGTTCAGCTTCTACTTCGGCGCGTCCACCCTGGACCAGCAGAAGGCCGACGCGGTGCGCGCCATGCAGGCCTACGAGTCGAGCCTGGTCGGCGGCAGCAAGCTGATCGACGGGGCACGGGGCGCGATCCCGCCCGCCTCCCAGCTGACCAGCGCGAGCGGACCGGCGGCCGGTGGGGTGCCGCCCGGCCCGACGACAGGCGCGCGTGGCGCGGGTGTGCCGTGGACCCGTCTCCTCGGAGGCGGCGGCTCGGGGGTGGCGATCGGGGCGGGCACGGGTTCGGCCCTCGGTTCCGCGCCGTCCGCCGGTCACGGCGTGCCGCTCGGTCCCGGTGCGCGGGTCGGTGTGCTGCCCGGCGCGGCCGGTGCGCTCGGCGTGCCGGTCGGACCGCTCGCCGGCGACACCGCCGCCCGCAACACGACGCAGGCCGCCATGGCGCCGCCGGTCGGTGGCCGCCCGAACGGCGGCGACGACGAGCCGCACGAGAACCGGATGCCGACCATCGACCACGGGCTGTTCACCGTGGACACGCCGGTGAGCCCGGCGGTCATCGGCCAGACGACGGGAGCACAGCCGTGAACGCGGGCCAGGGGTACCACGTCGAGCTCGACCTCATCGAGGACCGGATCGCCACGCTGACCAGGTTGGGCGACCTGACCGGCGACCTGGTGACGGCCGTGAGCCGGCTCGCCGAACGCCAGCCGATGCTCGGCACCGCGCCGCCGGCGGTGGAGCTGGCGTCACGGCTGCGCGCGGCGGCGGGGGAGTCCGGGCTGGCCGGCGAGGTGAGCGCGGCGCAGCGCGAGGTGGTGGCGTTCCGGCAGCTGCTGGCCGACGCGAAGGCCGCCTACACCGAGGTGGACGACGACGCCGGGTCGGCCGTGCGCGCGGCGGGCGAGCGGTCGGACGGGGCCGCGAGGTGACCGCCGCGATCGAGCACGACGCCGTCTTCGAGCCCGTCGAACTGGACCTCCTCGCCACCCACGCCGGCGTCGCCTTCCCGTTCCCGCTGCGGGTGCCGTCGGTCGGCCGGTTCGCCCACGAGCGCGACGAGCTGCTGGCCGCCGCCGGGCGCGCGTTGTGCGACCGCGGCCTCGCCACCGCGACCGGACCGGTCGGCGTCGCCGAGGAGCTGGTCACCGCGCTGCGGGAGTACCGGGGCGCGGTCGACCTGGTGGTCGTCGGCACGGACGAGGTCACCGGCGCGGTGGCCATGGTCTACCGGGACCGGGCGGTGGTGTGCCGCCAGACGCCCCTCGACGAGCGGGGGAGCGCGGTCCGGGTGACGGCGGTGCCCGCCACCGGGCTGGCCGACGAGCTCGCCGGGCTGATCCCCGAGGTGCGGGCGGCCTCGACCATGCCGATCACGTTGCCGCCGGGCGTCGTCGAGGACGCGTTGCGGATGTTCGGCGACCCCGAGGGCGACCCGGTCGCCCGGAGGCACGTGCGCGAGCTGGTCCGCGCCCGCGGCGGCGACGAGGCCGTGGTCGACCGGCTGGTCGCCCTGTTCCCGGCGGTGGCGGGCCGGGGACAGCTCGGCGTCGTCCGCCGGACCGGCGACGCCGTCACCCGGCCGCACGAGGTGTCGTGGCTGGACGGCGTGCGCGGTCGGCTGCGGGTCGATCGCGGCGACGCCGGCTGGGTGAGCGTCAACCCGCTGCGGCACGGCGAACTCGTCCGCCTGCTCGGCGAGACCGCGTCGGTCGCCCGCGCCTAGTGGCCGGGCCGACCAGCAGGACCACCAGTAACCGAGGGAAGGGGAGGACCATGGATCCGACGCAGTGGCTGGCGGACTACCGCGAGCGCCTCGAACGCGCGGCGCACGGCGCCCGCGCGGCGAGCGCGAGCCTGCGCGAGGTGGGCGCGACCGCGACCTCGCCGCGGGGCGAGGTCAGCGTGACCGTGAACGCCGGAGGGGTGCTCGACGACGTCACGGTGACGCCCGCGGCACGCAGGCTGGAGGCGGACGCCCTGTCCGTGCTCATCGTCGCCACCGCGCGCGAGGCGCAGCGGCTGGCCGGCGCGCGGATGGCGGAGGTGATGTCCGGCTACCTCGGCGAGGGCGAGGCGCTGGAGCGGATCACCGAGCACCTGCCCGCGGAGGTCGTGCGATGAGCCAGGGCGACTTCACCGTCGACCCCGAGCAGCTGCGCGGGCACGCGGGCAGGCTCGCGGGCTACGCCGACCGGCTCGCCGCGTCGGGCACCCGGTTGCCCGACGCGCTGGGGGAGCAGTCGCTCGGCTCGTTCGCCGGGTTCCTCACCGCCGGGCTCGGCGGCGCGATGGCCACCACGCTGGACGCGTTCGGCCACGTCGCGTCCGCCGTGGACCAGGTCAGCGGCGGCCTGCGGCAGGTGGCCGACGGCTACCAGCGCACCGACGACGACAGCTCCGCCGTGCTGACCGGCATCGGGACGGAGGTCGGCCAGTGGTGACCGCACTGCCCCGCACCGAGGCCGAGGCGCCGTCGCCGGACACCGGCCGGATCGCCGCGCTGCTGGCCGAGCTCCGGTCCGTCAGCGCCGCCGTCGACAGCAAGGAGTGGGTGTCGGGCGGGCTCGCCGGCGACCCGGACGCGCCGATCGGCACGATGAACTCCACCGAACGTCCGCTGTCCGCCCTGGACGGCGCGGGCGTCGGGTTCCTCACCCCGATGATCTCGTTCCTGGAGGAGCCGCTCGACCAGCTGCGCGGCGACCCGGACGCCGTCTCCGCCGGGGCGGGGGAGTTCGGCTCGGCCGGCCAGGACGCGACGTCCGTGGCCGAGGAGTACCGCTCGTCCGCGCGACAGGAGACCAGCGAGTGGTCCGGCCAGGCCGGGACGGATTACCTGAAGGCGGGCACGGAGCTGGCCGACGGCATCCTCTCGATCGGGGAGACCGCGCTGACCTCGGGCAAGGCGATGATCGCGGCCGGCGAGGTGGTGGCCAAGGTCGTCGCGGCCGTGACCCAGCTGATCACCGAGGCGATCGCCAAGATCACGCCGATCATCACCCAGGCGCTCGCCGCGGCGCCGGCCACGTTCGGGGGCAGCCTCGCGGCGGCGATCCCGCAGTGCGTGCAGATCGCCGTCGAGTACGGCGGGAAGATCGCGGGCAAGCTGGCCGAGCTGCTGGCCAGCGGCGAGAACCTGATCAAGCTGGTCGAGGGCGCGCTCGGGGTGCTCAAGGTCGTGAAGGAGGTCGTGTCGTTCATCGGCGAGCAGAGCCAGGCGGGCGCGTCTCCCGGCGCGAAGCCGAGCGGCGGGTCGGACAAGACCGCCGTGCCCGACGACGAGGAACCCGCCCTGACCACGTCGGCCACGTCGACCACGGAGGAGCTCGCATGACCGGCAAGCCCCGTCGCCTGCTCACCGGCGTCGCCGGCGGTGTCGTCCTCGCCGTCACGGCCGCGATCACCACGCCCGCGACCGCCGTCGCCGCGCAGGACGACCACGCCGCGACCCAGGCCGTGCTCGACCGCTACCAGGCGCAGGCCGGACCCGGCGTGGCCGTTCACGCCGGTGACGACACGCAGGCGTGGACGTTGAGCAGCGGCACCGCCAAGATCGGCCAGAACCGCCCGATCACGTCCACCGAGCACTTCCGGATCGGCAGCCAGACCAAGACGTTCACGGCGGCGGTGGTGCTGCAGCTGGTGGAGGAGGGCCGCGTCGCGCTGGACGCGCCGATCGGGCGCTACCTGCCCGGCGTGGTCACCGGGAACTACGACGGCGACGTCATCACGGTCCGCCAGCTCCTGCAGCACACCAGCGGCATGGTCCGGGACGTCCGCGACGCCGCCGCCAACCCGGACGGCGGCTACACGCTGGCCGAACTGGTCCGGTCCGCCATGGACGAACCCGCCCAGTTCGCGCCCGGCGCCGGCTTCGGGTACTCCAACGTCGGCTTCCTCGTGCTCGGCCTGCTGATCGAACGCGTCACCGGCCGGTCGGCCCGCGACGCGATCACCGAACGGGTCATCACGCCGCTCGGGCTGACGAGCACGTCGTTCCCCGCGCCGGGGACGCGGGCGCTGGCCGACCCGTACCTGCCCGGCTACGTCGGCGGCCGGGTCGGCCCGTTCTTCTTCTGGGCCGAGGGCACCACGAACACCGAGCTGACCCTCTGGAGCACCGCCGGCGCGATGGCGTCCACGTTGGACGACCTGGCCGAGTTCTACGGCGCGCTCCTCGACGGGAAGGTCGTCTCGGCGGCATCGCTCGCCGAGATGCGCCGGACCATCGCGCCCGACCACTCGTACGGGCTCGCGCTGCTCAAGGTGGACCTCACGTGCGGCGGCGAGGCGTGGGGCCACAACGGCGCGCTGTCCAACGGCCACTACTCGATCACCCTGACCACCGACGACGGCCGGTTCGCGTCGCTGGTCACCAACGGGAACGTGGTCAGCTCCCGGCCGGTCTCGGTCGAGGTGCTGGACTCGGCGTTGTGCGAGGGGGCGGCGTGATCCGGCGACTGACCGCGCTCGCCGCGGCCGGTGCGCTCGGCCTGTCCGGCGCGAGTGCCGCCGCGTCGGCGGCGGGCGGGCCTCCGGTGTTCGTCGACGGGCACGGGCTGACCGTGGTGAGCCAGCCGGCGTGGGTGGACGGCAACGAGCGGACGTTCGTGTTCACCGTGCGCACCGCCCAGGTGCCGGCGTACTCGGTGATGGAGGGGCAGGTCTCCGGCGAGCACGCGATCATGGTGACGCTGCCGGAGGGCTACGACCAGGCCGCCGCCACCCGCTACCCCGTGCAGTACCACCTGCACGGCCACCCGGACCGCCCGAACACCGTGGCGAACCAGCGGATGTTCGAGGAGACCACGGTCGGCGTCCCGCTGATCACGGTGGCGCCCAACGGTTCCGGGCGGGGTTGGTACACGAACTGGCTCTACCCGCCCGCCGCGCTCGGCCCGCAGAACTGGGAAACCTTCCACCTCGACCAGGTGATCCCGTTCGTGGACGCCAACCTGCGGACCATCGCGCGTCGTGACGGGCGGGCGATCTCGGGTCACTCGATGGGCGGGTTCGGCGCGTTCCACTACGCCGAGCACCGGCCGGACCTGTTCGGCTACGTCGGCTCCTTCTCCGGCGGGCTCGACCTGTTGAGCCAGGAGCAGCGCGCGGCCGTCCTGGCGTCCACCCAACTGCCGGGCAGCGGCACACCGACCGTTCCGGTGGAGTCCATCTTCGGTCCGCCGATCTGGCCGCTGGACGGCGGGTGGAACCGGGAGAGCCCGGCGCAGCACGTGGGTTCGCTGCGGGGGATGGGCGTCGCGATGTACACGGGCAACGGCGGGGACCTCACCGTGAACCCGGTGCAAGCCGTGATCGAGAACCGGGCTTGGGCGACCAACATCGTGACCCGGGATCATCTCGTCGCGGCCGGCATCCCGCACACGTTCGTCGACTACGGCGCCGGCAGCGGGTGGGCGGAGGGCTGCACGGGCAAGCACGCCCAACTGCCGTGCCTGCTGGCCGACATGGACCACTTCGTGGACCTGCTGATGGGCAGCCTCACCCACCCGTAGCCGAACCACCGCGGGGGGGGGGGGGGGGGGGGGGGGGGGGGGGGGGGGGGGGGGGAGGGGGGGGGGAGGGAGCGTCCGCCTACCCTCGGGTCGCCGCCC
>NZ_JBVJVK010000026.1:0-48908 GCF_055603705.1 Actinosynnema sp. NPDC037264 | reverse complement strand
AAACCAACCCCCCCCCCCCCCCCCCCCCCCCCCCCCCCCCCCCCCCCCCCCCCCCCCCCCCCCCCCCCGCCGCAACACGTGGGACCAACTCTTCATCCCAACCCTGACCTGCACCTTTCCTGATCACGGGCTCCACGATCGGGTGATCTTGCCGCCGACGATCAAAAAAGACGCCGTTACCATTGCCCTGAAACGTCGGTTGAAACAAAGAGGTCCGCGAGCAACCACCGGCCTACCCACCCACCGCCCCGACCGCCACCCCGACCACCGCCGCGATGATCGCGACCGTCGGCCGTTTCCCCGGTCCCGGCGGGGGTACCCGGGCGTCATGGGTATCGACGACAAGTTCGACGCCAAGGCCGACGAAGTCAAGGGCAAGGCGAAGGAAGCGGCCGGTCGTGCGACCGACGATCCCGACCTGGAGGCCGAGGGCCGGGGTGAGCAGGTCAAGGGCAACCTCAAGCAGGCGGCCGAGAAGGTCAAGGACGCGTTCAAGGACTGAGCGTTCAGGGGCCGAGCGGTCAAACGCTGGCTCGCGTCCAGCGCGGCGGGTGTCCGGGTAGCAACCCGGGCACCCGCCGCGCCGCGTTTCGCGGCGAGCTCAGGGCGTCACGCCGTGCAGGCCGCGCCGCCCCCCGGTCACGCGACGCACGGCGGCGCCGCCTGGTGTCATGCGACGCACGGCGGCGCCGCCCGATGCCATGCGACACAGGCGGCCCCGCCCCGGCGTCACGCCGTGCAGGCGGCTCCGCCCAGCGTCACGCCGGTCGGCGCCCCAGCGGTGCCGTTCGCGGTGAACCCGAGCGACACCGAAGCACCCGCACCCAACGACGGCGCGTACGACGGCGCGGTCACGGTGACGGTCGACCCGGTCTGGCTGAACGTCCCGTTCCACCCGCTGCCGATGGTCGCACCGGTCGGCAGCGTGAACACCACCTTCCACGGGTTCACCGCGCTCGTCGCGCTGTTCGTCACCGTCAACGAACCCTGGAAGCCGCCCTGCCACGCGTTGTCCTGCCGCCACGCGACCTTGCACGCCCCCGAGCCGTTGCCCCCGGACGTAGTGGTAGTGGTAGTGGTCGTGGTCGTCGTAGTGGTCCCACCGGTCGGCGGGATCAGGTACGGCTGCAGGATGGACTGCTTGGCCTGGTTCACCGTGGTCCAGTCGTCACCCACGATCCCGCCCGTGTCCCCGGAATTCGGGTTCCACGACCAGTACGTGAACGAGATGCCGTCGACACCCTTGCCGGTGTAGGCCATCAGGTTCTCCAGCCACACCTTGTCCTTCGGGTTGGCCAGCGTCGACCCGAACTCGCCCATCATCAACGGCGCGGTGTTGCTCTTGTGGAGGTAGCCCCAGTACTTGTCCCAGATGGCGGGCATGTTCGCCGGGAAGTCCGGCGCGTTGAACCACTTCTGCTCGAACACCGAGGTCGCGTACTCGTGCGGCGAGTAGACCAGCCGGTTCGGCACGTCCAAGCGCACCGGGAACTCGCCCGCCTTGGACAGGTTGCCACCCCACCAGCCGCAGTCCTCGTCGTTGGACGGGTCGTTGTCCCACGTGTCGGACAGCCCGCCGCTCGGGCAGCTCACACCCTCGACGAAGATCAGCCAGTTCGGCTGCACGGACAGGATCGCGTTGCCCGCCCGCTCGGCCGCCAGCCGCCAGTCGCGCGCCACCACGCCGCAGCCCCAGCACGCGCCGGTGGCGTTGGGGTTGGTCCCCTCGGCGTGCGGCTCGTTGTGCAGGTCGGCGCCGATCACGGTGGTGTTGCCCGCGTACCGCTGCGCGAGCATCTTCCAGTCGTCGATCCAGGTGCTCTCCGGCACGGTCGCGGTGTACCAGAGCGCGGACTGCCCGGCGCTGGTCGGGCGGTGCCGGTCGAGGATGATGCGCATCCCCTTCTGGCCCGCGTACTCGATGACCTTGTCCAGGATCTGCAACGGCGACAGCCCGACCAGGTCGGGGTTGGTGAAGTCGTTGACGCCCGACGCCGTCGCGCCCGGCTTGAGCGCGTCGTTGGAGAAGGGCACGCGCAGCGTGTTGTAGCCGAGCGAGGCCATCTGGTCGAGCTGCTGCTTCCACGTGCGGTTGGACCACAGCCCGTGGAAGGTCTTGTTGTCGGTCTCCATGCCGAACCAGTTGATGCCGGTCAGCCGGACCGTCGCGCCGGTGCTGTCCACGATCTTGCTGCCCGCGGTGTGCAGGTAACCACCGGCCGGGGCCGCCGTGACCTGTCCCGCCGTCGCCACCGCGACGACCCCGCTGACGGCTACCGCAGCCGCCAGCAGAGCGCCGAAGATGGATCTCCGTTGCCGCATACCGCTCTCCTTTGAGGATGTTCGCAACGCGTTCTGGGAGCGCTCCCAGAGGGAGGGTAGTGACGGCGGTCATGCTCCACAAGCAGCAGAATTCCAGGTGATCAGCGCACGCCGCGCGGGCGGAACTGGATGCTGACGCGCGGTCCGACCGCTTTGCCCGCTTTGGGCACGGCGTGCTCCCACGTCCGCTGGCACGACCCGCCCATGACGATCAGGTCGCCGTGGCCGAGCGCGTACCGGAGGGTCGCCCCGCCGCCGCGCGGGCGCAACGCCAGCGCGCGCGGCGCCCCGACGGACACGATCGCCACCATCGTGTCCTCGGTCGAACCTCGCCCGATCGTGTCACCGTGCCACGCCACGGAGTCGCGGCCGTCGCGGTAGTAGCACAGGCCCGCCGTGCGGAACGGCTCGCCGAGCTCCTCGGCGTACCAGGCGCTCAACCCGTCCCGCGCCGCGGTCAGCACGGGATCGGGGAGCGGCGCGTCCTCGCCGTAGAAGCAGAGCAGGCGCGGCACGTCCACCACGCGCTCGTACATCTGCCTGCGCTCGGCCCGCCAGGGCACCTCGGCGACCAGGCGTCGGAACAACGCGTCCGCGCCGGTCAGCCAGCCGGGCAGCACGTCGACCCACGCGCCGTCGCCCAGCTCGGTCCGCCGCACACCGGTCAGCGGGCGCAGCGCCGGGGCCTCGGCGCCGTCGTCGAACAGCGACACCTGCATGAGGTCAGCATAACCCGAGGGTCGAACACCCGTTCGACCCCAACAAGCTCTATAGCTTCAGTGCTGACTAAAGAAGATCAGGCATCCGGCTCGGGCTTGCGACGACGGCCACCGGTGCGGACCTGCTTGGACGGCTCGTCGGCTGACTCGGTTTGCGGCTTCCCGGCGACGGCCGCATCGGCGGTGCCCGGGTGGTCGGCGAGCAGGATGGCGGCCAGCTCGTCGTAGATAGGTGTGCTGCTCATGGAAGATCCTCTACCCCGTTTGGACGGAAGTTACACGCGTGTTCGGAGAGGGGTACGGCCAGGGTTGCGAAAACGATCGACGTCGGTCGGATAGGTCCGATTTGTCCGGGTTCTCGGTGCCTCGGGTGACCTGTCGCACAACTCACTAGTACTTCCGATAGACGGATGTCCTAGTAATCTGGACGCAGTTCCGCGCTGCCGAAGGAGCCAGTCGTGACCGCTGCCCCGCTGCACACCCCGCTGCACCCGGTCCGCTTCGTGACCGCGGCCAGCCTGTTCGACGGGCACGACGCCGCGATCAACATCATGCGTCGGATCCTGCAGTCCCAGGGCGTCGAGGTGGTGCACCTGGGCCACAACCGGTCGGTGCGCGAGGTCGTCGCCGCGGCCGTGCAGGAAGACGTGCAGGGCATCGCCATCAGCGCCTACCAGGGCGGGCACGTCGAGTACTTCAGCTACCTGGTCGAACTGCTCGCCGAACGCGGCGCGGAGCACATCAAGGTCTTCGGCGGTGGCGGCGGCGTGATCGTGCCGGAGGAGATCGAGCTGCTGCACTCGCGCGGCGTGGCGCGGATCTTCTCGCCCGCCGACGGGCAGGAGCTCGGCCTGGCCCGCATGATCAACACGATGGTGGAGGCGTGCGACGAGCCGCTGGCCGAGCGCCGACCGTCGTCGTGGGACGGGCTGTTCACCGGCGACGAGGACGTGTTGGCCAGGGCGATCACGCTGATCGAGGCGGGCGTGCTGCCGGCGGACGTGCGCGACCGGATGGTCCACGTCGCGGGCGAGCGCTCGGTGCCGGTGCTGGGAATCACCGGAACGGGTGGTTCGGGCAAGTCGTCGCTGACCGACGAGCTGGTGCGCCGGTTCCGGCTGGACCAGCAGGACAAGCTGCGCGTGGCGGTGCTGGCGGTCGACCCGACGCGTCGTCGTGGCGGCGGCGCGCTGCTCGGCGACCGGATCCGGATGAACTGCCTGGACGGCGACCGCGTCTTCTTCCGCTCGCTGGCGACCCGCCGGGCGGGCTCGGAGGTGCCCGACGGCCTGGGTGACGCGATCCTGGCGTGCAAGGCGGCGGGGTTCGACCTGGTCGTGGTGGAGACGCCGGGCATCGGCCAGGGCGACGCGGCGATCGTGCCGTTCGTCGACTTCTCGCTGTACGTGATGACGCCCGAGTTCGGCGCCGCGTCGCAGCTGGAGAAGATCGACATGCTGGACTTCGCGGACGCGGTCGCGATCAACAAGTTCGAGCGGCGCGGCGCGGAGGACGCGCGGCGCGACGTGGCCCGCCAGCTGGTGCGCAACCGGGAGGCTTTCGGCGCCTCGTGGGAGGAGATGCCGGTCTTCGGCACGTCGGCGGCGACGTTCAACGACGACGGCGTGACCGCCCTGTACCAGCACCTGCGCGGCGAGCTGGCGCAACGCGGCCTGGACGTGGCCGAGGGCGTGCTGCCGGTGGTGACCGGGAAGGTGTCGACGTCGGCGGCGACCGTGGTGCCGCCCACGCGGGTGCGGTACCTGGCCGAGATCGCCGAGGCGGTGCGCGGCTACCACCGCGCCACCGAGACGCACGTGGACGCGGTGCGGCGGGTCGCCCACCTGCGCGCGGCACGCGAGGAGCTGGCGGGGGCCGGGCACGACACGGCGGCGATCACCTCGCTGCTGGAGTCCGCGCAGGAGCGGGTCGACTCGGTGTCCGCGGAGCTGCTGGCGTCGTGGCCGCGGGTGGTGGAGGCCTACAGCGGCGACGAGATGGTCGTGCGGGTGCGGGACAAGGAGATCCACACCAAGCTGACCCGGGAGACGTTGTCCGGCAACAAGGTGCGGCGGGTGTCGTTGCCGCGCTACGAGGACGACGGCACGTTGCTGCGGTTCCTGCGCAAGGAGAACCTGCCCGGCCACTTCCCGTACACAGCGGGTGTGTTCCCGTTCAAGCGCGACGGCGAGGACCCGGCGCGGATGTTCGCGGGCGAGGGCGACGCGTTCCGCACGAACCGCCGGTTCAAGTACCTGTCGCAGGGCTCGGAGGCGACCCGGCTGTCGACCGCGTTCGACTCGGTGACGCTGTACGGCCGCGACCCCGACACCCCGCCGGACGTCTACGGCAAGGTCGGCACGTCCGGTGTGTCCATCGCGACGCTGGACGACATGAAGGCGCTCTACGACGGGTTCGACCTCACCGCGCCGACCACGTCGGTGTCGATGACGATCAACGGCCCGGCGCCGACGATCCTGGCGTTCTTCCTCAACACGGTGCTCGACCAGCAGGTCGACAAGTTCCGCGCCGAGCACGGCCGCGAGCCGTCCGAGGCCGAGGCGGACGAGCTGAAGGCGTGGGCGCTGTCGACCGTGCGCGGCACCGTGCAGGCGGACATCCTCAAGGAGGACCAGGGGCAGAACACCTGCATCTTCTCCACCGAGTTCTCCCTGCGGATGATGGCCGACATCCAGGAGTGGTTCATCCGGCGGAAGGTGCGCAACTTCTACTCGGTGTCGATCTCGGGCTACCACATCGCCGAGGCCGGGGCGAACCCCATCAGCCAGTTGGCGTTCACGCTGGCCAACGGGTTCACCTACGTCGAGTCGTACCTGGCGCGCGGCATGGACGTCGACGACTTCGCGCCGAACCTGTCGTTCTTCTTCTCCAACGGCATGGACGCCGAGTACAGCGTGATCGGCCGGGTGGCGCGGCGGATCTGGGCGATCGCGATGCGCGAGCGGTACGGGGCGAACGAGCGGTCGCAGAAGTTCAAGTACCACGTGCAGACGTCCGGTCGGTCGCTGCACGCGCAGGAGATGGACTTCAACGACATCCGGACCACGCTGCAGGCGTTGTGCGCGCTGTACGACAACACGAACTCGTTGCACACCAACGCCTACGACGAGGCGGTCACCACGCCGACGGAGTCGTCGGTGCGCCGGGCGATGGCGATCCAGCTGATCATCAACAAGGAGTGGGGCCTGTCGGCGAACGAGAACCCGTTGCAGGGCTCGTTCGTGGTCGACGAGCTGACCGACCTGGTCGAGGAGGCGGTGCTGGCGGAGTTCGACCGGCTCTCCGAGCGCGGCGGCGTGCTGGGCGCGATGGAGACCGGCTACCAGCGCGGCCGGATCCAGGACGAGTCGATGCTCTACGAGCAGCGCAAGCACGACGGTTCGCTGCCGTTGATCGGGGTGAACACCTTCCTGCCCGGTGACGGGAAGCGGGAGGACGTGACCATCGAGCTGGCGCGGGCGACCGAGGACGAGAAGCGGTCGCAGGTCGAGCGGACGCGCGCGTTCGCCGCCGCGCACGCGGCCGAGGCGGAGCCCGCGTTGCGCCGGCTGAAGGAGGCCGCCGCGTCGGGGGAGAACGTGTTCGCGGTGCTGATGGACGCGGCCCGGGTGTGCACGCTCGGTCAGATCACCGAGGCGTTCTTCGAGGTGGGAGGCCAGTACCGCCGCAACGTCTGATCAGCGGTGGACGCTGGTCCACTCGGTGTATCCGAGGACGCGCCCCGAAACTCCTAATGGGTGAAACCGCAGGGAGATGGCAGGGCGGTGGTTACCGATGAGGCGGTCGACCGGAAGATCGTTCGCAGTGCTGGTCTGCGCGGTGGTCGTCGGGTGTTCCGACGTGCCGGGAAAGCCGGTGTCCTCGCAGCTCACCACGATTCAGTCGACGGAGGCGTCCCAGGAGGGCACCGCGGCCGAACCCGAGCCGGGCGAGGCGACGGAACCCGAGGCGACGGATCCCGGCGGGGACGAATCGGGTACTCGGGGGACACCACCGGCGCCCTCGTCCACCACGGCGGGGAAACCGGGAGCGCCCGGCAGCCCGATCCGCTACGACCCCAGCCGCCTGGCCCAGGGCCCGGAGGAGAAGAAGCGGACGATCGAGGCCCAGTTGGAGGAGCAGTGCGGCCCGAGCCGGTGCCACATCAAGGTGGTCACGAAGCTGCGCGGTAGCACCGGCTGCATCTCGGAGATCTCGCCCAACCCAGTCGACCGGGGCGGCACCGTGATCATCTACCACGGTCCGCAGTGCCCTGGCGACGGCACCACCGGGTCGGGCACCGTCGACCCCGGAGGTCCGTCGACGAAGACCACGACCACGACCACGACCACCACGACCACGACGGTCACGAAGACCTCGGCCGGTAGGTGAGCGTGGTGAGCACGCGCCGCACCGTCACCGCTCCCGCCTCGCCGGCCGTGCCCGACCTGGCCGATCCGCAGACGGGGCCGCCGCGGGCGCTGCGGATCGTGGCGTCGGTGGTCGCGAACACCACCCTGCTCACGGCCCTGCTGTACTTCTTCGGCCTGGTGGCCACGCAGGTGTTCTTCGCCCACTTCCGGGTGCACTACACGCTGCTCGGCCAGACCTCGGACGAGATCCTGGCGCGTGGCGCGGACGGGCTGTTCATGCCGCTGGCGGGGTTCGCGATCGCCGTCCTGCTCGTCACCTTCCTGGCCCGCTACCTGCGCACGCGGCTGTCCGCGCGGCGGTGGGCGGCGTTCCTGCGGGTCTGCGCGCCGGTGGCCGCCGTGCTCGGCGCCGCCCTGCTCGCGGTGACGGTGCCGATCACCGTCGACCCGGAGCCGTACCGCGGCTACCCCGGTCTGCCCGGGCTGGGTTTCGCGGTCGGCGTCGTCCTGCTGGCGTTCGCGTGGCGGCGGTGGAGCGTCACGGCGGGCCGTGGCCGCAAGGGCGCGGGATTCGGCGTCGCGGAGTCGGTGGCCGCGTTCCTGCTGGTCAGCATCGGCCTGTTCTGGGCGGTCGGCGACTACTCGAGCGCGGTCGGGACGCGGCGCGGCGCCGAGACCGAGGCACGGGTGCCGGAGATGCCCGCGTTGGTCGTCTACAGCGGGGAGAGCCTGAACCTGACCGGCGAGGGGGTGCGCCAGGTGACGTGCGCGCAGCCCGACGCGGCCCACAAGTACCGCTACGACGGGTTGAAGCTGCTGCTGCAGTCCGGGGGCCAGTACGTGTTCCTGCCCGCGACGTGGCGCACGTCGTCCGGCACCGCGTTCGTCGTGCCCCGCACCGACTCGTTGCGCCTGGAGTTCGGGCCACCGCACAGCACCCCGGCGTTGACCTGCTGACCGGAGCGGCTCACCGGCTGGACGCGCGCACCACCAGCTTGGTCGGCAGGAACGCGGGCGCGGGCTTCTCGCCGCCGTGCACCATGGTCAGCACGGCGCGGGCCGCGGCCACCCCGATCCCCGCCTTGTCCTGCGCCAACGTGGTCAGCGGCGGGTCGACCAGGGCGGCCAGCTCGATGTCGTCGAACCCCACCACCGCCAGCTCGTCCGGCACCCGCAGCCCCGCGTGGCGCGCCGCGAGCAACGCGCCGACCGCCATCTCGTCGCTCGCGCAGAACACCGCCGTCGGCGGCTCGGGCAACGCGATCAGCGACCGCATCGCCGCCTGGCCGCTGGGCCGGTAGAAGTCGCCCTCCACCACGTACTCCGGCGGCACCGCCAGCCCTTCCCCGGCCATCGCCGAGCGGAAGCCGTCCAGCCGGTCCGCCGCCGGGCGGTTGGCCCGCGGCCCGGTGATCGTGGCGATCCGGCGGTGACCCGCGCCGACCAGGTGCCGCACCGCCATCGCCGCGCCGCCGACGTTGTCCGACGTCACGTAGGTCGCCCGCGGCCCGTCGACGTCCACGTCCACCGCCACGCACGGCAGCCCGGACTGGGCGAACGCGGTGAACGCCGAGGCGTCGGACCCGCTGTCGATGAGCACCAGCCCGCCGAGGTGGTGCCGCCGGGTCATGTTCACGTACGCCACCGGGTCCGCCAGCGACGCGCCGACCGCCCGCAGCGCCGCCGACCCGCTCGTGGCGAGCATCAACAGGTGGTAGCCGTGCGCGCTCAGCGCCGACTTCAACCCGATCAGCAACTCCTGCAGGTACGGGTGCCGCCAGCCGGGCCTGCGGTGGTCGGTGTCCCACACCAAACCGATCAGCCCGGACCTCTTCGTGGCCAGCGCGCGGGCCGACTCGTTGGGCCGGTAGTCGAGCTCGCGGGCCACCCGCTCGACCACTTCGCGCTTTTCCTTGCTGACTGTCAGCGGCTGGTTGAAAACGCGTGAAACGGTCGCCACCGACACCCCGCACAGCTGGGCGATCTCACGGATCGTGGTCATCTGCCGCCCTTTCTTTGTAACCGGTTTCAGCCGCTCAGCCAGTGCGTCCTGACCAGGGTGGACACGGTATCACCTGCGGAAACGTCGAAGCGTGGGAACGGCCAGGTTATGGTTTCGTTACTTGACGGTGTCGCGGGCCGGGGCTGTCATGTACACCACAGCGGCGGGGTGCGAACCCCGGTCGAATTCGCCGGAAACCCCCGGATCGACCCAACGCGTGTCCGGCGTGCCCGAAAACGGCCCGCTCATTGATGGAGAAGGAGAGCCGCGTTATGAGACGAACTCCGACCCTGGTCGGCGCGAGCCTGCTGGCCGCCGCCCTGGTCGCCACCGGCTGCGGCAGCGGCGCGGGCGACGGCAAGACCAGGATCACCATCGGGCTGTTCGGCAACTTCGGCTACCAGCAGCTGTTCGAGGAGTACGAGAAGGCGCACCCGGACATCGACATCACCGACCGCACCGCCTCCTACTCCGACCACCACAAGAACCTCGCCGCCCACCTCGCCACGAACAACGGCGCCGCGGACGTCGAGGCCGTCGACGTCGGCTACATCAACCAGTTCAAGGCCAACCCCGGCCAGTTCGTCGAGCTGAAGTCCGACATCAAGGACCGCTGGCTGGACTGGAAGTGGGAGGGCTCGCTGTCCAAGGACGGCAAGCAGATCGGCTACGGCACCGACATCGGCGGCCTGGCCATCTGCTACCGCCGCGACCTGTTCGAGGCCGCCGGCCTGCCGTCGGACCGCGACCAGGTCTCGGCGCTGTGGCCGACGTGGGAGCAGTTCATGGCCACCGGCAAGCAGTTCGCCGCCAAGGCCCCGGCCGGCGCCAAGTTCTTCGACGGCGGCCCCACCGTGCTCAACGCGATCGTCGGCCAGGCCCCGACCGGCTACTACGACAAGAGCGACAAGATCGTCGTGGGCGAGAACGCCGACATCAAGAAGGGCTGGAACCTCGTCGCGCAAGGCGTCGCCGACGGCCTGTCCGCCGGGCTGCTGCACAGCACCCCGCAGTGGAACACCGGCTTCAAGCAGGGCCAGTTCGCCACCCTCGCCTGCCCGGCCTGGATGATGGCCAAGATCAAGGACCAGGCCCCGGACACCGCGGGCAAGTGGGACCTCGCGGCCGTGCCCGGCGGCGGCGGCAACTGGGGCGGCTCGTACCTGACCGTGCCCAAGCAGGGCAAGAACGTCGACAAGGCCGTCGAGCTGGTCACCTGGCTCACCGCGCCCGAGCAGCAGGCCAAGGTCTTCGCCAACGCGGGCCTGCTCCCGTCCGCGCCGAAGCTCTACAGCGAGCAGTCGGTCGCCCAGAAGGCCGACCCGTTCTTCAACAACGCGCCCGTCGGCAAGGTCTTCACCGACGCCGCCCGCGCGTTGAAGCCGCAGTACCAGGGCCCCAAGGCCGGTGACGTGCAGACCGAGCTCGGCAACGCCATGCAGCGCGTCGAGCAGGGCAAGCAGAGCCCGGACGAGTCCTGGGACCAGTTCGTCGGCGACGTCAAGAGGCTCGAAGACTGATGAAGAAGGACTGGCGCGAACGCCGCCACCGGTGGGACATCCGCTACGCGCCGTACGCCTACATCGCGCCGTACTTCCTGCTGTTCGCGGTGTTCGGCCTGTTCCCCCTGCTCTACACCGCGTGGGTGTCGATGCAGGACCGCAACCTGCTCGACGGCGACGCGGCCACGTTCATCGGCGTGGACAACTACGTCGAACTGCTCACCGCGGACCCGTACTTCTGGAACGCGATGGGCAACACGCTGAGCCTGTGGCTGTTCACCACCGTCCCGCAGATCCTGTTCGCGCTCGGCATCGCGCAGCTGCTCAACCGGCGGCTGCGCGGCCGGACGTTCTTCCGGATGGGCGTGCTGCTGCCGAACATCACCTCGGTGGCGGCGGTGACGATCATCTTCGCGCAGCTGTTCGGCCGCGACTTCGGGCTGATCAACTGGGTGCTGGAGCTGTTCGGCGCCGGCCGGATCGACTGGCAGGCCGGCACCGGCAGCTCCCACACCGCCATCGCCGCGATGGTGGTGTGGCGCTGGACCGGCTACCACGCGCTGATCTTCCTGGCGTCCATGCAGGCCATCCCGAGCAGCGTGTACGAGGCGGCCCGGCTGGACGGCGCGAGCGCGTGGCAGCAGTTCTGGCGGATCACCGTGCCGATGCTGCGCCCGCAGATCATCTTCTCCACGGTGATCGCCACCGCGGGCAACATGCGGCTGCTGGCCGAGCCGCTGCTGTTCAACCCCGGCGCGGGCGCCGCGACCGGCGGCTCGGACCGGCAGTTCCAGACCGCCGCGCTCTACCTCTACGAGCAGGGCTTCTCGAAGTTCGACTTCGGCTACGCGTCGGCCATCGCCTGGCTGCTGGTCATCGCGACGGTCCTCATCACCGGGTTGAGCTACCTGGCCGCGCGCCGCATCCGGACGGACTGAGAGGACACCATGACCACCGTGCTCGAACCGCTGGCGCCCGGCGCGCCCGCGCCGCACCGTCGGCGGCGCGGGATGCTGCGGATGCCCGGACCGTGGACCTACGCGGCGTTGATCGCCGTGCTCGCCGGGTCGGCGTTCCCGGTGTACTGGTCGCTCGTCGTGTCGTCGCAGACGCCCGACAAGGTGGACAGCGTGCCGCCGGTGCTGGTGCCCGGCGGCAACCTGTTCGCCAACATCTCCCGGGTATTCGACCAGTCGGACTTCGCGCTGGCGATGACGAACTCGCTGATCGTGTCGGGAACCATCACCGTGTCGGTGGTGTTCTTCTCCACCCTGGCGGGCTTCGCCTTCGCCAAGCTGAAGTTCCGCGGCCGGTCGGCGCTCATGCTGCTCGTCGTCGCCACCCAGGCCGTGCCCACCGAGCTCGGCGTCATCCCGCTGTACATGATGATGAGCGACTTCGGCTGGGCGGGCGAGCTCCACGCGGTCATCGTGCCTGGCCTGGTCACCGCGTTCGGCGTGTTCTTCATGCGCCAGTACTTCGAACGCGCGGTGCCCGACGAGCTGCTGGAAGCCGGTCGGATGGACGGGTGCAGCTCGCTGCGCCTGTACTGGCACGTCGTGCTGCCCGCCGCCCGCCCGGCCGCCGCCGTGCTCGGCCTGTTCACGTTCATGCAGGCGTGGAACGACTTCTTCTGGCCGCTGGTCGTGCTGCCACCGGAGAACCCCACCGTGCAGACCGCCCTGTCCACCCTGGCCAGCGGCTACACCACCGATTACACCCTCGTGCTCACCGCGGCCACGATCGGCACCGTGCCGGTGCTCGCGGTGTTCCTCCTGTTCGGCCGGCAGATCGTCGGCGGAATCATGCAAGGAGCTCTCAAAGGATGACCGACTTCCCTCAAAGATTCCGCTGGGGCGTCGCCACGTCGGCCTACCAGATCGAAGGCGCCGTCGACGCCGACGGGAGAGGACCGTCGATCTGGGACGCGTTCGGCGCGGTGCCGGGCGCGGTCGCCGGTGGGGACACCGGCGCGGTCGCCTGCGACCACTACCACCGGATGCCGGAGGACCTGGCGCTGCTCGGCGAGCTCGGCGTGGACGCGTACCGGTTCTCGGTGGCGTGGCCCCGGATCCTGCCGACCGGCGCCGGCGCGGTCGAGCAGCGCGGGCTGGACTTCTACCGCCGGCTGGTCGACGGGCTGCTGGAGCGGGGCATCGAGCCGTTCCTCACCCTGTACCACTGGGACCTGCCGCAGGCGTTGGAGGAACTGGGCGGCTGGCGGTCGCGGGACACCGCGGAGCGGTTCGCCGAGTACGCGGTGGTCGTGCACGACGCCCTGGGCGACCGGGTGTCGAAGTGGACGACGTTCAACGAGCCGTACGTGTCCTCGATCGTCGGCTACGGCGAGGGCAGGCACGCGCCCGGCGCGCGGGAGGGCCACGGCTCCCTCTCCGCCGCGCACCACCTGATGGTGGCGCACGGGCTCGCGGTGCGGGCCATGCGCGGCACGCCGGGACACGAGTTCGGCATCGTGCTGAACCAGTCGCCGTCGACCCCGGTCACCTCGTCGGACGCGGACGTCGCCGCGGCGCGCAGGCACGACCTGCTGCTGCGCCGCCAGTTCACCGAACCGCTGTTCGCCGGCCGCTACCCGGACGACTACGAGGAGACGTTCGCGGGCGTCACCGACCTGTCCTTCCGCCGGGACGGCGACCTGGAGCTGATCTCCACGCCGCTGGACTACGTGGGCATCAACTACTACTACCGGCAGCACGTGGCCGACGCGCCGCACCGCGACCCGAACCCGGCCACCCGCACGTCGATCGACATCGGCATCGACACCACCCGCCTGCCGGACGTCCCCCGCACCGCGATGAACTGGCCGGTCGAGCCGGGCGGGCTGACCCAGACGCTGGTCGGGCTGAAGGAGCGCTACCCCGACCTGCCGCCGGTCTACGTCACCGAGAACGGGTGCGTGTACCCGGACAACCCCGGCTTCGTCGACCAGGAGCGCATCGACTACCTGCGCACCCACCTCGCGGCGGCCCACGACGCGATCACCGCGGGCGTCGACCTGCGCGGGTACTTCGTCTGGTCGTTCCTGGACAACTTCGAGTGGGCGCACGGCTACAAGCACCGGTTCGGCCTCGTGCACGTGGACTACGAGACGTTGGTCCGCACGCCACGGGCGAGCTTCCACTGGTACCGCGACCTGGTCGCCGAGCAGCGGGCCAGGACGGCCGCGGCGGGGTGACCCACGTGGCCGCCGTCGCGCGGAGGCGCGTCCGCGCGACGGCGGCCGTTCCGCCACGGGCTCCGGCCGGTGGCGTCAAGCCGACCTCTTCGGTCGCGGGCCGGGTGGGACGCGCTCGACGGAGTTCCCCGCCGACCTGAGGTCCCCGACCGTCACGGCCAGGGGTTCGGCGTGCACGACTTCCCGTCCGGCACGACCACGACACCCTGGTCGCTGCCCGTCGTGATCGACGCCAGCCCGTCGTTGTCCACGCTCAACGTCTGCTGCATCATCACCGGCGCCGGCGCGCCGTCCGCCGGGCACACCTCGTGGCCGAGGCCGAGGAAGTGCCCGACCTCGTGGTTGACCGCGTAGGTCCGGTAACCGCGCAGGTCGTCGCCGTAGGTGTGCGCGCCCCGGAACCAGCGCGCCGAGCTGAGGTGCACCGTCGAGCCGACCCGGCACGACGTGTCGTAGGGCAGCTCGAACCCGCACAACGACCGCGCGGTCCGCTGCGAGGTCAACCGGATCCGCAGCTCCGGCTCCACCTCACCGCCGACCCGCCGGAACGCGTGCCGGCTCGCCCACCCGCGCGGGTGCCGCAGCACGTGGTCGACCACGGCGGCGAACGAGTCGTCGCCGTGCGGCAGCGCCACCCCGTCCTCGACCTCGACCGCGTACGTGATGCCGGACGCGGGGGCCGAGCCCGACGGCGGCACGACGTGCCAGGTGCCCGCGCCCTGCTCGGGGAACGGCGGACCGGCCGGCAGGTCCGCGCCGGAGCGCAACGAGTCGACCGACGGCGCGCTCCGCTCCTCCGACGGCGTGGGCGAGGACACCGACGGCACGACCCGGGCCGACGGCCACGCCACCGTCGCCGGCCGGGCCTCCATCCCGACGTCCAACGCCACCACCGTCGTCGCCGCCAGGCAGACGCCGGTCAGGTAGGGCACCGCGGAAACCACCCTCATGCGGGCTCCAGACCCGCCGAGCCGTACGTGCAGGCCGCGTTCCACAGCAGGAACGACGGCGCGCCCGCCTCTGAGGTGGCGCGCACCTGCGCCTGCACCTCACCCGGGCCGTAGTTGTGCCCCAACGAGAACGCCTGCAGCCACGGGATCACCGTCGCGCCGGTGCCCCCGGTCATCCGGACGAAGTCCGCGACCGACGCCCGCACGATCTCGTACGGCATGGCGTTGGGGTTGGCCACGCCGTACTCGTTCGGGCCCCAGTGCGACGGGTAGACCATCGGCGCGACGTAGTCCACGTGCGCGGAGATGGCCGGGATGTCCTGCGCCACGTCGGTCGGGCTGTGCGCGGCGATGCCGAACACCGACGCGCCCAGGTACGCGCCGTGCTCCCGCACGGCCGCCCGGTTCTCCTTCAGGAAGTCCACGATGGACTGCTCGGGGCTGGTGGTCAGGCCGGGGAACACCATCTGCCCGATCGGGCCGTCCGGCCGCCGCACGTAGTCGTAGAGGACGTCGTCGAAGCCGAGCGACGCGGCCTCACCGGCGATCGCGGTGTTGTACGCCCGCACCTCGGGGTTGGCGAAGTTGGTGAACGCGTACTCGCCGTAGTGCGCCGACCAGGGCGCACCGGACGAGTTCTGCGCCAGCCGGTCGCGCGCGCCCGCCTGCCACGACGCCTTGCCGAGCACCGGGTCGCGGAACGCCACCAGCCTGCCGACCACCCGCAGCCCCATCCCGTGCAGCTCGTCGAGCACGGCGCGGGCGTCGTAGTAGTTGCGGTTCGCGCCGATCTGCCTGGCCAGCGGCACCTGCGAGTCGTAGCCGATCTCGCCGCTCTCGTCCTTGATGTCGAGCTGCACGGTGTCGATGCGGCCCTCGCGCGCCATCGCCAGCACCGGGTCGCGCAACGACGCCGTGGCCCACGCGGCGGCGCTCATGTGCACCCCTCGCATCCCGGGGTGGGTGACCTTGACCGCGACCTCCTGGCGCTGCGCGTTGCCCGCGGCGTCGCTGGCCTCGACCCGGACGCTGGTGGCCGCCGACTCCAGCGAGACCTCGAACTTCCCGTCGCGCACCGGCACCCGCTGGTCGCCCACCCGCACGGTGTCCGCGCCGTCCGCGCTGCCCTTCACCGTCACCGGGCCGCGCGGCGACTCGGCCTCGACCACGTCCACCTTCAGCGCGGGCGGTGTGGCGTCCACGGTGAACTCGCGTTGCACCTCCACGTCGGGCATCCAGGGCAGCGGGTTGGCCGCCCGCACGGACAGCGTGTGCCTGCCCTCGGCGAGCTTGACCCCGGTCAACGTCATGCGGCCGTCGGC
Source organism: Actinosynnema sp. NPDC037264 (assembly GCF_055603705.1). Classification (NCBI taxonomy): domain Bacteria; kingdom Bacillati; phylum Actinomycetota; class Actinomycetes; order Pseudonocardiales; family Pseudonocardiaceae; genus Actinosynnema; species Actinosynnema sp. NPDC037264. Next base: position 32,522 of record NZ_JBVJVK010000026.1, on the reverse strand, counting down.
GCGTCGCGCCTCCACCGGCTGTCCGTCCACGTGCACGGTGACACGGTCGAGCCCGCTGACCTCCGCCGTGGTGATGGACACGCGCTCTACACCCGAAGGAGTGACAGCGGTGCCGTCGCCCAGCTCCGCCACGGCGAGGCCGACACCGCGCCCGTGGACGATCGTCGTGACGACCCCGGCGATCAGCAGCAGCACCACGACGCCGACGACTGGGATCAGCACGCGCTTGAGCTTCCGGGGCGATTCCGACATCGGGTGACTCCGATCTGGCGAGGCATCGGTCATCAGCGACTTGACCGGGTGGCGGAGCGCCAAACCCAAGGTCATCCGAAGGGGTGTACCACGGTGTCGACCCGGCCGCGGCGCGGAACCATTCGACTGTGAACACCACGTCGACGCCGGTCCGGACCGTTGTGGCGCTCGTCGCGGCCCTGTGCTGCGGCTGCGCCGGCCAACCCGGCGCGGGGCCGCCCGACGAGGCCGCGGCGCAGCTGCCCGCGCGCTCCTCGTCCGCCGCGCCGTCCTCCTCCGCGCCGCCCGACCCGGCGGCCGTGGGCGCGAACGAACTCGGCCAGGTGCCGATCCTGATGTACCACCGGCTCGTCGAGCAGACCACGTCCGTCTACGACCGGACGCCGGCGGCGTTCCGGGCGGAGCTGGAGCGGTTGGCCGCCGAGGGGTACGTGCCGGTGACCACGACCGAGTACGCGACCGGGCGCATCGACCTCCCGGCCGGCGCGCACCCCGTCGTGCTGACGTTCGACGACGGCGACGCGACCCAGTTCGCGCTCGGCGCCGACGGGAAGCCCGCGGCCGGCACGGCCATCGCCATCCTGCTGGACGTCGCCGCGCGGCACCCCGGCTTCCGGCCGGTGGCCAGCCTGTACGTCAACGCCGGGCCGTTCGGGTCGCCGGACGGCGCGGCCCTGCGCTGGTTGCGCGAGCACGGGTTCGAGATCGGCAACCACACGCGCGACCACACCAACCTCGCGTTGACCGACGACGGGGGAGTGCAGGAGGCGATCGCGTCCGGGCAGCGGGAGATCCAGCGGGCCGTGCCGGACTACCAGGTGTCGAGCCTGGCGCTGCCGTTCGGCGCGATCCCGTCGAACGGCACGCTCGCCCTGCGCGGCGGCTACGAGGGCACGCAGTACGAGTACGCGTGCGTGCTGATGGTGGGCGCGGGCCCGGCGCCGTCCCCGTACGCGGCGGACTTCGACCCGGCGCGCACGCCCCGCATCCGGTCACAGGACCCGACCGGCGAGGACGCCCGCTACGGCTCCACGGTGTGGCTCGACCAGCTGGCCGCCTCGCCCGCGCAGCGCTACACGTCCGACGGCGTGCCGGACCGGATCTCCTACCCGTCCTCGGCCGGCGTCGCCCCCGCACCGAACTTCGCCGACCGCGCGGTCGCGTACTGAGGCGTGCTCAGGCACGCACCACCGCTCAGGCTGCTGCCTGCCTGGGGGTCAGCGCCTGCCGAGCCGTGTCGCCCCGCCTGCCGCCGCCCCGCCTACCGCCCTGACCTCACGCGGTGGCGCGGGCGTGGTTGCGGAGGGCGATCGCGGCCCGTTCCAGACTGCCCAGCACGCCCGGCGGCAGCTCGTGGTGCCGACCGACGACCTCCTGCGCCATGACCTGCATGGGCGCCGACTCCTCCGCCTCCACCACCGCGAGCACCTTGAACGCCGTGCCCGGCGCGAACAGCACCCGCTCCTGGACCACGCTGCCGAACGAGTCGACCACCGAGACCCGCCGACCCGTCACCGACCAGAGCAGGAACTCCACCCGCCCGTCGACCGGCACCTGCGGCCCCGCGACGGTGTTGAGCAGACCGTGCTCCACCAGCACGTCACCGGTGCGGAACCGGCGCGCGTCACCCCAGCACACCGTCACGCCCTGGTGCGTCGGCAACCGGCGCAGCCCCGACACCACCGACGCGGCGTACGGCCACAACCGGCCCAGCTTCCCGCTGCGCAGCGCCTCGACCAGGATCTCCTCGTCGTTGCGCAGGCACGCCGACACCGCCGCGAGGTCCGTCACCACCGCCTCGAACGCCTCCGGGTCGTCCGGGCGCTCCACGATGTGCCGGCACGCCACCGCCGCGTGCTCGCCGTACCGCTCGCCCAGCATCCGGCGCACCGCGTCGCGCTCCGGCTCCGTGCTGCGGTGGTCGACCGGCACGACCTCCTCGCCCACCTGCTCACCCCACACGGGCGCGGGGGAGTCCGCCAGCGGGCCGTCCACGCTCAGCGGCACCGGCTCGTCGGAGGTCACGGGCGGCGCGGGCTCCTCGGCCACCGGCGGGCGCGGCATCGGCGACGGGTCGCAGAACACGACCTTCAGCAGCCGCCGCACCTCCGGCTCCAGCCGCTCCACCAGCGACGCGCCCGCCACCGCGACCGCGCCCGCCGTCGTGCGGCCGGGCGAGCCGACGGTCAGCCGGGCCCACTCCGGGTCCACCGGCAGCGCCCGCACCTCCGGTCCGTTGTCCTCCGCGTCACGCACCCACAGCCCGGACGGCACGACCTCGAGCACCACGCCGCCACCCAGGTCGAAGATGCCCGGCCCGCGTTCCACCAGCCCCTGCACCGGCACCCGGTAGCCCGAGACGACCGGCGCTCCACCCGGCGCGTAGCGGACCTCGGTCACGTACGGCCGCCAGGTCTGCTGCCCGCGCGGGTTCACCGCCACCACGGCCGCGCCGCTGCGCAGCGCGCCCACCGGCAGGCCCGTGTACAGCGAGATCGGCTCGCCGAGCCCTTCCGCCACCGCCTGCGCCTGGTGCTCGCCGCCGTACCAGACCAGCCGCACCCGCGACCGCGCCACCGACGGCAGCCCGCCGAGCAGGCGGCACACCTCCTCGGTCGGGATGGCCGGCTGGCCCGGTCCGCCGATCACGACGGTCAGCACGTTGTCCCGGCACGGCAGCCCGATCACCGCCCGCGCGTCCGGCGCCTGCGGGTCGAACTGCGCGCGTTGCGCCCGCAGCCACAGCCCGGCCGGGATCGGCTCGGAGATGCCCACCTCGCCCGTCGGCCACGGCGTGTTCGGGTCGACCGCCTCCCAGTTCGGCACCGGGAACCGCCTGCCCATCGGCACCGGCGACGCGCCCGGCAGGAACCGCAGCCAGCAGCCGTACCCGCCGTTGCCCGCGACGAACGCGGCGCCCGGCACGGTGGTGACCGCGCCGTCCGGCGCCACGACCTCCGCCTGCAACTGCTCGGTCAGCCACTGCGCGGGAGCCGTCGGCCGCATCGAGCCCGAGTGGGGCGTCATCAGCCGCACCGGCCCTCTGCCGTGCAGCGCGGCGGCCACCGCGGGCCAGAACGACGTCTCGTCACCGGCCGGCGGCTCGACGACGACCACCGTGCGACCGCGGTCGACCGGCAGGCTCCGGCCGAGCGCGACCGCCGCGGGGCTCGCGCCACCGGGCGGCCCGACGATCAGCGTCGCCCCGGCGAACGAGGCCGAGAACTGAGCGGGCGCGGGTGCGGGCGCCGGTGGCGCCGCCATGGGCTCTCGTTCGACCACCGGCTCCACCTGCGGGGCACGCTCCTTCGGTGCGGCACGTCGGAACTTCAAGGCGCCCGATCACCTCCAGGCACGACAGTGCGGGAACGCCAGCACTCTACGCGGATTCACCCGATCGAGGTCGGGCGCGTTGCTCCACCCTCGTCCACTGTGGACCTCAGAGCGGCTCCGACCAGCGCGCCGAAGGCCACGTGGTCCGCCCACTGCGCCGCCCGGTGCAGCTCCCGGACCGCCGGGAACCGCCGCCCGACCAGCTCCAGGTCCACCGCCGCGATCACCGCGCCCGCCACCGCGCCGGTGCGGGCGTCCAACGGCCACCGCCGGTCGACGGCCGCCAGCACGGCGGTCCAGAAGGCCGACACGCCGAGGTGGGCCACCGCGCCGCGGATCACACCCGTGCCGCCGAGCAAGGACGCCGCCGCCCGCGTCGACCGCAGAACGTCACCATCGGTGCACAGCACGTGCACGGTCGACGGCACGCCGCCGAACACCGATCCGACCAGCCACGCCCGCGCCAGGCGTGGGCCGGACCTGCGACGGGTAACCGGCCCGGCGGGTGCTCCGCGGGCGCGCGTGCTCCGTTCTGATTCCATGTTCGAACCTGTGTTCGAGTATGACAAGATCGCGGTGAACCACACCGACGACGTGCCCGACCGTATCCGGACAACGGGGACCGCGCGTGCTCGCGCGCCTCGCTCGGCTACCGTGAACGCCGCTCGACACACGCCACGACCTGGGGAGAACGACCCGGTGACCGCTGAGATCCTGTACGGGGCCGACGACCTGACCCACCTGGAGGGTCTGGAGGCAGTGCGCAAGCGCCCCGGCATGTACATCGGGTCCACCGACAGCAGGGGCATCAACCACCTGTTCACCGAGGTGGTCGACAACTCCACCGACGAGGGCGTGGGCGGCCACGCCACCAAGATCGTCGTCACCCTGCACGCCGACGGCAGCGTCCAGGTCGACGACGACGGCCGCGGCATCCCCACCGGCACCCACGCCAAGTCCGGCCTGTCCGGCGTCGAGCTCGTCCTCACCCGGCTGCACGCCGGCGGCAAGTTCGGCGGCTCCGGCTACAAGACCTCCGGCGGCCTGCACGGCGTCGGCGCGTCCGCCGTCAACGCCCTGTCGCACCGCTTCGACGTCGTCGTCCGCCGCGAGGGCAAGACGCACGAGATGTCGTTCGCCCACGGCGTGCCCGGCGTGTTCGACGGGCCCGGTCCCGACGCCGGCTTCACCCGCCAGTCGGGCCTGCGCGTCACCGGCCGCACCAAGCGCACCGGCACGTCCATCCGCTACTGGTACGACGCCCGCTACTTCGAGAACGGCGCCGCGCTCGACGTCGAGGCCGTCCGCACGAAGCTGCGCAACACCGCGTTCCTCGTGCCCGGCGTGACCTACACCCTGCGCGTCGCCACCGACGACGCGATCAGCGAGGAGACGTTCCACTACCCGGGCGGCCTGGTCGACATGGTCGACTACCTCGCGCCCACCGGCGACAAGCCGGTCACCGGCACGCTGCTCATCACCGGCGCCGGCGTCTACCACGAGAACGCGGCCGACGAGAACGGCGTCATGCGGTCCAAGGTGGAGCGCCACGCCGAGGTCGAGATCGCGCTGCGCTGGGGCACCGGCTACGAGCGCATCGTCGAGTGCTTCACCAACACCATCCGCAACGTGCACGGCGGCACCCACCGCCGCGGCTTCGAACGCGCGGTGCTCAAGTCGGTCCAGGACGCGATCGGCAAGACCAGGGGCCTGCTCAAGCCCAAGGAGGACCCGCCGACGCTCGACGACGTGCTGGAGGGCATGACCGCCGTCGTCCACGTCCGCATCCCCGAACCGCAGTTCACCTCGCAGACGAAGGACGAGCTCTCCACCGCGGGCATCACCAAGGTGGCGCTCGGCGTCGTCGAGAAGCACATCAAGGCCTGGACCGAGGACCGCCGCACCAAGGGCGAGGCCAAGCTCGTCCTGCAGAAGGTCGTCGACGCCTCGCGCGTCCGCCTGACCCAGAAGCAGCAGAAGGACGCCGCCCGCCGCAAGACGGCCCTCGAAGGCGCCGCGATGCCCGCGAAACTGGTCGACTGCCGCACCACCGGCGTGGCCCGCAGCGAGCTGTTCCTCGTGGAAGGCGACAGCGCCCTCGGCTCGGCTCGCATGGCGCGCGTGTCGGAGTACCAGGCGTTGCTGCCGCTGCGCGGCAAGATCCTCAACGTGCAGAAGGCCAGCCTCGCCGACACCCTGCGCAACGTCGAGATCGCCAGCATCGTGCAGGTCCTCGGCGCGGGCACCGGGCGGACGTTCGACCTCAACACCATGCGCTACGGCCGGGTGATCCTGATGGCCGACGCGGACGTCGACGGCTCGCACATCCGGACGCTGCTGATCACCCTGTTCGCCAAGTACATGCGGCCGGTGATCGAGGACGGGCGGCTCTACGCCGCGATGCCCCCGCTGCACAAGGTGATGACCAAGGGCCGCAACCCGGAGACCCACTTCACCTTCACCCAGCGCGAGATGGAGCAGAAGGTCGCCAGGCTGGAGAAGGCGGGCAAGACGGTGGTCAAGCCGGTGCCCCGGTTCAAGGGCCTCGGCGAGATGGACGCGGACGAGTTGTGGGAGACCACGATGAACCCCGCGACCCGCTCCGTGCGCCGCATCACCATGCACGACGCGGAAGCCGCGGAGGCCGCGTTGGAGTTGCTGATGGGCGAGAAGGTCGAGCCGCGCCGGGCGTGGCTCGTCGAGTCGTCCGCCCGGGTCGACCAGTCCGCGATCGACATCTGAGCCGCCTGACACACGAGGGAACGACCGACCATGGCACGCCGCAAGACCCCCACGACCAGGGTCGACCCGTCCGCCTTCGACCGCGCGGGCGCCCAGGTCTTCGACAACTCGCTCACCACCGAGATCGAGGACTCGTACCTCGAGTACGCGTACTCGGTGATCCACTCCCGGGCACTGCCCGACGCGCGCGACGGCCTCAAGCCGGTGCACCGCCGGATCCTGTTCTCGATGAACGAGCAGGGCTACCGCCCGACCAGCTCGTACGTGAAGTCCTCCCGCGTGGTCGGCGACTGCTTCGTGCGCGGCGCGCTCGTCTCCACGCCGGAGGGCCTGCGGCCGATCGAGGAGATCGAGATCGGCGACCTCGTCCTGGACGGGCGTGGCGAGCCGGTCGCGGTCGACGAGGTGTACGAGAACCCGGTCTCCGAACTGGTGCGCGTCACCTGGTCGGACGGCCACTCGATGCTCGTGACGCCCGGCCAGCGGTTCCACACCGGCGACGGCTGGACCGACGCCGACTGGACCGCCGCCCGCGACCTCGTCGGCGCCCGCACCACCGGCTTCGGCTCCGAACGGCACGCGAACCTGCTCGCCGACGGCGACGCGTCCGGTTTCGTGCTCGGCCTGGTGGCCGCGTCCGGTGACGTGCTCGCCGACCGGCGCGTGCGGCTGGAGTCGACCGACGTCCACGCCGTCGACATCGCGCACGGCTGGGCCATCGCGCACGACGTGACCGCGTCCCGGGAAAAGGACGGCGACCGGCTCACCCTCACCTTCGCCCGGCACGCCGGGCTCGAAGCGGCGGCGACCGGCCGGCTGGACGCCGTGCTGCGCGACCGGTCGTCCTGGACGCCGTTCCTCGCGGGCCTGTTCCTCGCGTCCGGCCACGTCCGCGACGGCCGCGACATCGTCCTGCCCGGCGGCGACGCCGAGCACGCCGTGCTGGCCGACGCGGGCCTGCGCGCCCGCCGTGCCGCGACGACCCTGACGATCACCGGCCGCGACGCCGCCGCGCTCGCCGTGGCGCTGCTGCGCTGGACGGGCGTCGGCCCGCGCCAGGACGGCCTGGTCCAGGTGATCCGCAACGCCCGCCACGCCGCCGACGAGCACTTCCCGCACGTCGTGTCGGTCGAGCCGGCCGCGCCGGACACCACCTACGACATCCAGGTGTCGAGCCCCGAGCACGCGTTCGTGGTCAGCGGTCTCGTCGTGCACAACTGCATGGGCAAGTACCACCCCCACGGCGACACCGCGATCTACGACGCGATGGTCCGCCTGGCCCAGGACTTCTCGCTGAACACCCCGTTGGTCGACGGGCACGGCAACTTCGGAAGCCCGGACGACGGCCCGGCTGCCTCGCGTTACACGGAAGCACGCATGTCGCCGGCGGCGATGTTGCTGGTCGGGGAGCTGGACGAGGAGACGGTCGACTTCCGGCCCAACTACGACGGCTCGTTGCAGGAGCCGTCGGTGCTGCCCGCGGCGTTCCCGAACCTGCTCGTCAACGGCACGTCGGGGATCGCGGTCGGGATGGCGACGAACATGATCCCGCACAACCTGGGCGAGGTCGTGGCGGCGGCGCGGCACCTGGTGACGCACCCGGACGCGACGCTGGACAAGCTGATGGAGTTCATCCCGGGCCCGGACCTGCCCACCGGCGGCGTGCTGCTCGGGCTGGACGAGGTGCGCAAGGCCTACGAGACCGGGCGCGGCGTGGTGCGGATGCGGGCCAAGGTCGAGACCGGGTTGCTGGAGGGCAGCCGGGGCAGGCAGGCGATCACGGTCACCGAGCTGCCCTACGGCGTCGGCCCGGAGAAGATCATCGAGAAGATCACCGACGAGGTGACGAAGTCCAAGCGGCTGACCGGGATCTCCGACGTCAAGGACCTGACCGACCGCGAGAACGGCACGCGCGTCGTGATCGAGTGCAAGGTCGGGGTGAACCCGCAGGCGTTGCTGGCGGACCTGTACCGGCTCACGCCGATGGAGCAGTCGTTCGGCATCAACAACCTGGTGCTGGTGGAGGGCCAGCCGCGGACGTTGGGGCTCAAGGCGCTGCTGGAGGTGTTCCTCAAGCACCGCTACGAGGTGGTCACGCGGCGCACCCGGTTCCGGCGGCGCAAGCGCGAGGACCGGCTGCACCTGGTCGAGGGCCTGCTCAAGGCGCTGCTGGACATCGACAAGGTGATCAAGCTCATCCGGGGCAGCGAGAACGCCGCCGCCGCGAAGGAGGGCTTGATGGCGAAGTTCAAGCTCTCCGAGATCCAGGCGACGTACATCCTGGACACGCCGCTGCGCCGGTTGACCCGCTACGACTCGTTGGAGTTGGAGGCGGAGCAGGAGAAGCTGCGCAACGAGGTCGCCGAGCTGAGCAAGATCCTGGACGACCCGGCCGTGCTGAAGAAGGTCGTGTCGGCGGAGCTGGCGAAGGTGGCCAAGGACCTCCAGCAGGAGCGCCGGACCGTGCTGCTCGACGGTGACCTGAAGGAGGTGCTGGCGGCGTCGAAGCCCGCCGGTCCGCTGGAGGTCGCCGACGACCCGTGCCAGGTGATCCTGTCGGCGACGGGGCTGGTGGCGCGGACGGCGGCGGAGTCGGAGGAGTCGTCGGAGGCGCGTCGGCGCAACGGGCGGACCAAGCACGACGCGGTGGCGGCGACCGTGCACACGACGGCGCGCGGCCAGGTGCTGGTGGTGACGAACCGGGGCCGGGCGTTCAAGACCGACGTGCTGCCGTTGCCGGTGTTGCCGGAGCAGAGCGGCACGGTGTCGTTGAGCGGTGGCATGGCGGCCGGTGAGCTGGTGGGGCTGGAGGCCGGTGAGAAGGTCGTCGGCATCGCGCCGCTGACCGACACCGGGTCGCCGGGGCTGGCGCTGGGCACGCGGTCGGGCACGGTGAAGGTGTGCGCGCCGGAGTGGCCGGTGCGGTCGGACGAGTTCGAGGTGATCACCCTCAAGGAGGGTGACGAGGTGGTCGGCGCGACGTGGCTGGCCAGTGCGGACGAGACGCTGGTGTTCGTGACGTCGGAGGCGTCGCTGTTGCGGTACCCCGCGTCGTTGGTCCGCCCGCAGGGCCTGCGCGGCGGTGGCATGGCGGGCATCAACGTGGGGTCGGACGCGCGGGTGGTGTTCTTCGGCGCGGTGCGCACGGACGACGACGAGCACGGTGAGCCGATGGTGGTCACGTCGACCGGGCAGAGCGTGAAGGTGACGCCGTTCGCCGCGTACCCGGCGAAGGGCCGGGCGACGGGCGGTGTGCGGGCGCACCGGTTCCTGAAGGGCGAGACGGCCCTGGCCTTGGCCTGGGTGGGGCCGCGGCCGGCGGGTGCGGCGCGGAACGGGTCGCCGGTGGAGTTGCCCGTGCCGGACGAGCGCCGTGACGGTTCGGGGCACGCGCACCCGGGTCCGGACGTGGTCGGTCACCTGATCGAGCGCGACTGACAATCGTTTTCGATAAGCTCGGTGGTGTGACGACACGACTGAGCTTCGCCGACGCCGAGCGACTGCGGCGCGGGTGGGACGCGCGGCAGGAGCCCTTCCTGCCGCACCGGGACGAGGCGTTCGCCGTGCTGGCGGACGCCGCCGTCGGACGTCGGGCGCTCGACCTGGCGGGCGGGACGGGGTCGATCGCGTCACGGCTGGTCAACGCCGAGGTGACGGTGCTCGACGTCGACCCGGTGCTGCTGGCGATCGCCCGTGCCGCGCTGGGTGATCGGGTCGCGGTGGTGTCGGCCGACCTGGGCGCGCCGGGGTGGGGCGCCGGACGCGAGTTCGACGCCGTGGTCGCCGGCACCGCGCTGCACTGCTTCGGCCCGGACCGGCTGCGCGAGCTGTACCGGGAGGTCCACGACGTGCTCGCGCCCGGCGGCGTGTTCGCCAACGCCGACCGGATGCCCCAGGGCGGGCCTTCGTCGTCGGGCGACGGCCTGGTCGGGTGGCACGAGTGGTGGGCCGAGGCGTTGGCGCACCCGGCACTGGCCGAGGCCGCGCGCGACCGGGTGGACGGCGAGTCGGCCGACTTCTACCCGCCGGCGTCGTGGCACGTGGACGCGCTCCGGGCGGCCGGGTTCGGCGAGGTCGCCGTGCGGTGGCGGCGGGACGACACGGCGGTGGTGGTGGCTCGCCGCACCGGCTGACGACCGTTGCCGCCGGCAGGGCACTGAGGGTGAAGTGCGATGACTCACCGCGACGCCGATCACCGTGCCGGACCGCTTCCGCGTGCCGCGTCGCGAACGGCGTCCGGCCTCGGCCACCCGCACCCGGTGCTGTCGCCTGGTGGGTACGCCGGCCTCGCGTCCTCAGCCCTCCGGCCGGCCGCCGAGGAACACCGGGCCGTAGCGCTCCAGGTTGGCGTTGGGGTGCAGGATCGCGTGCAGGTTCAGGGCGTGCGCGTCGCGCTGGACGCGGTGCAGCGCCGGGCTGTCACCCCGCAGCACGTCGACCGCGTCCCGGGCCCGTAAGCACGCCTCGCCGAGGTCGCGGCGCACGCCGGCGCGGTCCTCCGGCGTCCACTCCTCGCCGCCGGCGGCCTTGAGGTCGACCACGGCGGCGGCGCGGCGGGAGTGGAACTCCGCCTCGTCGGCCAGCACCGTCGCCTCCCGCAGCCCCGATCCCCGTGCCGCGTCCACGGCCGCACGGGCCAGGCCGGCCGCGGGCGCGCTCACCGTGGCGCAGGCCGTGGGCGTGAACGGCGCGCGGAACATCGGCGCGGCGGCGTGGGGGTGCGCCCGCAGCACCGGTTCGAGGGGCAGCACCCGTTCGGCGGGCACGAACACGTCCTTCGCCACCGTGGTCACGCTGCCGGTCGCGCGCAGCCCGGTGGTGTGCCAGTCGTCCACGACCGACAGGTCGACGAGCGGGATCGCCAACGCCACCGGCGCCCGGTCGGGCAGCAGCACCGCGGCGTTGGTGGTCCAGTGGCTCTGCGGCGCGCCGGTGGTGAACGCCCACCGCCCGTTGACCAGCACGCCGCCGCCGACCGGCTCGGCCGTCGCGGTGGGACTGAGGATGCCGGTCACCCGCACGTCCGGTTTGGCGAACACCTCGCACCGCACGTCGTCGGGGAACCAGCCGACCACCCACGTCGAGAGGGCCCACACCGCCGCCGTCCACGCCGCCGAGCCGTCCCCGCGCGCCAGCTCCGCGACCACCCCGACCACCGTGGCCAGGTCCGCCTCGTGGCCGCCGTGCTCGGCGGGCACCCGCAACCGCAGCACGCCCGCGTCGGCCATCGCCTCCAACGACGCCTCGTGCAGCATCCGGTTCTCGTCGCCCCACTCGGCGTGGGCGCGCAGGACCGGGACGATCTCCGCGGCACGCCGCACCAGCTCGTCCTGCCCGGTGCCGTACGCCCCAGTGCGGTGCACCACCGTGCCGTGCCTCCCCCATAGGTGACCCGTGGCACACACCTTGGCGTGCTCCGCGCCACCAGACAACACCGGAATAGCCGGCGACCCGGTACGGTTGTGCGAGTTAGTTGAAAGCGCAACTACCGGATCGAGGAGTGGCCATGCAGTTCGGTGTCTTCACCGTCGGCGACGTGACGCCCGACCCCACCACGGGTCGGACGCCGACCGAGGCCGAGCGCATCAAGGCCATGGTCGCCATCGCGCTCAAGGCCGAAGAGGTCGGCCTGGACGTCTTCGCGACCGGCGAGCACCACAACCCGCCGTTCGTCCCGTCGTCGCCGACGACCATGCTCGGCTACGTCGCGGCGCGCACCGAGCGGTTGATCCTGTCCACCGCGACCACGCTGATCACCACCAACGACCCGGTGAAGATCGCCGAGGACTACGCGATGCTGCAGCACCTGGCCGACGGCCGGGTCGACCTGATCATGGGTCGCGGCAACACCGGCCCGGTGTACCCCTGGTTCGGCAAGGACATCCGCGACGGCATCGACCTGGCCATCGAGAACTACGCCCTGCTGCGCAAGCTGTGGCGCGAGGACGTCGTGGACTGGGAGGGCAAGCACCGCACGCCGCTGCAGTCGTTCACCTCGACCCCGCGCCCGCTCGACGACGTGCCGCCGTTCGTCTGGCACGGCTCGATCCGCAGCCCGCAGATCGCCGAGCAGGCCGCGTACTACGGCGACGGCTTCTTCGCCAACCACATCTTCTGGCCCAAGGAGCACTTCCAGCGGCTGATCACCTTCTACCGCGAGCGCTTCGAGCACTACGGCCACGGCGCCGCGCACCAGGCGATCGTCGGTCTCGGCGGCCAGGTGTTCATGCGCCGCAACTCGCAGGACGCCGTCCGCGAGTTCCGGCCGTACTTCGACAACGCCCCGGTGTACGGGCACGGCCCGTCGCTGGAGGAGTTCACCGAGCAGACCCCGCTGACCGTCGGCAGCCCGCAGGAGGTCATCGACAAGACGTTGACCTTCCGCGAGCACTTCGGCGACTACCAGCGCCAGCTGTTCCTGATGGACCACGCCGGCCTGCCGTTGAAGACGGTGCTGGAGCAGCTCGACCTCCTCGGCGAGATCGTGCCGACGCTGCGCCGCGAGTTCGCGGTCGGCCGCCCGGCCGACGTGCCCGACGCGCCCACCCACGCCTCGCTGCTCAAGACCGCCACCTCGGAGGCGAACGCCCGATGACGACGCTGACGGTCGTGGAGGCCGGGCTCGGGACGCCGTCGTCCACCCAACTGCTGGCGACCCGGCTGGCCGAGGCCACGCAACGGCTCGTGCCCGACCTGGAGGTGCGCACCGTGCACCTGCGGGACGTGGCGCGCGACATCGCGGACAACCTCGTCACCGGGTTCCCCGGCGCACGGCTGCGGGACGTGGTGGAGTCGGTGGTCGGCGCGGACGCGGTGATCGCCGTGACGCCGACGTTCAACGCGTCCTACAGCGGGCTGTTCAAGTCCTTCGTGGACGTGCTGGAGCCGGAGTCGCTGGCGGGCAAGCCGGTGCTGATCGCCGCGACCGGCGGCACCGAGCGGCACTCGCTGGTGCTCGACCACGCGTTGCGACCGCTGTTCGCCTACCTGCGGGCGGTCGTGGTGCCGACCGGCGTGTACGCCGCGTCGTCCGACTGGGGCGCCGACGGGCTGCCCGGCCGCGTCGACCGGGCCGCGGGGGAGCTGGCCGACCTGCTCGTCGGCCGGGCGCCCGCGAAGCCCGCCGGCACCGGGTTCGTGCCGTTCGACCAGCTGCTCGCCGGACGCTGAGCGGCCACGCGAGCGAGGCGGAAATGGACCTGACCACTGGTCCGGGTGCCGCATAGGGTTCGGCCCATGTCCGCCTCGCTGCACCTCGCGGTGCGCAACGCCGCCGTCCTGGCGACCGCCCTCGCCCGCACCCGCGGGCACGTCCTGATCAGCCGCGACGCGTTCCTCGCGATGAGCGGCCCGACCCTGCTGCGGGTGCTCGCGGTGCGGCCGGACCTCGACCCGGACGACTTCGCCGAGCTGGAGCTGCTGATCAAGCGGGCCGGGACGCGGGTCGTGGTCGAGGACTCGTTCGGCGGGATCGACGGCGCGGCGCTCGGCCTGATCCCGCGGCACCTGCCGGTGATGGTCCGGCCGCCCGCGCCCGCGCCGCCGCCCGCCCTGGAGGTCCGGCGCGTGCGCACGGCCGCCGAGTGGGCCGTCGCCGAGCAGGTCGTGGTCGACGGCTTCCCGCTGCCGGGCTTCCCGACCGGCAACGCGCTGCCCCTGGCGCTGAAGGACCGGGAGGGGTTCGGGCTGCACGCGGCGTGGCGTGACGGCGTCGTGGCCGGGGCGTGCCTGACCGCCGAGGCGGACGACGTGGTCGGCGTGTACTGGGTGACGACCCTGCCCCGGCACCGCTCGCGCGGCGTCGGCCGGGCGCTGCTGAACTCGGTGGTCAACGAGTACCCGACGCGGCCGATGGCCCTCAGCGCGACCAAGCAGGGCCTGCCGCTGTACGAGTCGCTGGGCTTCTCCGTCGTCACGCAGGCCACGTGGTGGTCGAACACGGGCTGGTCGTGACCCCCCGACCCGCCGCGACGCCGCCGAATTCACCCGGTCCGCCGCCGCCCGGAGCAGTTACCTTGGGAGGATGACCGCAGAGGTGGGGCAGCGGTCCCGGCTGGCCGCGGTGGACAACCTGAAGGTGCTGCTCGTCGCCTGGGTGATCGGCGGGCACGCGCTCCTCGGGTACTCGGCGGTGGGCGGGTGGCCGTACGACGAGGTCAACGAGGTCACCTTCGAGCCGCACGTCGAGGCCGTGCTCGCCGCCGTCCTCGGCCCGTCCGGGCTGTTCCTGATGGGCACCTTCTACCTGCTGTCCGGCCTGTTCACCCCCGAGTCGGTGGCCCGCAAGGGTGCCGGCCGGTTCGTCCGGGACCGGCTCGTCCGCCTCGGCGTCCCGTTCGCGCTGTCGGCGCTGCTGGTGTGGCCGCTGACGCTGTGGGTGGCCTACCGCGCCGCCGGGCACGACGTCAGCCCGTGGTGGGTGTTCACCCACCGCGACCCGCTGCTCGACTCCGGCTCGCTGTGGTTCGTGGAGATCCTGCTGCTGTTCTCCGTCGCCTACGCGCTGTTCGGCAGGCCGCGCGTGACGCCGGTCGTGCTGACCGGCGGCCACCTCGTCGCGGTCACCGCCGGCGTCGTGGTGAGCACGTTCGCGGTGCGGCTGTGGTTCCCGGCGCGCAGCGGGCAGATCGGCGACCTGCACGTCTGGTGGTGGCCGCAGCTGATCGCCATGTTCGGGGTGGGGATCGTGGGCGCGCGCTCGGGCCTGGCGCAGCGGGTGCCGGAGCGGATGTGGCGCGGCAGCCGGGTGGTCGCGGCGCTGGCCATCGTGTCCGTGCCGGTGACCGCGATCGCCCTCGGCGTGTCCGACCTCGCCGGGCAGGCGGGCCCGTTCCTCGGCGGCTGGCGGTGGCAGGCGCTGCTGTTCGCCGCGGTGGAGGCGGTGCTCGTGGTCGGCGGGTCGGTGTGGCTGCTCGGGTGGGCGCAACGGCGGCTGACCCGGGACGGCCCGCTGGCCGTGGCGCTCGCCCGTGGCGCGTTCGCCGCGTTCTTCATCCAGGGGCCGGTGCTCATCGTGCTCGCGGTGGCCGCCCGGCCGTTGCCGTTCCCGGCCGAGGTGAAAGCATTCCTGGTGGCCGCGGTCGCGATCGCGGTGTCTTTCGGGGCGGGCTGGCTATTGACCTCGCGAACCCGTGCGGGCCGGTTTCTGTAATTCATTCGACGGCCGTCGTCAATGGGTTGAACAGGTCCGCCGGGTCAATGTCCCGGCGGTCCGCGCTCACCTAGTGGGAAGCACGGACGGGTGACGCCGGCGCGACACCGCGTGGTTTCCACACCGTGGGACACCTGGGCATACCCGAGACGTGGGTGCGCGCCCCCGTGTGGGAGACTTCGCGCCATGGCTCCTCTTCGCTTCGCCCTGCCCAACAAGGGCTCGTTGAGTGCTCCCGCGGCGCAAATGCTGGCCGAAGCTGGTTACCGGGTGAACAGGTCCGGCCGTGAGCTGATCGTGGCGGACCCGGCAAATGATGTGCAGTTCTTTTTCCTGCGTCCCCGCGACATCGCGGTGTACGTGGGCGAGGGGTCGTTGGACGTCGGCATCACCGGGCGTGATCTGCTGCTCGATTCCACCGTGTCGGCGAAGGAAATCCTGCCGCTCGGCTTCGGCCGGGCGTCGTTCTACTTCGCGTCCAAGCCGGGCGGCATCCACGACGCCGCGGGCCTGGAGGGCAAGCGGATCGCGACCAGCTACCCGAACCTGGTCGGGCACCACCTGGCCGACCTCGGCATCAAGGCGCACCTCGTGCGGCTCGACGGCGCGGTGGAGACCGCCGTGGAGCTGGGCGTGGCCGACGCGATCGCCGACGTGGTCGAAACCGGCATCACGCTGAAGACCTCCGGCCTGGAGACGTTCGGCTCGCCGATCCTCAAGTCCGAGGCCGTGCTGATCCAGGGCGACACGGTCGCCGACGCCCCGGACGCCGTGCGCGCGGTCGAGATCCTGCACCGCAGGCTCCAGGGCGTGCTGATCGCCCGCCGTTACGTGATCCTCGACTTCGACTGCCCGGTGGAGGCGCAGGAGGAGGCCTTCAAGCTGGTGCCCGGCATCGAGTCGCCCACCGTCTCGCCGCTGGCCCGCGAGGGCTGGGTCGCTGTCCGATCCCTCGTGCCGCGCGACGACGCGCCGTTCATCATGGACGAGCTGTGGCGCGTGGGCGCCCGCGCGATCCTGGTCAGCTCCCTGGACACCTGCCGCATCTAGCCACGCGCACCGCGAAAACTCCACGTCCCCACCCCGGGGACGTGGAGTTTTCGCGTTCCGGACGTTCGACTCACCGTCCTCAACCCAGGACGCGCGGCTGCTAGATCCGGTCTAGCGGGCCGTCTCGCGCCTACTGGGTGAGAGGAGGTGGCGCGTGGAGCCGCTGTGCATCGCCGTGATCATCGGCAGCACCCGCGAGGGACGCGTCGGTGACGGCATCGGCCGGTGGGTCGCCGAAGTCGCGGCCGAGCGCGACGACGTCGAGCCGGTCGTGCTCGACCTGGCCGACTACGACTTCCCGCCGTGCTACCCGGGCCGGCCGACGCCGGAGATCCGGCGGTTCACCGGGCAGGTGGCCGACGCGGACGGGTTCGTCGTCGTCACCCCCGAGTACAACCGCAGCTTCCCGGCCTCCCTCAAGCAGGCCATCGACTACGCCTACGACGAGTGGCACGCCAAGCCCGCCGGGTTCGTCTCCTACGGCTACCGCTCCGAGGGCTTCCACGCCGTGGAACAGCTCCGAACAGTTTTCACCGAGTTGCACGTCATGACAGTGCGAACGGGCGTCGGCGTGAACCTGCTCGCCGACGAACCGCTCGACACCGAGCACCGCCGCCGGGCCGCGGCGGCGATGTTCGACCAGCTCACCTGGTGGGCGTCGGCCCTCAAGGATGCCCGCACCCGACGCCCTTACGTCTCCTAGCTGTGTTTCACCGAGAAGGGGGAACTCCATGAACGCCATCGAAACGTCGGGCCTGGTCAAGGTCTTCGGCGACACCCGCGCGGTGGACGGCGTCGACCTGACCGTGCCCGCCGGGACGGTGTACGGCCTGCTCGGCCCGAACGGCGCGGGCAAGACCACGACGGTCCGCCTGCTGGCCACCCTGCTACGACCCGACGAAGGGGAGGCGCGGGTGTTCGGTCACGACGTGCGCGCCGATCCGGACGCGGTGCGCCAACTAGTCAGCCTCACCGGGCAGTACGCCTCCGTCGACGAGGACCTGACCGGCACCGAGAACCTGGTCCTGCTGGGCAGGCTGCTCGGCCACACCCGCCCGCACTCCCGCGCCAGGGCCGGGCAGCTGCTGGAGGCGTTCGGGCTGACCGACGCCGCGTCCAAGCAGGTCAAGCACTACTCGGGCGGCATGCGCCGCCGCTTGGACATCGCGGCCAGCATCCTCAACACGCCGAAGCTGCTGTTCCTGGACGAGCCGACCACCGGCCTCGACCCGCGCAGCCGCAACCAGGTGTGGGACATCGTCCGCGCGGTCGTCGCGCACGGCACCACCGTGCTGCTGACCACGCAGTACCTGGACGAGGCCGACCAGTTGGCGTCCCGCATCGCGGTGATCGACCACGGCAAGGTGATCGCCGAGGGCACGAAGGGTGAGCTGAAGGCGTCCGTCGGGGTCGGCGCGGTGCACCTGCGCCTGCGTGACGCGGACCAGCGGGAACGGGCGCGGCAGGTGCTGGCCGGCGCGCTGGAGGCCGACGTGCAGCTGGACTCCGACCCGGTCGCGCTGACCGCGCGGCTCTCCGGCCGGGCCACCGAGCAGGCCGCCGAGGCGCTGGCCCAACTCGCCCGCGAGGGCATCACCGTCGACACGTTCTCCCTCGGCCAGCCCAGCCTGGACGAGGTCTTCCTGGCCCTCACCGACAAGAAGGAGGCGGCGGCGTGACCGTCACCAAGGAAGCCGAGCTCCTGCCCGCGCCCAAGGCGGAGGACCTGGCGGCGGTGCTGCTGGAGACCGTGCAGCCGCGCCGGCCGAGCGCGCTGTCGGCGTCGCTCACGTTCGGCTGGCGCGCCGTGCTCAAGATCAAGCACGTGCCCGAGCAGCTGTTCGACGTCACCGCGTTCCCGATCATGATGATTCTGATGTTCACCTACCTGTTCGGCGGCGCGCTGGCCGGGTCGCCGGGGGAGTACATCCAGTACCTGCTGCCCGGCATCACGGTGACCAGCGTCGTGATGATCACCATGTACACGGGCGTCGCGGTGAACACCGACATCGAGAAGGGCGTGTTCGACCGGTTCCGCACGCTGCCGATCTGGCGGCCGGCGCCGATGGTCGGCTACATCCTGGGCGACCTGCTGCGGTACGTGCTGGCGTCCGCCGTGATCATGGTGGTCGGCCTGATCCTGGGCTTCCGGCCCGGCGGCGGGTTCGTCGGCGTGGTGCTCGGCGTGGCGGTGCTGGTGGCGTTCTCGTTCGCGTTCTCGTGGGTGTGGACGATGTTCGGCCTGCTGATGCGCAGCGAGAAGTCCGTGATGGGCGTGAGCATGCTCTTCCTGTTCCCGCTGACGTTCCTGTCCAACGTCTACGTCGACCCGGCGACGATGCCGGGCTGGTTGCAGGCGTTCGTCGACGTCAACCCGATCAGCACCCTGGTCGAGGCCGTGCGCGCGCTGATGGCGGGCGAGTTCGACGGCGACGCCATGATGTGGACGCTCGGCTACGGCATCGTGTTCACCGTCGTGTTCGGCGCCCTGACCATGCGCCTGTACAACCGGAAGTGAGCTAGAGCCGGAAGCTCTCGTGTCCTGAGTAGACGCACGTCGCCCCGGTCGAGACGGTCTCCCTCAAGTGGGCCGCGAGACCGGGGTGGCGTTCGTCCAGCTTGCGCAGCGTGTCGCGGATGCGGGCGGTGACGGCTTTGCGGGCCCGTTCGGCTTCGTCGCCGAGCCTGCGGGTGCGACCGGCCAGACCGGCGGCGGTGCGCAGTTCCTCCAGCAGCGCGGCGCGTTCCCGGTCCAGGGCGGCGGCGCGGTCGTCGTCGAACGCGCGGTCGATCTCGTCGTCCAGCTGCGCCAGCCGACGCCGGTAGCGGGACTTCGCCTCGTCGTCCAGCACCGGGTCGCCGCCCAACCGCGCCGACGCCACCGCCTCCGGCGCGAGCAACGCCACCGCGGCCACCGGCTCGCCCGGACTGCTCAGCAGCACGTGCAGATCGCGCAGCCCCTTGGAGTCCGGCATCCGCACGGTGACCCCGTCGTAGGACAACGCCCACACCTCGCCCTCACGCCGGAACTCGCGGACCGGCACCGACCCGGCCGGCCCCGACGGCGCGCCCTGCGCCCGCAACGCCTCCGCCAGGTGGCACCGCGCCCGCGCCACCCACGGCCGGGCCCGCATCCGCTCGGCCGACCCCAGCGCCGCGGTCAACTCGTCCACCGCGTCGTCACACCGGCCGAGCGCCAGGTCCACCAGACCCAGCCACAGGTCCACCGGCCCGCTGA
Source organism: Actinosynnema sp. NPDC037264 (assembly GCF_055603705.1). NCBI lineage: Bacteria > Bacillati > Actinomycetota > Actinomycetes > Pseudonocardiales > Pseudonocardiaceae > Actinosynnema > Actinosynnema sp. NPDC037264. The sequence continues at coordinate 12,756 of NZ_JBVJVK010000026.1, read as the reverse complement.
TGTCGCACCCGTACAACGACACCAGCCACTTGCCCCGGTGCGGCGCCAACTCCTCGCGCACCCGCGCCGCCAGCTCCCGGTCACCCGCCGCGTGGGCGAACTGGGCCCGGAACCGCAGCCACAGCGGCTCGAACGACGCGTGCGACCGGTCGTCCTGGACGGGCTGCTCGAGGTGGACCCGGGCGGCCGCCACGTCACCGCGTTCGAGGGCGGCGATGCCCGCCGGCAGCCCCGGGTACGGGTAGTTGCTCGCGAGGATCTCCGGCGCCAACTCGTCCAGCTCGGCGAACTTCCCCTGCAACACCAGCAACGCCCACCGCAGGTGCAGGTACATCATCCGGAACCCGGTGTGGTTGCTCGCGCCCAGCTCGATCGCCCTGGCCAGCAACGCCTCCGCCTCGACGAACCGGCCCTGCATCGCGGTGATGATCGACTGGTCGATCGCGGCCGAGAAGTTGAACCGGCTCATGCCCAGCCGCTCCGACAGCGCGACGAACGCGTGCAGCTGCTCGACGTAGCGCGGGTCGCCGAGCTCCACCAGCGCCACCCACCGGAACGACGTGGCGAAGTGCTCGACGGTGTGGTCGCCGCTGCGCCGCGACACGGTGATCAGCTCGTCGATCAACGCCAGCCGCTGCTCGGCGTTGCCGATGCCCACAGTCGTGTCGTGCACCGCCCACAGCCCTGAGGCCAACGCGTCGTCGTCGCCTCCACCGCGCGCCACCTCGGCGGCGTGCAGGCTCATCTCGCGCGCCAACACCTCCGTCGGCACATCGGGCGCCGGCCCGATCAACCGGCAGTACGCCTCCCGCACCACCGCGGTGGCCCGCGCCTCGTCCTCGGCGAACCGGTAGACCGCCAACGCGATCCGGGCGAACGGCTCCGCGTCGTCCAGCTCCCGCGCCAGCGCCGCCGCCTCGTCGAAGATCTTCCGCGCCTCCGCGGGCTCGGCGCAGTGGTACAGCTCGTTGCCGAGCTCCAACGCCACCGCGATCCGCCGCCTGGCGCCCTCGGCCCGCTCCAGCGCCCGCCGGTAGTGCCCGGCCGCCTCCTCGACCGCCATCCGCCGGCTCGCGTCCCGCGCCGCCGCCACGATCAGGTCCACCGCCCGGTCGGCCGCCAACCGGTCCCCGGCCAGGTGCGCGTGCCGGGCCAGGTCCGCCGGGAACACCTGCTCCGCGAGGTCGCCGTCCAACGCCTGCACCACCGCCGCGTGCCGTGCGTCCACATCGGACAGCGAGCCGTACAGCGCCTCGCGCACCAGGTCGTGCGCGAACGAGAACCGACCACCGCCCAACCCGTGCACCAGCCGTGCTTGCGCGGCCTGGTCGAGCAACCGGTCCACCGCCGGCACCGGCAGCGAGGCCGTGGCGGCCAACACCTTCCGGTGGAACTCGTGCCCCAGCACCGCCGCCGTCGTCAACAGGTCGCCGACCGGCGCGGGCAGCAACGACAACCGCCGCCCCAACGCGTCACGCACCCCGGGCGCGACCGCCGTCACCGACCCACCGCCGTGCCACAGCCGCGCCGTCTGCTCCACGAAGAACGGATTACCGCCCGTGCGCAAGTGCACCTCGGCCACGAGCTCCGGCTCCGGCTCGCGCCCCGCCGTCCGCGCCATCAACTCACCGACCTCGGCCGGCGCCAACCCGGTCAACGCCACCGTCGCGGCCCGACTGAGCAACGGCGTCATCAACGGCCTCAGCGGATGGCTCTCCGCGTCCACCTCGTTGTCACGATAAGTGCCGATCAGCAGCACCCGCTCGAACCACGTGTGCTGCGCCGCGAACTCCAACAACTTCAACGACGCCGAGTCCGCCCAGTGCAAGTCCTCCAGCACGACCACCACCGGCCGATGCTGCGACACCGCCACCAATGCCGACGTCACCGCGTCGTACAGCGCGAAGCTCTCCGACCTGTGCTCCGAGGGCTCCTCACCGAGCAACACCGCCAGCGGCCCCCGGTCCACCGCCTCCCACTCCTGGACCGCCGCCGCCCGCCGCAACGCCCGGATCACCTGCACCCACGGCCAGTAACCGGGCGCGCTCTCGGAATCCCAACAGGACCCACCGAGCACCAACGCCCCCACCCGCCGCGCCCGCTCCGCCGCCCCGGTCACCAACGTGGTCTTACCGATCCCCGCCTCACCCGCGACCAGCACCAACCCACCGTGGCTGCCAACCGCACGGTCTACTTCCGCGCTCAGCACCCCGGCTGGGTGGTCACGTCCGATGAGTCGCATAGCAACCAGAAACTTAGCCCATCAGACCGACAACAGGCGTGCGTTCAGGCGATGTCCAGCACCAAAATTCGCTCACGTGTGCGAATCGCCCACCCCCGCCGCCCTACCCAAAGGAAGGGCTTCGTGTCATCCCGCCGACCTGGCTCCGCCCTACCGCGCGCGTCAAGGGGGCCTGTGCGTCCCTGCCCGCCCCTCCGCCAATACCGGCCCCCTTGACGCGTGTGGTAGCCCGTAGGGAGGTCGGTGGGATGACACGAAACCCGACCAACAACGGACCCGCCGCCGAACCACCCACCGGCCCGTCATCCTGCTGATCTGCCCGTCCGGCGAGGACTCTCTTAATCTTTAAAGCTCTTCCACCCCACCCACCGCACCCGCCCCGTCCACCGAACCCAACTCACCCAACCGCGCAAACGCCGCATCCACCGCCCCAGGCAACACCTCCGGATCGCCATCCGCCAACGCATTCCCCGCCGCGAAGCAGGCCATCGCCAACTGCGGCGCAAGCGCCGCCACCTCAGCCGACGCACCGCGCTCGAGCAGGTTGGCCCGGAGGATCTGGGACAACCTGGCGAACTTGCGCGCCGCACGGTCCCGCAGCTCCGGGTTCTCGCGCAGCAGCCGTTCGTGCGTGCGGTAGTGCTCACCGTCCGCCGTCAGCTCTCGGCACAGCTCCGTCGCCACCACCCGCAGCTGCGCCAGCGCGCCCGCCAGGTCGGTCACCGGCGGCAACGCCCGGTGTCGTTCGCTCAGCGCCTCGACGATCGCCTGCTCGTCGGAGAACACCACTTCCTGCTTGTCGCCGAAGTGGCGGAAGAACGTCGTGCGACCCACCTCGGCCCGTTCGGCGATGTCGGTGACCGTCACCGCGGCGAACCCGCGTTCGTCGAACAGCTCGAACGCCGCCTCCACGATCTGTTCCCGCGCGCGCTGCTGCTTGCGCAAGCGCAGCGGCATCCGTTCCGACATGGCCTCAGCATAGCGGCCCCGGTACGAAGTCCGGTACGGTACTGAGTACCACTTCGAACTACGTACCAGGAGCGACCATGGGCACCACGGGCACCACATTGATGACCGGCGCAAGCCGTGGCCTCGGCCGCGAAGCCGCCGAACACCTGCTCCGCCACCACCCGGACCGGCACCTGCTCGTGCTCAACCGCAAGCCCGGCCTGGCCGCCGAACTGACCGCGGTCACCGGCAACCGCAACGTCTCCGAGGTGGTCGGCGACCTGGCGTCGTTCGCCGACATCCGCCGCGTCGCCGCCGAGGTCGAGGGGCCGCTGGAGGGGTTCCTGGGCAACGCGGGCTTGCAGATGGCGACCACCCGCAAGCTCACCGCCGACGGCTTCGAGATGACCTTCGGCGTGAACGTGCTGGCCTACCACCTGCTGCTGAACCTGCTCCTGCCGCGCTTCACGAACCCGGCGCGGATCATCGTGGTCGGCAGCGACGTGCACGACGCCGACCTCAACACCTTGGGCCTGATCCCACCGCCGCGCTGGGACCACCCGCGCGAGCTGGTCAAGCCGGGCAAGGACTCCGGCAGGGAGGGCAGGCGGGCCTACGCCACCAGCAAGCTCGGCGTGATCTACCTGGTCCACGCGCTGCGGCGCCGGCTACCGGAGGGCGTGGACGTCTACTCCTACAACCCCGGGCTGGTGCCGGGCACAGAGCTGTCGCGCGACGCCGGTCGGCTCGGCCGGGCCGCGTTCCGCGCGGTCGGCAAGGCGCTGGTCGCCCTGCCGGTCGCCACCACCCCCGCCGAAGCCGGCCGACTCCTGGCGGAGGCGATGGCGGGGCCGCGCCCCGGCGAGAGCGGTTCCTACATCAACAAGGGCAAGGTGGTCCCGTCATCGTCGGAGTCCTACGACGAGCGACGCGAGGAGGAACTGTGGGCCACCGCCAACGAACTGTGCGGCCTCTGAGGCGTCCCGCACAACGCTTTCACCGCACGGGCCTTCTTACCCCCATCCGCACCTTCCCCACCCGCGCCGGGCCGCTCACCGACAAGCGGCCCGGCGCGGCCCGCGTCACCCGAGGGGCTCGACCCAGATGTTGCGGAACCTGACGTTCTCACCCGGATCACCGTGGTCCTGCAGCCGCAACGGCCCCGCCGTCGGCCCTTCCTCCGCACCACCACCGGTCGGCCCGTCGACCACGAAGTCCTGATGGACCGTGACCCCGTTCCACACCACCGTGACCCGCGCGTTCGCGATCTTCACCCCCGCGCCGTCGAACCGGGCCGCCCGGAACGTGACGTCGTACGCCTGCCACGTCTGCGGCGCGCTGCCCGCGTTGACCGACGCCGCCCGCTTCAAGTAGACGCTCCCCGCCTCATCGGCGCCCAACGGCTGCTTCCCGAAGCTGTCCAGGATCTGCAACTCGTACCGGTCCTGGAGGTAGACACCGCTGTTGGCCCGCTGCTGCCCGGTCACGTTCGACGGCAGGTTCGGCAACCAGAACTCCAGGTGCAGCTTGAAGTCCCCGAACACCTGCCTGCTGCGGATGTCGCCGCCGAGCGCCTCCATCGACCCGCCCGCCACCGGCCACGACGGGGCGCTGCCGTCGGCGTTGCGCCAGTTCTCCGTGCCGCCACCGCCGTACAGGACGACGCGCTGGGCCGGGGTGACCGTCAGGTAGTCCAGGTTCACGTGCCCGACGTCCCCGCTGTCCACCCGGTACGCGATGGTGTTCGCGCCCGCCCGCAGCGTCAACGCCTCGGTGTGCGTCGCCCACGTGTCCCACGTCCCCGTATCGGCCAACGCCACCTGCCTGACCTTCGCACCATTGACGTACACGCTCACCGTCTTGGTCCCGGACGACGGGTTGGGCCCGTTGCTGTAGCGCAGGCCCACGTTGTGCGAGCCTGCCGCCGCCGCGTTCACCGCGAACCGCGTGGTCGCACCCTGAGTCCCGTACCCGTCGACGAATCCCGAGCCCGAGTAGCCGGTGTGGTCGGTGTTGACCCCCGCGCCGCCGGACAGGGCCGCGCTCTCGGCCTCGAACGACTGCGTGGCCGACGGCGCGGCGCCGACGAGGTTGTTGAGGGTGTACCAGGCCTCGGTGTTCCACAGCGGCACGCCGGTGTTCGACGAGAACGGCCGCGGCGAGCGGAGGTGCACCACCCGCCCGGCCTTGAGACCGTTGAGCTTCAACGTGACCTTCCGGCCGTCCGCGGACACCGCCGCAGAGGCGACCGAGAGGCTTTCCTGGTCCACCTTCGGCCCGCCGTACGTCGGCGCCGCCGCGTACCGCCACTGCGTGGCCCGGTACCGACCGGCGAGCCCGGCCGCCGTCTCCGCCGACAACGGCTGGGTGTACTCGATCTCGAACCCTCCCGCGATCGCCCGCATCGCCAGCACGTCGAACGTCCGGCCGCCGTTGGGCGCGAGCTTCTGCAGCCCGTACAGCAGCTTGCCGTCCTGGCCCCAGTTGCCGCCGTCCCCGATGCCGCCGACGTAGATCGCGCCGTCCGGGCCGAGGCTGATCCGGTTCACGCCGGCCTCCAGCCCCTGCGTCATCCGGAACACCGCGCCCTGGTACTCGCCGTTGACCTTCTCCAGGAACGCGCGCTGCAACCCGCCGTACGTCACGTCGCCGAAGACCATCTGCCCGGCGTAGACGCCCTGGGTGAGCTGGACGGGCGTGCTGGGGGAGTTGGCGATCTCGTTCTGCGGCAACCACAACACCGGCGGGCTGACCGGCTTCGCGTCGAACGGGCCCGCCGGGTTGGTGTAGTGGTTGAAGAACCGGTCCTGCTTGATGTGCACCATCTTCGACGCGGGCAGGTAGCCGCCCTGGTTGTCGTTGACGAAGATGCCGCCCTCCGGACCCCAGCCGATCCCGTTGGGCGTGCGCAGGCCGCCCGCGATGTAGCTGACCTGCCCGGTCGCGCGGTCCACCTTCACCGTCGTGCCCCGGTTCGCCGCGGGCTGCGGGTTGGTCGTGGCGCCGCCCTCGTTGATCGCGACGGAGAGGCTGAGGTAGAACGCCCCGCTCTGGTACAGCAGGCCGAACGCGAACTCGTGGAAGTTGCCGCCGTACGGCCACGACGCCACCGCGCGCGACTGGTCGATCACGTCGTCGCCGTTGGTGTCGGTCAGCTCGGTCAGCTGGTGCTTCTGCGACACGTAGATCCTGCCGTCGAGCACCTTCAGGCCCATCGGCTCACGCAGGTTCGTCGCGATCCGCTTGGTGGTGACCCGGTCCGGCGAGGTGGCGCCGGTGACGTTGCCGAGCACCCAGACCTCGCCGGTGTCGGTGCTCTTGCCGTCCCAGGTGGCGATGGCCAGGCGGCCGTCGGGGAACCAGTCCATCGCGCTGACCCGCGGCTGGAAACCGGTGGGGCGCAGGGTGGTCAGCGTGTAGTCCGGGTGCACGGAGTTGAGCGGCAACCCGTCGCCGGGGGAGTCGGAGCCGGTCGCGCAGTCCTTGCGGCCGGGCGCGGTGACCCGCACGACGTCCGCGTCCGTGCTCAGCGCCGAGTTCGGCACGACCGTGAAGCCGGTGGCGCCCGGCGGCCTCCACTGCAACGTCAGCTGCTGCCCGCCGTCGCGCTCGAAGTGGTCGATCAGCAGGGAGTGGTAGCCGGTCGACAGGGTGACCGTGCCGTCCTTGGGGTCCGGACCGTGCAGCCCGTCGTGGTCGACCACGACGCCGCCGTCCACGGTCAGCCGCGACCCGTCGTCGCTGAGCAGCCGGAACGCGTAGGTGCCCGCCTGCGTGACGTTGAGGTTGCCGGTGACCTGGGCGACGAACCGGTCGGCGAACCCGAAGTCGGTGGTCGTCGTCCAGTCGACGGTGGGCATGAGCTTGTCGACGTTGGGCGTCTGGGCGGGCTTGAGCGCGCACAGCTTGTCCAGCGGCACCTGGACGTCGAAGACCCGCAACGTCACGCCGGGCTCTTGGGGCGGCACGGCGTCGCCGCGGGGATCGGCCGTCGCCGGCAGGCCCGAGCCGCCGATCAGCAGGGCTGCCGCTAACAGACCGAGGGTGGGGTTGCGCGTCCGTCGCGCTGTCCATCTCATGATCCATGCTCCAGGAGGGCAGGGACGACCACGCGGTGTCCGACGTCGTCGTCGCACGGTTGCAGGGTCCGCACGCGGTGGCGGGGTGTGGCAGGGGAGCTGTGGTCGGGTCACAGGGGATGGGCGGAACGTGGTGAACGGTAGGTCGCCGGCAGTGGTCTAGTCCAGAACTTTCGCTGATTCTGACCGGACTTTTGTCTGGTTCTTACATAAGTCTTCGGGGTTGCAGACCCCCGACTCTTTCTCCGCGCCCATGCCCGCCCTATGCTGCTGGGAGCGCTCCCAGAGCGCAGCCCGGCTCGTGCCCTGCCAACGGCGGTGAAGGGACCAACGACGTGAGGTTGTTACTGCTCGTCTCGCTGATAGCCCTGACCCTCGCCCCACCGGCCGCGGCGGCGCCGGGCGAGTGGATCGAGGCGGAGGGCGGCGCCCTGTCCGGCGTCGTGGTCGAGACGTCCGTCGAGGGTTTCTCCGGCGCCGGTTACGTCGGCGGGTTCGACGAGGCCGCCGACCACGTGAGCATCACGATCCCGGACAGCCCCGGCGGGCTGCACGACCTCACCGTCCGCTACGCCGCGCCCTACGGCCCGAAGCAGACGGCCGTCTCCCTCAACGGCGCCTCCGTGGGAGAGGTGGCGCTGGCCGAGAACCCCGGCTTCACCGAGGCCACCGGCGCGAAGCTGCTGCTGGCCGAGGGCGACAACACGGTCACCTTCACCACCGGCTGGGGCTGGTACCTGATCGACGCGATCAAGGTGACCCCCAGCGCACCTCCCGCGCCCGGCGTCCACGAAGCCGAGGACGGCGAGCTGAACGGCACCGTGGTCGAGTCGAGCGTGGCCGGCTTCTCCGGTCGCGGTTACGTGGCGGGCTTCGACACCGGCACGGACAACGTGACCATCACGATCCCGGACAGCCCCGGCGGCCTGCACGACCTCACGATCCTCTACGCCACCCCGTACGGCGCGAAGACGGCGTCGCTCTCCCTCAACGGCAGCGGCCTCGGCGACGTGCAGTTCCCCGAGCACCCGACGTTCACGTCCATCCCGGCCGGCAAGGTGCTGCTGGTCCCCGGCGACAACACGGTCACCATCACCAACAACTGGGGCTGGTACCTGATCGACGCCATCAAGGTGACGCCCAGCGCGCCGCGCGGCCCGCACCAGGTCACCGGCGCGTTGACCGACCCGGCCGCCACCACCGAGGCCAAGGGCCTGATGCGCTACCTGGCCGACAACTACGGCGAGAACATCCTGTCGGGTCAGCAGGACCAGGCGAGCATCGACTGGGTCGAGCAGAACATCGGCGAGGCGCCCGCCATCGGCGGCTACGACCTGATGGACTACTCGCCCAGCCGGGTCGAGCGCGGCACCGTCGGCCGCGACGTCGACCACGCCCTCGCCTACGACCAGCGCGGCGGTATCGTCACCCTGGCCTGGCACTGGAACGCCCCGTCCGGCCTGATCGACCAGCCGGGCAAGGAGTGGTGGCGCGGCTTCTACACCGACGCCACCACCTTCGACCTCGCCGCCGCCCTCGCCGACCCGACCTCCACCGACTACCGGCTGCTGATCCGCGACATGGACGCGATCGCCGTGCAGCTCAAGCGCCTCGCCGACGTCAAGGTCCCGGTCCTGTGGCGACCGCTGCACGAGGCCGAGGGCGGCTGGTTCTGGTGGGGCGCCAAGGGGCCCGGCCCGGCCAAGCAGCTCTACCGCCTGCTGCACCAGCGGCTGGTCGGCCACCACGGCCTGCACAACCTGATCTGGGTCTGGAACTCCGTCTCGCCCGACTGGTACCCCGGCGCCGACGTCGTCGACGTGGTCAGCATGGACTCGTACCCGCCGCAGGGCGACCACGGTCCGGTCATCGGCCCGTACGAGAAGCTGGTCGACCTCGGCGAGGACCGCAAGCTCGTCGCCCTGGGCGAGGTCGGCTCCATCCCGGACCCCGACCTGGTCCGCGCCTACGAGGCCCGCTGGTCCTGGTTCGTCACCTGGAGCGGCTCGTTCATCCAGGACGGCGTGGTCAACCCGCGCGACTTCGTGCACCGCGTGTACGACCACGCGAACGTGATCACCCTCGACGAGCTGCCGGACTTCAAGACGACCCAGGGCGACTGCGCCGCGACCATGCGCGTGGTGGCGCAGTGGGGCACCGGGTACCACGTCGAGATCACCGTGCGGCACCAGGAGAACTCGCCGTCCGCGGGCTGGCGGGTGAGCTGGCCGTTCCCGAACGGGCACGTCCGGCACGCCTGGGGCGCGACCATCACCACCGACGGCACGACCGCGACGGCCAGGAACGTCTCGTGGAACTCGGCGATCAAGCCGGGGGAGAGCGTCACGTTCGGGTACCTCGCCAGCGGCTCCCCGACAGCGCCTGCGTTGACTTGCGCTATCGGGTGATCACGTCCGGTGGACCGGCGGGAGCGAACAGGGGACCGGACGCGGTGTCCGCACCCACCTCCCGCCACCACCGGGCTTGTTCCGGTGTCGTGACGTCGGCGGCGGTCACCCCGACGCCGGCGTCACGCACCACCTCCAGCACACCGGCCAACGCCCGCGCCACCGCCGTTCCCGGTCGCGTGGCGGGCGACCGCGCCATCCGCACCGCCCGCACCGGCACGCCGTCGAGCAGGCGCGCCAGGTCGTCCGGCGCGGCGGTGAAGTCCTCCACCTCGACGCCCACCCCGTCCTCGACCAGGTACCTCAGCGTGTCGGCCGCGTCGCCGCGCTCGCCGGAGAACGCCTGACCGGGCGCGCCGAGCCGCAACGACGACGCGGGCAACCCGGTGTCGGACAACGCCTCCCGCACCACGGCGTGCAGCTCCGGGTCCGCCGCCTGGCTCGGCGTCAACGCCCACCGCACCGGCAGGTCGCGGCCCCGCTCCCGCCGCCACGACCGGGCCTGCTCGCACGCCGCGCGCAGCGCCCACGTGCCCAGCGGCACGATCAGCCCGGTGTCCTCGGCCAGGGCGAGGCACTGCTCGTGCGGCAGCGCGCCCGCCGTCGGGTGGTCCCACCGCAGCACCGCCTCGGCCGACTCCACGCGCCCGTCCGCCAGCCGCACCACGGGCCGGTACAGCACCGTGATCTCGCCGTTCTCCCACGCGCCGGGCATGGTCGCGGCCAGGCTGAACGCGCGCCGGTCCCGACCGTCCCGCGCCGGGTCGTACAGCTCCCACTGCCTGCGCCCGTTGCCCTTGGCCCGCCGCAACGTCAGGTCGGCCGAGTCGAGCAGGTCCGAGGGCGCCGAGTCGCGCGGCGGCCGGTGCACCACGCCGATCGTCGCCGACACCGCCACCCGATTGCCGCCGGAGTCGAACGGCGCGGACAACAGGTCGTTGATCCGGCGGATCGTGGTCACCACGTCGGGGGTGGTCGGGGTGTTCTCGATCAGGATCGCGAACTCGTCGTGCCCGAACCGGGCCACCATCGCGTTCTCCTCGGCCACGACCGCGCCCAGCCGGCCGGCGACGACCTTGAGCACGTGGTCGCCGACCTCGCGGCCGAGGCCGCCGGTGATCCGCGAGAAGCCGTCCAGGTCCAGGTGGAACACGGTGACGCCCGTGCCGGGATCGGCCGTGCGCAGCGCCTGCTCGAGCCTGCTGGTGAAGTACTGGCGGTTGGGCAGCCTGGTCAGCACGTCGTGCAGCGCCTGGTGGTTGAGCTGGCCTTGCAGCAGGTTGACGTCGGTGGCGTCCTCGGCGAGCACGATCACCTGGGCGTGGCCCTCCAACCGGCGCAACGGCGACAGCGTGAGCATCACCCAGGCCGGCTCGCCGTCGCCGCGCAGCAGCCGGCGCGGCTGGGTGACCGACCCCGTGCCGCCGTCGGCCAGCTCCGCGAACTCGGCGCGCAACGCCGTCCGCTCGTCCGGGTGCGCCAGCTCGAACAGCGACGACCCGGCAAGCTCGGCGGGCGGGCGGTCCACGATCCGGGCCAGCGCGCCGTTGGAGCGCACCAGCCTGCCGTCCGGGTCGGCCGTCGCGATGCCGGTGGACAGGTGGTGCTCCAGCAGCTCGAACCTGGCCTCGCCGTACTGGAGCTCCACCTGCGCCTCGCGCATCGCCTTGTACAGCGAGCGGCCGAGCTGCTCCTGCTGGGTCAGCACGGTGGCGCGGGTCTTGTCGACGAAACCGGCCGAGAGCGAGGCGATCACGTCGACCACGCGTTCGCGCACCTTGTCCGGCGGCGCGAGGGAGGGCATGCCGAGCAGGCCCTTGCTCACGATCTCCACCGAGACCCGCAGCGCCTCGGCGGTGGTGCAGTTCAGGTCGACCAGCGCGTCGCCGACCTCGTGGCCCGCGCGCTGCGCCAGCGACTCGGTCGCCACGCCCGCGCACAGCCGTTCGACCAGCCCGAGCAGCTGCCGTTCCAGCTCGACGGCGGTGAGCGGGACGAACGTGCGGGAGCTGAGCAGGTAGGCCCACTTCTTCGCGAGCTTCGTCCGGGCCCGCAGCCCGTCCGCGTCCTGCGGTAGCGCGGCGGTCATCACCGACCCCCGGCTACCGGCTCACGGTCCGGCTCCGGCTTGCGGCCGACGCCCGCCCAGACCAGGGTGTCGTCCTCGTAGGTCCTGGCCACGCTCGGCACTGTGGTGTCGATGCCCTCGGGCACCCAGTCCAAGTCGGTCATGGCGCGCTCCGGGCTTTCGCGAATCGGTCAAGGGGACGGGCGGACCAGAACATCCAACCGCTCGCGACGCACGGGCACCAGCGGATTCGACCAACTTGACTCCAATGCGCGATCCCGCCGGGCTCCGAACGGCGCATAGAGTGCACGCCGATGACCGCCAGTGCGAATGCCGGGAAAACCGAGGTGCCCACGGTTCCCGGGCGATTACCGCTGCTCGGGCACACCGCCGCCATCCTGCGACAACGGCTCGCCTTCACCACCGAGCTGCGGACCCACGGCTGGGTCGTGCGGGTCTACCAGGGCAAACTACCGCTGCACTTCGTCACCACCGCAAAATTGGCGCACCAAGTGCTCACCGGCGACACGGACAAGTTCGACAAGGGCCTCTTCATCGACAAACTGCGGCTGGCGTTCGGGAACGGCCTGGTCAGCACCGACGGCGAATTCCACCGCCGGCCACCGCGGATGATCCAACCCACCTTCCACCGCCGTCCGCTCACCCGGTATTCGGAGACGATGACCGCACTGGCCGCCGATCCGGCGAATTCCTGGCGGGATGGACAAGTGCTGGAGTTGGACCGGGCCACGGACTGCTCGACGTCGGAGACGCTGCGCGCGGCCGAGGCGCCGTACTTCCGCAGTCCGCTGAGGGCCTGCGCGCTGTCCGGCTACGGCCACTCGATGAACCTCGCGCCCAACGCGCGGGACTACTGCTCGGCGGTCTCCTCCTGGGTCTCGCAGGAGGTCGGCCGCTGACCGGTGGTGGGGGGGGGGGGGGGGGGGGGGGGGGGGGGGGGGGGGGGGGAAGAGGAGGGGGGGGGGGGGGGGGGGGGAGAACGGGGGGGGC
>NZ_JBVJVK010000025.1:26185-112087 GCF_055603705.1 Actinosynnema sp. NPDC037264 | reverse complement strand
CGCCACCACATCACCCGACGCCGCCGCGGTCGCGGTCGTCGACCGCGCCACCGCCGTCAACGTCCCGGCCAGCGCCAACGTCGCTATCGCCAACATGAGCACCGCCGCGCGGACTCTCAAGCGGCCTGAACTGATGATCACCAGGGCTCTCCTTTGAGACGAGGTGTGGAGACGAGAACACCGAACGACGATCGGTGCGGTCTTCCTAAAGTTTCGAGCAGACCGCCGAAACGTGTCAATGAATCTCGGCGTCTCGGTTCAGTTCGCGGTCTCACTTGGCGCTCGCCGGACGCGCGCGGCGGTCACGGGTCGCCGACCCGTGACGCGGTGGCGGAGGCGTCAGTTCCGGCCGGTGAGGAGGAAGCGGAGGTACCGGCGGTAGGTGATGGGCCGGAACGCGTCGGCGCGCGTGACGCCCTCGGCGGCGGCCCGCTCGGCACGTTCGAGGCGCACGGCGGCTTCGGCCACCGACCGGTCGTGGTCCACGCGGGTGTGCGCGGTCGTCGTGTTGGCGGTCCTCATCTCGTCGGCGAGGGCGACCTGTCCGGCGCGCAGCTCGGCCCGCAGCTCGGCGACCCTCGTCTCGGCCTCGGCCAGCACCTGCCGGTGCTCGGTGTCGAGCCGGGCCCGTTCCGCGGCGAACCGGATCCGCAGCGCCCGCTGCTCCACCGGGGTCAGCGTGGTGGGTCGATCGGCCTCGGCCTCGGCGGTCCGCCGTTCCCGCCACTGGTCGATGAGCACCGCGGACACCTCGCCGACCCGCGCGGCGCTCACGGCGCGACCGTCGACCAGGACGAAGATCGCCACCCGGTCGAGGCCGTCCGCCTCGTAGCGGACGCCGACGAAATCGGCCGCGGTGCGGATGCCGACCGCTTCGAGGTTGGCGATCTGCTGGGGCCCGACGCCCTCGACGCCGGCGGTCGCGAGGCGGAACTTCGCCAGCTCCGCGCGCAGGTGCGCCTTCTGCCGCCGGACCAGCAACCGCTGCTCCTCCAGGTGCATCCGGGCCGCCGATCCCTGCCGGTCGCGGTCGATCCGGTCCAGGTGCTCCTTCACGGTCCGCTGGTGCGCGCGGAGGCGTTCGTCGTGCCACTGCTGCAGGTCCCGGCGCCGCCGGTCCTGCTCCGCCTTGGCCCGCTCACTCGCCTCGGCGACCTGCCGGGCCTCCCGGTCGACCCGCGTGGCGTGGGCGGCGGCGGCCAGGCGGGCGTCGGCGAGCCGGTTGCGCTCGGCCCGCGCGGCACGGGCGCGGGTGGACTCGGGCTGACGCCGGTAACCCGCCGCCGTGGCCGCCGCCCACGCCAGCACCGCGGACACGTCCGCGACCGCGAGCGCCTCGTCCACCAGGATCGCCGCCGCCCCGCCGAACGGCAGCAGCACCGCGAGCACCCACGTCAGTGCGGCCAGCGAGGCCGGGCGACGGCCGAACCGCACCGCGGGTGGCGGCGCGGGCAGGTGCGGTTCGAGGCGTTCCGCCAGCCACGAGGGCAGGCCGGGGCCGACTGGCTCCACGGCTGCGAAATTCCCGCCCGATGGCTCCACGTCGCCGAGCCGTTCGAGCGGCGGGGGAGCGGCGCGGTGGTGGAGCAGGATCTCCTGGAAGCGTTCGGCGAGCCCGCGCAAGCGCGCGTCGGGGTGACCGGTCAGCGTGGCGAGCCGGAACGAGCCCGCCGGGTCGACGAAGTCGGACTCGGCGAGCAGCAGGTGCTCGGCGTCCTCGTCGCGCAGTTGCCGCCACAGCGAGGGGTCGGTCGCCAGGGCCACCAGCGACAGGTAGACCACCCAGGACGAGAACCGGTCGACCTCCGGGCCGAACTCGGCCGCGGTGCGGTCGGGCGACTGGTAGTTGCGGTGCCCGGTCTCGGCGGCGGGCAGCCCGGCGAGCGCGGGCACGTACACGCCGTCGTAGTCGACCAGCTTGATCGAGCCGTCGGCGGTGATCAGGAGGTTGCCGTGCTGGAGGTCGCCGTGCCCGACGCCCGCCGCGGCGAGCCGGTCGACCAGGTCGGCGAACCGCTCGGCGACGCGCGAGACGGCCGCGGAGTCCTCGACGTGCCGGTCGATCCAGCGCAGGAGGTTGACCGCCTCCACCCACTCCATCCGCAGCACGGGGCGCCAGACGCCCTCCACGAGGATGCCCGGGTCGAGGTAGTCGAAGCCGACCGCCCAGTCGTCGTCCAGGCGCGCCAGGTGCTCGCCGACGGCGCGGTAGCGGGCCGCCTGCTCCGGCGCCTCGCGGGTGAAGCACTTGATCGCGTACCGGGTGCCGTCGGTGGCCGTGACCGAGAAGACGCCGGCGAAGTTGCCGGAGATCGCGCGCGGGCGGCCCAACGCGTCGACCCGCACGTCGGCCCCGGCGAGGTCCATGCCGCGGAAGCACAACGCGGTGTCCTGCAACGCCTCGACGTAGGTCGCGCCCGACGGCCACGCGCGGGCGGGCCCGTCACCCGAGGTCGACGTGGACGACGGTGACGTCGTCATTGCGCATCAACCCCTCCGCCCGTGCGGTCGCCAACCAGGCCGTGAGCCCGTCGAGATCACTGGATCGCGTGAACTTCGCCAGCAGCTGCCACGGTCGGTCACCTCGGTCCGCCGCCCGCAGGAACCAGGCCGCGAGCGCGTCCGTGCAGAGGAAGAACCCGTCGCCGCGTTCCGCCGTGCCCGACGCCGTCCGCACGTGCCGGGCCAGCAGCTCGTGGTCGCGCTGGAACGCGTTGACCAGGCCCGGCGCGTTGTCGAACGCCTCCGCCGACTCGATCGGGAACGCGCGCAGCAGCCGGTCGTCGCGGGTGTGGAACAGGCAGCTGTCACCCAACGCGGCGACATCCCACCGGGTCGACCCGGACGGCTCGGTGTCGAACCGCGCGGCGAGCACCGCGGCGTGCGGGCCGCGGTCCAGCTTGGGCTGCTCGTACCAGGCGATCGGGCGGTCGTCGGCCTCGCGCGCGGCCACGTAGTCCGCGAGCCACTCGCCCCACGCCTCCCCGGCGCGCACCAGCGCCGCGGCGAACCGGTCCACGTCCCGCAGCGCGCAGTCGTCGTCCCGCGCGGCGTCGGTGGTGGTCCGCGTCAGCAGGTCGGCCCACTCGCCCGCGAGCAGGCTCTCCGACGCGCCGTCGGCCACGGCCGCCAGCACCGGTCCGTCCGGCGCCGCCTCGACGTGAGCGGCGTCCTCGCATTCCCGCGCTGTGTTGCCCTGCTTGGGCACGCGGAGGGAAGAGGTGACCATGCCGCTGCTCAGCGCAGGTCCGTCGCACGGGTCCCGATGTCCAGGAACTGCACGAGCGAGGTGATGTCGGCGTTGTAGACGAACCCGCGCGCCAGGTCGCCGGCCGGCACGCCCTGCTGGAGCGCGTAGAAGCGCATGTGGGGCGGCAGCAGGCTGGACATGCCGAACAGGGTGCGCGCGTAGGCGTCCGGCAGCGCGCCGTCGGTGTCGGGGAACGTCACCGGCACCGCGTCGGCGGCGGAGACGTGCAGGTTGAACAGCAGCGCCGCGCCGTCCGCGGTGACGTGCGTCTGCACGCCCCACGCGGCGCCGGCCGGGTCGCCGTCGGTGGACTCGCCGTCGGTCAGGTTGAGCACGATCGGCGGGAAGCCGTCCGGGTGCCGGGACACCCAGTCCGACACCAGCGACTCGGCCGAGGCCAGCGCGCGGCACATCGGCGTGGCGCCGTGGGCGACCGGGTCGACCCAGACCGGGAAGCGGGTCGTCGTCTCGACCAGGCCACCCGCGCCGTCCGGCACCTTCTTGGTCCGCTTCTCCACCCGCGCCGGCTTCTCCGCGACCTGGCTGAGCGGCACGAGGTCGCGCCCCGCGAGCGGGCCGGTGAACGCGGAGCCGACCGCGTGCCCGTAGCCGATGACGGCGACGTGGAAGTAGTCGCGGACGCCTTCCTCCTTGGCGCACTTCACGCTCAGCTCGGCGAGCAGCCGGTTGAGCGCGTCGGCGACCACGTCGGCCTTGCGCTGCCTCCCGCCGCCGATCGGGTCGTTCATCGACGCCGACTGGTCGACCAGGAACACGAAGCAGGACGGGTTGGCGCGGCTGATCTCGGCTGTGTAGGTCACGAAGGGTGTCCAGCTCTCCCACGGCACGGTGTGCGGATCACCCGAAAGGCTAGCGCTATCGAAGGCGGGCGCGTCCGGGTGTCACCACTCAGCCCTCCGGCAGGATGCCGCGCCGGAACGGTTCGACGCCGACGGTGTGCCGCACGCGGGTGGGCTCGACCAGCACCATCACCCGCCGTTCGCCGGGGATCCGCCACTCGAACCGCTCGGTCCCGAGGTACTTGCGCGCCAACAGGTCCATGCCGCGCTCGGCCTCGTCGCCCACGACGAACCGGACCGCGCGACCCCGGATCTCCATCCGGTCGTACGGGTTCTCGGTGCTCACGCAGGACAGGGACAGCCGCGGGTCGCGGCGCAGGTTCTCCTCCTTCACGCGGCCGAGCGCGGTGTTGAACACGACGTGGTCGCCGACGAGGTCGACCCACATGGGCGTCACCTGCGGCGAGCCGTCCGGGTTCAGCGTGGCCACGTGCCAGAAGGTCGGCGCTAGCAGCCGTGCCTTGACCTGCTCGTTCAGTTCGTGCACGCGGGCTCCTGGTTCGGGCCCGGATCGGTCACCGCCGGGCAGTCGGTCCGGGTGCGGGTGGGGCTCATCGTCCACGTGGTCGTCGCGGGCCGGTACCCCATGCCGCCGCCGTCCTCGGTCGCGAAGAACACGTCGTCGCCGCCGTTGACCGGGACCATGCGGAACTCGCCGCCCTCGGCGACGCCGACCTCGACGCGGTAGGCGAACGGGCCGGTCGTGCCGGTCAGGTCGAGCACGACGTCGAACCCGGCGTCGGCGCCCGGCTCGACCTGGTGCCGTTCCTCGAAGGTCACCGGCCCGGAGCCGCTGTTGACGCGGAAGCGCGCCTCGGCCGGTTCCGGGAACGGGGGCGTGGCGCCGGGGCGGGGCAGGCACACGAGCCGGACCACGGGCGCGTGCTCACCGGGGTAGGGCGTCGGGTCCGGCACGACCCGCATGTAGGTGCTCTCGATCGTGGTGCGGCGGTCCGCCGAGAAGGTGACGGTGTGCGCGGCGTCGCCGACGGGGAGCGCGCCCTCCCGCAACGCCCAGGCGTGCAAGGCGCGGCAGTCCGAGACGTCCTCGGGCGGCGTCCGCCGGGCCACGTCCTGCGACGCCATCAGGAACCACCCCTGCTCGGCCTCGCGATCGCTGATCCGGACGCCGACCCGCACGTCCGCCCCGGTCGTCGGCGTGCCGGACGAGGACGACGGCGCGTCCGGGCCGGACCGCCGCAGGAGCACCAGGCTCGCGACGAGACCGGCGGCGACGCACACGGCGAGCACGGCGGTCGTTCGGGTCTTCACCGGGGCATCCCTCCCGTGCCACGAGGTCGTCCGTCCAGTTTGTCTCCGGGGCCGGCGGTGGTGCTCGGTGAACGCGACCGTCGGGTTCCGCAGGCCTTATTCTAGTACTAGAATAGGTGGGTGCCCTCGGAGCTGACCCCCGCCGAACTGACCCTGCTGGGTCTGCTGGTCGAACGACCCCGGCACGGCTACGAGCTGGAAGAGGTGATCACCGCCCGCGGCATGAGGGAGTGGACCGAGATCGGGTTCAGCTCCATCTACTACCTGCTGGGCAAGCTGCGCGACCGCGGCCTGGTGGCGGAGGTCGACCCGCGGGCGTCCGGCCGGGGCAGGGCCCGCAAGGTCTTCGGCCCGACCGAGGAGGGGCGCCGGGCGTGCGCGCGGGCGGCCGAAGCGGCGGTGGCCGAGCTGCGGCCGGTGTTCCCGCGCGTCCTCGTCGGGCTGGCGAACCAGCCCGTCATCCCGCCCGAACGGCTCCGCGCGGCCCTCGCCCACCGTGCCGCCTCGGTGGCGGAGAAGATCGCCGAGCTCCGCGCGGCCGTCGCCGCCCAGCCGCACGCGCCCCGCTTCGCCCGGGCGATCTTCGACTACTCGCTGGCCCAGTTGACGGCCGAACAGCACTGGCTGGCCGCCTACCAGGCCGAACTGACCGATTCACCCGACCAGGAGGACGGCGGACGATGAGCCCGGACCGCTACGACGTCAAGCGGGAGCTCAAGCAGCTCTACGCGCCCAAGAACACCGACTGGGCGCTCGTCGACGTGCCCGAGCAGCAGTTCATCGCCGTCGACGGTCGCGGCGACCCCAACACCAGCGCCGAGTACGCCGACGCCGTCCAAGCGCTCTACTCCGTCGCCTACACGATCAAGTTCGCGAGCAAGCGCGAGGGCCGCGACCTCGTCGTCGCGCCGCTGGAAGGGCTGTGGTGGGCGGACGACCCGGCGGTCTTCACCGCCCGCGCCAAGGACTCCTGGCACTGGCGGATGCTCATCAGCCAACCGGACTGGATCACCGAGGAGGCGATCGAGGACGCCAAGCGGGTCGCGTCGGCGAAGAAGGAGCTCCCCGCCGTCGACGGTCTGCGCCGGGAGGTCCTGCACGAGGGGACCAGCGCCCAGGTCCTGCACATCGGGTCCTACGACGACGAAGGGCCGGTGTTGGCCAGGCTCCACGACGAGTGGCTCCAGGCCAACGGGCTGCGGATGACCGGGCTGCACCACGAGGTCTACGTCGGCGACCCCCGCAAGACCGCGCCCGAGAAGCTCAGGACGGTGCTGCGCCAACCCGTTCGACCCGGCTAGGCGGGGTGCTCGGAGGGTCGGGGGAAGACGGCTCCGGTCAGCTTCTCGGAGACCTCCCACAGGCGGCGTGCCGTCCCGGCGTCCCGCGCCCTCGCCGAGCGGCCGACCAGCTTCGGCGCGCCGCGTCCCTCCAGGAAACCGCTCGGGCCCGCGTAGCTGTCGCCCGGGATGTCGGCCACGGCCGCGTAGAGCGTCGGCAGGGCGCCGTCGTCCTCGCTCTGGGCGAGCAGGCCGGTCGCGGCCCTCTGCGCCAGTTCGCGCACGCGTCGCCGACCGTCGGGCTTCAGCAGGTTCGTGGTCGCCAGGCCGGGGTGCGCGGCGGTCGCGATCACCGGTGAGCCGGCCGCGGTGAGCCGCCGTTGCAGCTCCGAGGTGAACAGCAGGTTCGCGAGCTTGGACTGCGCGTAGGCCGACATCGCCCGGTACGGCTTGCGTTCCCGGTTCAGGTCGTCGAAGTCGATCGAGCCCACCTTGTGGGCGTTGGACGAGACGGTGACGACGCGGCCCCGGATCCGCGGCAGCAGCAGGTTTGTGAGCGCGAAGTGGCCGAGGTGGTTGGTCCCG
This sequence comes from Actinosynnema sp. NPDC037264, assembly GCF_055603705.1. Lineage (NCBI taxonomy): Bacteria > Bacillati > Actinomycetota > Actinomycetes > Pseudonocardiales > Pseudonocardiaceae > Actinosynnema > Actinosynnema sp. NPDC037264. The sequence goes on along the minus strand of NZ_JBVJVK010000025.1, from coordinate 104,840 downwards.
AACTGCAGCTCGAAACCGTCGGCCGTGCGGGTGAGCGGCGGGATCATCACGCCCGCGTTGTTGATCAGCAGGTCGACGGGGTCGGTGAGGTCGTCGGCGAACGCGCGGACCGAGGAGAGGTCGGCGAGGTCGAGCCGCCGGACCTCCACCCGCCCGGCCATGGTGGCGGCGGCCTCCCGACCCTTCTCGGGGTCGCGCACGGCCAGCACGACCCGTGCCCCTTTGGCGGCGAGCACGCGGGCGGCGACGCGACCGATCCCGCTGTTCGCTCCGGTGACGACGACGGTGCGGCCGGGCAGGGGAGGGACGTCCGAGGCGCTGAATGTTGTCATGAGCTACAAAGTAGGCACTGACAACTATGTTGTCAACGAAAACACCGTTCGCTAGGGTGGCCCGGTGCCCGAAGCGACCCCGGAGCGGCCCTACCACCACGGGAACCTGCGCACCGCGCTGCTCGACGCGGCCGAGCGCGGCTTGCGCGAGCACGGCGCGGACCAGCTGTCGCTGCGCGACCTGGCCAGGGAGATCGGCGTCAGCCACGCCGCACCGCGTCGCCACTTCCCGGACCGCCAAGCGCTGCTCGACGCCCTGGCCGTATCCGGGTTCGCCCGCTTGGACGCCGGGTTGCGCACCGCGTTGGCGGAGGCGGGCGAGGAGTTCCCGGCCCGCGTGCGGGCGACGATGACGGCCTACACCCGGTTCGCCACCGAGAACGCCGCGCTCCTCGAACTGATGTACAGCAGCAAGCACCGGCCGGGTGCGGAGCGGATCGTCGAGGCGGCCGAGGCGCCGTTCCGGCTGATGGACGACCTGATCCGACAAGGGCAGGCACAGGGCGCGCTCGAAGCGGGCGACCCCGAGCGGATCGGGATCGTGCTGTTCGCGACCCTCCAGGGCATCGCCACGATCATCAACGGCAACATCGTCAAGCCCGAGCTGCTCGACGGCCTCGTGGAGACCGCCGTCGACCAATTCCTGCGGGGCGCCCGCCCGCTCGGGTAACGCCCGCCCGTCGCGCGTGCGGTCGAGTCGTCCAATGCTCCTTTTCCGGCTTCACGTGCGGGTGGCTCTACTTTCCGTAGAATTTCCCTGGCGCAACGGGGTGACGCGCGCAGTCCACGGCGTCGAGAATTCGGATATTCCGGTTGGTCGGGCGCGGGCGGCGCGAGTCGAATGGCATCACTGGTACGGACGATTGACGCCCGAGGCGCGGGTGCGGAATTGTTGGCAACGGATCTACCGGTGGGCGACAGGAGGAACTGGGGTATGTCGGATTTCATCAACGTGCTCATCGTCATCGACGCCGAAACCATTATCGAGAATTACGGCAAGAACTCCGACCCGGACCGGCCGACGGCGATTCCCGACAGCAGCGACCTGATCTACATGACCGCGCGGCAGGACCACATCATCGGCTCTCCGGGCAGCGAGTTGACCGTCAAGGCGTCGCCGGACGACATCATCAGGTGGCGTGAGACGACGTTGTCCCTGAACTCCAAGTACACGAGCGTCCTCTACAAGTTCGACGCCTCGTCGGGGGCGAACCTGATCGACACGCCCGAGCCGAAATCGGTGGTCGTCAACGAGCCGTTGCCGAACAGCCACGACCCGTTGGACCCGACCACCCAGAAAATCAACAGCTTCTACTGGCAGTGCACCGTCCTGGAAACGGGGTCGGTCACCTACCACTTCAGCTTCATGATCCTCGACCACACGGGTGCGAAGCTGGGTTACTACTACTGGGACCCGTTCATCAGCATTCAGGACTGACGCACGTCACGAAATGGCGGGGAAGGCCTCGCGGAGTTCCCGCAACAGCACGTCGTACCGCCCGGGTCCGTAGGTGGCCACACTCGACCAGACCGCGTCGAAAGCGGCCACCATCGGGTCCGACTCCTGTTCGGCGAAGATCGCGGGCAGGGCCATCGCCTGTTGGCTGAAGTTGTCGTGGCGGCCGTCCAGCGTGGTCACCACCGTCTGGGGGACCCGCGGGTCGGCCATCATGCGGTCCCACGGCTGGAAGGTGTCCACGAACGGCGGTGGCAAGGGCTCGCCGCGGTCCATCGCGGCCAGGGCGGGTGCGATCCAGTCGACCTCGGCGAGCCCCGCTTCGGCGAACGCACGCCCGATCGCCCAGCGGGCCACCTGCCGCTGGACCGCCGGCTCCGCCCCGGCGAGCGCGTCCACCAGGGACCGATCGACCGACGCGAGGCTCAGCGCCGTGCCACGCAGTCGTCTCAACCGCTCGCCGGGCAGCCGCCCGCCCCACTCGCGTTCCTCCGCCTCCAGACGTGCCCGTGCGGAGGCCCGTTCGCGTTCTTCCCGCGCCCGGCGCTCGCTTTCGGCCTTCTCCTCGGGGGTCGGGGGAGGCGGCTGTTCACTGGCGTGCTGGTGCCGGTAGGCGGCTTGGGCGCTGGTCTGCTTGACGATCCGGTCCGGCTCGGGCGGGGGCGGGCCAGAACTGGAGCACGTAGCGCTCGGTCGACGGCTCGTCGTCCTCCCGGTAGATCATGAGGTGGCCCTCGTCCATCCCGGTCGCGCAGTACCGGACCCGGTAGTCGGTCTCGACCAGCCCTTCCAACGGCCACCACTGCTCGCCGCCCAAGGCGACCAGGTTCGCGGGCCCGGCGGGGCGGAACGACACCTCGACCACGTCCTCCCAGTCGTCGTCCAGCGGCGGCGGCCGGTCGTGCAGCTCCACGGTGAAGTCGACGTCACCGGTGTGCAGGCCGGTGACCACGGCCAGCGCACCGGGGATGGCGGCGCCGCACAACCCGTTGACCTGGCCGCCGAAGCCCGCCGGGCTGCCCGTCACGTCGCCGCTCTCGACGAAGACCTGGCTGTAGTGCACCCAAGCGCCGCTCACCAGCGTCCGCACCGGTGAACTCCTTTCCTCGAAGTGGTCGGTCCGGTTCAGGCGAGGTCGGGGAAGGACTCGCGCAGCTCGGCGAACAGGGCGCCGTGGCGACCGTGGCCGAACGTCAGGACGCCCGCCCACAGCGCCTCCAGCGCGGCCCGCAACGGATCTTCCCCGTGCGCGGCGAAGAGCGCGGGCAGGGCCATCGCCTGTTGCAGGACGTCGCGCTTGCCGTCCAACGAGGTCGTCACCTCCGGCGTGATCCGCCCGTCGGCGAGCAGGGAGTCCACGAGCTCGGCGGGCGCCCCGTCGGCGAACGGTGGCGGCAAGGGCTCGCCCCGGTCCATCGCGGCCAGGGCGGGCGCGATCCAGTCGACCTCGGCCAGCCGGGCCTCGGTGAACGCACGCCGGGCCGCCCAGCGGGCCACGTCCCGCTGGACCGCCGGACCGGCCTCGGCGATCGCCTCGCCCAACGGGCGGTCCAGCCCCACCACCAGCAGCGGGATCCCGCGCAGCCGGCGCAGCCCTTCCGGGGGCAGCCGCCCGCCCCACCGCCGTTCCTCCGCCTCCAGTCGTGCCCGCGCGGCGGCGCGGTCCTGTTCCTCGCGCGCCCGGCGCAACGCCTCGGCCTTCTCCTCGGCGGTCGGTGGCGGTGGCTGCCGGGCGGCGTAGCGGTGCCAGTAGGCGGCGTGCTCGCTGGTCCGCCGGACGACCCGGTCCGGCTCGGGCGGCGCCGGCCAGAACTGGAGCAGGTAGCGCTCGCGCGACGGGCTCGGCGGATCCGCGGCGCGCGCGTCGTCCATCCCCACCGCGCAGTAGCGGACGCGGTAGTCGCCCGGCGTCAACCCGTCCAACGGCCAGGAGTTCTCGTACGCCCAGCTGTAGAGCGCCGTGGCCCCAGAGGGGCGGAAGGACACCTCGACCACGTCCTCCCACTCCTCGCCCACCGGCGGCGCCTGGTCGTGCGACTCCACGGTGAAGTCCACCTCGCCGACGTTCGTGCCGGTCATCAGGAACAACGTGCCGGGGACCGCGCCACCGCACAACCCGTTGGCCTGGCCGCCGAAGCACTCGTCCATCCCGAACGAACCCTCGCCGCCCGCCACGTAGAGCTGCCCGTAGTCCGCCCAGGCCGTGCCGCTCATCAGCGTCCGCACCGCGACTCCCTCCCCGAAGATCCGGTCGACCGACATCATGGCGGAGCCCACCGACAAAACCGGGCGACCCGGACGAGTCGTGAAAGTCATTCGTTACGGCGGAGCCGGGGTTTTCACCCGGAGCGCTGAATCCGAGGGCTCCCGGCTAACCGCGGCCCGGCCCGGCGCGACGTCCCCAGTGCGCGCCGCGTTCTGCTCCGCGCCGTCCGATCGCGACCGGGTCAGCGGCCCGTGTGCTCATCAGGTGGGTGAAGACCATGCCCGTCGTGCGGGTTGCCCGAGACGACCAGTACGTGCTCAACCACACCACGCGCTTCCTCGCCCGCGACGCGGGCGACGTGGCCGAGCCGTTCCACCTCCCGGTGGTCGACACGCACTGGGACGGTTCGTCGGCGGAGACGTCCTACCGCTTCAACGACGTCACCTTCGCGCACCGCGACGACCAGGCGCGCGAGGTCGGCGTGGTGGGCACGTTCGGCGACCTGCACACGCCCGTGCCGCTGCGCCCGGTCCGGTTCCTGGACGAGCCGACGGGCCTGTGGGCGGTCACCGTGCGCGTGGGCAAGGGACAGGTGCACCGCTACCGGTTCGCCGTGGACGGTCGGTCCGTGCTCGACCCCGTGAACCCGCAGCGGCAGCGCACTGACGACGGCCGGGAGTGGTCGCGGTTCTTCACCCACGGCTGCGCCGTGCCGATCAGCTTCGACCGCTGGGAACTGCGCCTGCTGGAACGCCTGGTCACGCAGGTGCTGCCGTTCCAGCTCGCCGAGAACCGGCGGTTCCTGGGCGACTTCTACCACCGGCTCAGCCGCTCCGAGCGCGACCGGCAGTTCCCGCTGGCGTTCCTGCTGGACGAGTCGGTCGGCGTGGTCAACTTCATCGACAAGCTGCTGGCCCGCGAGGAGCGGCACAACCTCGACGACTACAAGACGTGCCTGCGGCTGGTCGACGGCGTGCTGCGCGCCCGCTTCCCCGGCCGCGAGCCCGCCGAGCTGGGCAGGCAGGCGTTCATGGACCTCTACGACGAGCTGGCCACGAACGCCGTCCCCGGCTGGGACACCGGGCGGTACGGCGAGCCGCGCCACTTCCTGGTCCTGCTCCGCCGCCACGCGATGACCGGCGCCTTCGCGCACCCCAAGCACGGCGGCAACAACGGCGCGGCGGCGTGGGCCTACCTCGCCGAGCGCTTCGAGTTCGACTGGCGCTCGGCGCTCGAAGCGCCGCTGGGCCGCAACACCGACTACCGGGGATGAGACCATGGCCGACGAGACGTTCGACGCGGTGATCATCGGCAGCGGCGCGGGAGGCGCGCCGATCGCCCACACGCTGGTGCGGGCCGGCAAGCGCGTGCTGGTGCTGGAGAAGGGGCCGCTGTTCCACGCCCAGCACACCAGCCCCGACGGCCTGTCGGACTTCAAGCGGGACGAGGAGTTCGCCACCGGCGCGGAGAAGGTGCTCCGCGTCCAGGGCGTGGCGAACACCGGCGCGTCGTTCTACTCCAGCCACGTCGAGCCGGACCTGAACGACGAGCCGCACGTCTACCGCGACGTCGACGGCCGGGACAAGGTCACCATCGAGGGGTACACGGCGCAGGTCGTGGGCGGCGGCACGCAGCTGTACGGCGGTGTGTCGCTGCGCTTCGCGCCCGACGACTTCCGGCTGCGCACGGTGAACCAGGGGCGTTCGGACCTGCGCGACGACGGGAACGGCGACGTCGCCAGGGAGGCGCGCGACTGGCCGTTCGGCTACGACGAGCTGGAGCCGTGGTACTGCCGCGCCGAGGACCTGGTCGGCATCAACGGCACGCGCGACGGTCAGCTCAAGCCCGTGAGCGTGGACCACTACCAGAAACCGCTGGAGCCCAACAGCATCAGCTCGCACGTCGCCACCGGGATGGACGCGCTCGGCTACCGCCGCTACCGCACGCCGTTGGCGGTCATCACGGAGGACCACGTGCCGAGCGGGCGCACGGTGCCGCTGGACCGCGAGTCGATCAAGACCGCGTTCGTGAACCGCTACGGCGACCCGCTGGGCCTGAAGTCCAACACCTGGGTCTCGCTGCTGCACCCGATCTCGACCGAGCCGGGGTTCTCGTTGCGCGCGAACTGCGCCGTGACGCACCTGTCCGCGACGGGCTCGCGGGTGACCGCCGTGCACTACCGCGACCCGCTCGGCCGCGAGCGCACGGTGAGCGGCGCGGTCGTGGTGGTGGCGTGCAGCGCGATCGAGTCGGTGCGGCTGTTGCAGCTGTCCGCCGCGCTGGACGCCGGTTTCGCCGCCCGGATCAACGGCAACGACCTGCTCGGCCGCTACTTCCTGACGCACTGCTTCGGCGGCGCCTCGGCCCGCGTGCCGGGCCGCCACGACAAGTCCCGCACGCTCGACTCGGACTGGGCCACCGACGCGTGCGCCGCGCCGGAGTTCGTGCGCGCCAACAACCTGTGGGCGGGCGGCGCGATCTACAACAACACGTCGGACTCGGCGCTGCCGATCAGCATGGCGCGCACGTGGGCCGCCAACGACATGGACACGATGTGGAAGGGCTACCTGTACGACCTGGACATGCGCGGTGACGCGTTCGACGGCTACCTGACCGAGAACTTCGGCCGGCAGCTGTCGGTGGCGTTCATGGCCAACCAGCTGCCGCTGCCCACCAACCGGATCACGCTGCACCCGACCGTGCGCGACAAGTGGAACCGGCCCGTCGCCCACATCGACAAGGGCTGGCACGCCCACGACCGGGCGGTGATGGACGTGCTGGCCGAGCAGTGCCGCCGCATCCTCGCCGCCGGCGGCGACGGCGTGCAGGTGATCGGGCACGGCCACGTCGGCAACGACGTGCGGCGCATCGCCAACCACGTGCTGGGCGGCGCGCGGTTCGGCACGGACCCGGCCGACTCGGTGCTCGACCCGGACTGCCGCGCGTGGCTGTTCGACAACCTCTACGTCACCGACGGGTCGTTCATGCCGACCTCCGGCGGCGCGAACCCCACCCTGACGATCCAGGCCAACGCCTTCCGCGTCGGCGACCTGCTCACCACGAGGGTGTGACGGCCATGGACCCCGCGTTCGACGACATCTTCACCCAGCCGGAGAACGAGATCTTCCGGGTCGTGTTCTTCCCCGACCGGATCTACCACTCGCGCTACCTGCACGCCTCGCGCAGTCCCCGGTACCGCTACGACGTGGACGAGGTCCGCAACGGCCCGGACATCACCGCCATGAAGGGCAGCGTCTACCTCGACGGCACGCGGCTGTGCAGCGTGCTGCGCCTGGAGTACCGCGCCGGACGGCTCACCGAACTGGTGCGGGAACGCGGACGCCGCCTCGGCGCCTCGGTGAACGCGTGGGTGCGCCTGCTGCCGGACGACGCGGCGCTCACGGCGGACGCGACGGTGACGTTGCGCTACGACAAGGCGGTGGACGCGTACGCGGTGGAGATGTGGGACACGCTGGAGCCGCCCGAGCACACCCACCACGACTACCGGGTGCTGCCGCTGATGGGCGCGAACGCCCCGATCACGCGTCCGCCGTCGCTGTCGTCGGCGTTGGTCGACATCAAGGCGCTGCGCCGGCTGGAGGTGGCGTTCAGCGAGGTGGCGATGACCACGCCCACCGGCCACCCCGTGCCGGACGTCCAGTGGGACAACAACTTCCTGCGCTCGCACCAGGAGCCGCGCGACCCGTCGCCCTCCTCGGACCGGAACACCGTGCGCGACCTGAACTACCTGCTCGACTACCAGCGCGCGTGGTTCATCCCCGACTCGGCGCAGGTGCCACCGGTGCGCTACCGCAACGCGATGATGGACGCGGACAACCCGGAGGCGGGCGACGGCAACGTGCTGGACATGCGCTGGCTCGTGCAACGCGAGCTGGGCGGCGACCTGGTGTTCTTCCACGAGGTGACGATCCCGCCGGGAGTGGTGGAGGGCACGCACCGCCACATCGGCTCCGAGGAGCTGTACTACGTCGTGTCCGGCCGCGGTCGGGCCTACCTGGGGGTGGACGACGACCCGGCCGCGGCGGGCCAGCCGGTCGTCGAGCGGCACGTGTACGGCATCGGCCGCAAGCAGTGCCGCGAGGTGGCCGTGGGTCCGGGCAGCACGCTGTTCACCAAGAGCGGCGGCATCCACGGCATCCGCGCGGACGGCGACGAGCCGTTGAAGTTCGTGGCGTTCCTCTACCAGCCCTGAACCCCTGAATGGGAGGTGACCCCCGTGCGGATTCCCCAAGGTGACGCCGTGCGCCGCGTCGAGCCCGGTGCGACGCCGGACTACTCGTCGGACAACCCGCTGGAACGGCTGCTCACGGTGGTGCAGGAGACCCGGCTCGCCGCCGAGCTGGAGTGCTACGCCACGCCGTCGTTGCAGTACGTGCTGCCGCACGAGTGGCTGGAGCTGTACGGGCCGAGCAGCCCGAACACCGACGTCCTCGACCCTGCGGCGCAGGACTTCAAGACCGACTTCCAGAAGCAGAACGTCGCCGACTTCCGGTTGGGCGACACCAGGGCGGTGCGCGGGTGGGCGTTGGCCGGCGACTGGACCGGGCCGTTCCTGCACCTGTCCTACCGGGCCGGGCCGGACAGCGCGCTGGCTCGGGCGCACGGCGGTTCGCTCGGCGACCGGGTGCTGGTGGAGGTGGAGGTCGAGGGCGGTGGCCGGGCCGAGGTGGAAGCCCCTTACGACCCGGACAGCGGGCGTTACGCCGTGGAGCTGTGGGGCTACCGCGGTGACGACCTGGAGTCGCGGGTCGGCACGCGCGGCAGGCAGTCGCTCAAGCTGGGGATCCTGCAAGCACGCCCGGACCTCGCACGTGGCGCGCCGGACGCGTTCGGCCGTGCCGGGTTGGACGGCCGGGACGTCCGCGAGGTCGCGCCCGACCACCTGCTGCACCCCGTCCGCCCGCTGCGGGTCGTGCTGCGGTGGCGCAGCGCGGACCGTTCGGCCGAGGTCGGGCCCGTGACGCTCGCGTTCCAGATGGTGGTGCGCGGGTGGGACGCGTTCCTGGAGGTGGGCCGGAGCCCGAACCCGCACGGCGGCATCGGGTTTCTGGAGTACCGCAACCTGCTGTCGAACTACTTCCGGTTCACCGGCTCGGGCGAGCTGGGGCGGAAGCTGGAGCCGTACAACCTGGACGGCTTCGGCCGCAAGGGCGCGGGCGAGGAGCCGTTCCTGGCCGTCGAGTACATGGACCTGCACGTGCTGGACGCCGGGTGCGGCATCGGCCTGCACCGGCACCGGGACAACTCCGAGGCGTTCCTGATGCTGGAGGGCGAGGGCTGGATGGTGATCGGCGACTGGGCCGAACCCGACGCCCGCGACCGGTGCTTCGAGGTGCGCCTGCTGCGGGCGGGCCACCTGGCGCTGCTGAAGGGCGGCAACCTGCACGGCCTGGCCAACCCGTCGGACCACCAGATCTCGCTGTTCATGTTCGGCGGCTACGACTGACCACCGGCCACCGGGTTCGTGACGCCGAGCTCCACCAACAACGCCCGCGCCTCGGGGCGGCACAGCTCGCTCCACCGCGCCAACGCCCGTGCCGCTTTCACCCGGAGGTGGCGCGGGACGGCCGGGTCGTGCGCGATCTCGCGGGCGACGACGGCGGCGGACTCGCGGTGGTCACGGCGCAGCTCGGCGGAGGCCGCGGCGGCCCGCAGCCGGGCGCCGGGGCGGAGCACGCGGTCCTGTGCCAGGTCGCGCAACGCGATCGCGCCCTCGGCCGGGTCGAACACGCCGATGGCCTCGAACACCTGGATGCGGACCAACGGGTTCTCGGCGGTGCGGAACTGCCTCAACAGCGGCACGACCTGTGCCCGCAGGTCGGGTCGTGCCGCCCCAAGCCTGCGGGCGGCATCGACCCGGGGCAGGACCGGCAACCCGTCGTCCGTGGCGATCTCCCACAGGCACCCGGCTCCGAGTTCGCGGCCCCGTTCACCGAACGCCATGAGGTCGTGGGCAACTTGCCGCCGCAGCGCAGGTCGACAGGTGGGATCGGTGGCGATGCCGTGCAGGGTGTGAACGGCGGCGGCGCGGTCGCCCACGGAGTGGTGCCGGATCAGCGTCGCGGCCTGCCACCGGATCGCGGGTGACGTCCGCCCGTCGTCCCGCACGGCTCGCAACTGCCGTAGACCACCTGACCGCCTCAACGCGTAGAGCGTGTGCAGGCGGTCGGAGTCCGACAGCCGGCCGGCCTCCGTCAAGTCGTGGAGCACCGGGACCAGCCGCTCGGGGGTGTCGCCGGTCAGGACGCTGATCCGGCGGGCGGCACCGGCCCGGTCGCGCGCGGCTTCGGCGCCGTTGCGGGCCGCGGTGTCGTCCTCGGCCATCAGGTGCCCGCGGCCTGGTCCCTTCAAGCCGATGAGCGCTTGACGGATGTTGAAGCGCAGGCTCCGCGACCACGTCGTCTGTTCGAGCACCCGGACCGCTTCGGAAGCCAGGCGAGGTGACAGCCCCGCAAGCGCGGTGGCGGCGCCGATCCGGGCCGCCGGCATCGTCTCCACTGCGGTGATCACGGCGCGGAGCACCGCTGCCGCCTCGGCGGCGAGCGCGGGCTCGTGCCACTCGCTGAGGCCACCGACCCGCTGCGCCGGTGATGCGGTGTGGTCGGCCAGGAGGTCGCGTTCGGCGCGGAGTCGGTCCTTGCCCCACAGCGAGGGGATCAGCTGACGGCGTTCCCTCGGGCGGGCCGCCGGATCGTCGACGACCGCCTGAACGAACCGGGCTACCTTACGATCGCGGGGTACGCGGTACACCAGCCATTCGAGTGCGTTCGCACGTTCTTCGACGGTGAACTCCGGGCTCGTGGCGAACCTCCGCAACGAGGAGAAGGCCACCTCGCCCCGTGCCGGGGCCAGCGTCATCAGTTGCCACGCGGCCTCGGCGCGGTCGCGCACCGGTTGTGACTCGTCGTCGAGCACCTGGGCGTGGAAGGCGACCGCCGCCTCGACCGTGGTCGGGTCGTGCTTGGCGAGCGTGCTCACGGCGTCCGTGCGCCACGTGAACTCCAGGCAGGTGTCGGCGGCTTGCTCGCGGATCTCCGAGAGCGCCTCGTCCCGCGAGCCGGGGTGCAGGTCGGCCAGCAGGGCGGCGGTGGACAGACGCCGGTGGCGGTCGGAATCCACATCGGTCAGGCGAGCCCGGAGGGCGGGCACCAGGTCGGCACCGAGATCGGCCAACGCCTTAACGCGGGATGTCCACGTCGTCGCCGCTGTGTCGGCGTCCTCGCGCATCACCAGGGCGATCGCGGTGTCGATTGCGGCCGGCTCCGCACGGGCCAGCGTCACGGCTGCGTCACTGCGATCCGACAGGGGCAGCAGGTCATCCGTGACGACACGTCGCAGGCCGTCCACGACGACCGGGTCGGACCGGTGGTCCAACACCTCCATCGCCTTTGCCACTTGGCACAGCGTGGTGGCGTTCGCGTCGGGGTCGTTCGCCCGCGCCCGCAGCGCGGCTACCACCTCGGCGCGCAGACCCGCGCCCAACTTGCGGGCGTCCCTGGTCATCATGAGCAACCACGAGTCCGGCAAGATCCGCCCCTCGATCATGCGCACGACCTCATCGACGACCTGGCGCCGGTAGGGGCGTCCCAGCATGATCAGGGCGGACGCCGCGCTGTGCCGTGCCGAGCCGTCCCATCCCGGGTCACGCAGCACGGCGATCATCGCGGTGGCGTGCGCATCGCGGTCAGTGACGTCGGCGTAGTTGAAGGTCGGGTAATCGTGGTACGAGGCCCAGAGCCCTGCCTGCTCCGGCGCGACCAGTGACAGCACGGCGGCGGAGCTCCGCTCGTGGAACCCGGTGCCGAGGCGTCTCAGCGTGCGCCACGCCATCAACCGGGCGTCAGGGTCCTCCTGCCTAGTGGCGATCTCCGACAGGTGGCGGGCCACTTCTTCGTGGAACTCGGGACCCAGGCCGATCAAGCGCGAGCCGGCCTGGATGCGGACCGAGGCGTCGGTGGAGCGGTCCGTCAGCGTAGTGCGCAGGGACGTTACCGCCGGTGCGCGATAGGGCTCGCCCAACGCCGCCAAGGTGGCGAACGCCGACAGCCGGTCGGAGAATAAGGCCGTCGGGTCGGTGGTCACGCCGCGCAGCGCGGCTGCGGCCTGTTCCCGGTGCTCCGGGCCCAGGTCGGCGAGTTCTTGTGCAGCCCACAACCTACCGTTGGCGTCGGTGGTCCAGTCAGCGAGGATCGCTTGCAGGAGGTTCAAAGCCTCACCCTGCGCCCCCATGTCGGCAAGCAAACGGGCGATGTTCGACCGGGTAGACGCGAAGCCGAATGTCTTGGACAACGTGAGCAGGTGGTCGACGGCTGCTGCGCGGTGTTGTGGACCCAGTTCGGCGAGCGCCTCGGCGGCGGGGACCCGCCCGCCACGTCGATCGGAGATCAGCCTGGTCAAGGCGGCGACGGCTTCGCCGGAACGCTGCGGGCCCAGGGATGCCAGGCCCACCGCCGCGTCGCGCAAACCGGCGCCGAAGTCGGTGCGGGTGCGCAAGACCTCGCGGAACACGTCGGCGGCGCGCTCGTGGTGCTCGACGTCGATCTCGACCAACCCCGTCGCGGCGTGGACGCGGGTTTGGTCGGGGGCGTCGGGGTCGTCCAGCAGGTCGGTCAGGGCGGCGACGGCGTGGTCGCGTGACTCGCCGTCGAAGCCGGCGAGGACGACGGCGGCGTTGCGCGTTTGCTCGGCCGTGGCCGAAGGGGAGGCGAGGATGGCGCGCAGGCCTTGGTCGGAGGCGCGGTGGCCCTCCGGGCCGCACTCGGTCAGCGCTTCAGCCGCGGCGAGCCGGTGCTCCACCGGGATCGCGGAGTCGTCCACGACGCGGCGGAGCAGGCGGGCGGCGTCGGCGGACTCGGCGCCGCGGAGCCTGGTCGCGAGCGCCGCCGCCGCCTCGACCCGTGACGGCCAGGGCGCGTCGTCCGAGTCCATCAGGTCGCGCAGCCACGAGGCGGTGCCGGGGTGGTGGGCGGCACGGCTGGTCTGCGACAGGATCTTCAGCGCCGGGTGCTGGGTGGTCATCGCCCACGCCCGCACGGTGCCCAGGAAGCCGTCGACCGCGGCCGGGCCCGCGGGCAGGTGCCGGGCGAGCAGGCGGGCGGCCAGGAGGTGCTGGTCGGAGCCGCCCGCGTGCAGGTGCTCGAGGAGGCGTTCGGCTTCCGCCGGGTGCAGGCGGGTGTGGTGCAGCAGCACGGCACTGGCGTGGCGTCCCCGGTCCTCGGCGCGGGCGGCGTGCAGGAGGCTCGCGAAGTCGGCGTGCGCGGGGTCGAAGCGGTCGGGGAGCAGCCTGGCCCTGGCGGTGGCGGCGAGGTGCTCGGCGAAGCTGTGGTGCAGGAACCGGAGGTCCTCGCCGCGACGGCTGAGCGGACCCACGGCGGCGAGATAGGTGATCAGGTCGTCCTGCCACGTGCCGGCGAGGTCGGGCAGGTGGCGTGCGGCCCAGTCGTGCGCGGCGACGACGAGGGAGGTGTCGGCCTCCAGCCGCACGCGGCCGAGGTGCTCCAGCAGCGCGTCCCGCACCGGGTCGAACGGGCCGGGCTCGGCCGTGTGCGCGGTGCGCAGGTGCTTCAGGTACGCCTCGTACAGCTCGTACTGGTTGTCCGGCAACGGGCGGTTGCCCGGCTGCTCGAAGATGATCGCGGCGATCGTCGCCAGCAGCGGCACGCGCGCCAGCTCGTCCAGGTGGGCGGCGCGGATCTGGCGCACGAACCGGTAGGCGCGGTCCCGGTCGCCGAACCAGTTGCGGGCGAACTGCCGCAGCGCGCGTTCGTCGAACGGTTGCAGCTCGTAGCGGGCGGCGCCGATGCGCTGCAGCGGCGCCAGGGCCGCGCCCTCGATCGGCCGGGTGGTGACCACGACCCGGTAGGGCGAGGAGGGCTCGGCGGTCCACGCGGCCAGCACGGTGACCAGGCGGTCCCGCTCGGTGGTGTCGGCGACCTCGTCCAAGCCGTCCACCAGCAGCAGCCAGCGGCAGCCCGCGATCCGCCCCTCCAGGGCGCGCGGGTCCAGGGGAGAGGCGAGCAGGGCGCCGTACTCCACGCCGGCGCTCTCCGCGACCGCCTCCGGGAACGGTCGCCCGAGCCGGCCGGCCAGCTCCCGGGCCGTCAACCGCAGGGGCATCACCCGTTCCGCCATCGGCGCGGGTTCGCCGTCGTGGGAGAGCCACTGCTCGGCGACGTCGGCGGCCAGCCGCAGCGACAGCGTGGACTTGCCCTGCCCGGGACCACCGGTGATCACCACGTGGTCGTCGCGGTCCAACGCCTCCCACACGGTCCGGGTCGGCGCGCGCACGGCCAGGCGGGTGACCGGAGGGCTCGGCGGCTCGACGACCTGCCCGCGGCCGTCCACGATCGGCGCCGGTCGCGGTGGCTCCGGCGCGAGCTCGTCCACGCCGCTGCCCAGGTCCTGGCGCACGTGCACCGTCACCAGCGACGACCGGCGCGGGCCGGGTAATCGGTACGGCATCTCCCGGGCGGTGTCGACCTGCGCCCGCAGCAGGAACCGGACCGGTGCGGGCAGTCCCGACGACGCCGGCTCGTCCGGCGACCCCGGCCCGACCTCCGTGCCGGTCACGGTGATGTGCACGCCGCCGTGGATCGTGCCGGCCAGCACGGCGGGTCCCCGCACGTCACCGCCGATCCGGTTGACCTCGGTGGACCGAGTGCGCTCCTCCAACCCCGACCCCTTCCCGCCCGCGGTGAACGCATGGTCCCACGGGTTCCGAGGTCCGCGGATACCGTCCGCCGGGGTAGCCTTGCCGCCGCCGTCTGCGCTGGTCGCACCCGCTCCGCCCAACGGCACGACCAGCCGGACCGCACCTCGGGGTGAACCATGGAGTTCGACCGCAACGCCGCCTTCCCGACCTCGCCGCAGGAACCCGTTCGCGCGCCCGCCCCTCCCGCGCCCGCCCGCCCGACGCCCTCCGGCACGTCGTTCGGCCGCAGCCTGCTCGCGTCCTTGGTCTGGGTGGTCGCCGTGCTGGTCGCGGTGGTCGTGCTCGAGGGACTGCCCGCGTCCGAGTACGGGCTCGGGATGGTGGTCGGCCGACTGGTGGTGCCCTGCCTGGTCTCGGCCTGGCTGATCCGCCGGTTCTTCGGGCACAAGTGGTTGGCGTTCGGCTGGTTGGTGCTGGCCTCGCTGCCGACGTTCTTCGTCAGCTTCGTCGTGTTCGGCGCGATCCTCCTGGCCAGGCAGGCCTGAGCCGTCCAGCGAGGTCGTGCGCGCTCGGCTACCCGGTGCGCTCGACGGCGGTACGCATTAGCGCTATCGGGTGACAGCTCGTAACCCCACCTGGTCCAGGGCCGACTCCAGGTATAGGCGGCCGGTGGGGAGGACGCCGTGTCCGGAACGAGTGGGTGAGCCCCTGTGGACGCGTTGATCGAGATCACGCAGCCCGGCCAGGGAGCCGATCACCGGGTGGACCTCTACCTCGGTGACGACGGAGTGTGGCCGGCGGAGCCGACGGCGTCGGACACCGTGCCGGCGGACCTGGCCGCCGCGTCGCTGCCCGTGCCGTCGACCGGCGCCACGGCGTCGGACGCGATCGTCGGCTTCCTCCACGCGAACCCGGAGTCGCAGGCGTTCGCCGACCTCGGCCTGCACCTCGGTCGGCTGCTCCTGCCGCCGAACGTGCGCGAGCACTGGTCCCGGCCAGGGGTGAAGCGCACCTTCCTGTGCCTGCCGCCGGCACTGCGCCGCCTGCCGTGGGAATCGGCCAGGTCCGCGCACGCCCTGTTCGTCCAGCCCGACCAGCCGTTCATCCGGCTGCACCGGCGCGTGCCGGGCGACGACCCGATCGCCGAGTCGCTGCCGATCCGGGTGCTGGTCGTGCGCGGCGATGACGACGACGACATCGGTTCCCGCGCCGAGATCCGGGAGATCAAGAGGGTCGTGGGCGGCGCGCCGGGCCGGATCGAGGCGGAGTTCCTGTCCCGGCCGACCGAATCGGACCTCAAGTCGGCCTACCGGCGGGTCGTGCCGCACGTGCTGCACTTCATCGGGCACGGCACGCGCAAGGCGAGCACGGGTCAGCCGGCGTTGCGGATCGTCCCGCCCGGCCGTGAGGCGTGGTTGCTCACCCCGACCTACATCGGCGACCTGCTGAGCCGTCCCGCGCCGCGGCTGGCGATCCTGAACGCCTGCCGCTCCGGCGAGACGGCGGACGCGGTGGCGCTGACCGACGTGTTCCTCGACAGCGGGGCCGCCGCCGTCGTCGGCATGCAGGGCGACATCCGGGGCACGGCGGCGGCGCTGTTCGGCGGCTCGCTCTACCGCGCCCTGCTGGCCAACGCGCCGGTCGACCGGGCCGTGGCGACGGCGCGCGAGGCCGTGTACGCCGACACCGGCGTGTCCGACGGCGCCCGGGACTGGATCCTGCCGAGCCTCACGCTGCGCGTGCGCCCCGACGACGTGCTCCCGGACCTGTCCGCGACCGGCGCGCGTGCGGTGCGGATCGAGCAGCAGTTCGAGAAGGAGGTCGGCGCGTTCGTCAACCGGGTCCACGAGCGCCACAAGCTGCTCAAGGGCGTCGACCCGGGCGTCGGCGAGCCGCTCGAACCGCTGCTGCTCGTCGTCGGCGAGTCCCAGGTGGGCAAGACGCGGCTGCTGAACTGGCTGCGGCGGCGGTGCGCGGTGCGCGGGCGGCGGGTCAAGTACGTCAGCTTCGACCGGCCGAACCCGGTCGAGGTGCTCGGCGACCGGCCCGCCAGGTTCGACTTCCTGGAGGTGCTGTACGCGATCCGGGACGTGGCGGAGGACCTGCCCAACCTGCCCGAGGGGGTGGCGTCGGCGTTCGACCGGTTCAACCACGACGTGGTCCACCTCGCCGAGGGCAGGCTGCCGCCTGACCCGCCCGTGCCGACGCCGGAGCCGGCGCGGTGGCCGCGGCTGACCGGCGGCACGTCGCACCACGTCGCGGCGACGTTCGAGTCGTTCCGGGCGTGCCTGGGCCGCGCGGCGCAACCGGAGCCGTTGTTGCTGGTCTTCGACCACGTCGGGAACGTGCTGGACTCGGCGTTCCGGCAGCAGCTGTACGACCACCTGATCCGGCACGTCGCCGACGGCGAGCTGCCGAACCTGAGCCTCGTGGTGGTGATGACGAACGAGCAGTTCGCCACGCACTGGCCGGAGCTGGGCGGCGGCACGCGGGTCGACCTGGACCGCATCGAGGCGGAGGAGTTCTCCGCGCTGGCCGAGGACGTGGTGCTGGCGGTCGGCCGGTCGATCGGCGACCCGCACGTGCAGCTGATCGAGGCCATCGGCAAGGGCGTCGCCACCGGCAAGTGGAGCCCCGCCGTGCTCGGCGACCTGGAGAACATCGTGAGGCGGATGCGATGAAGCCGATCGACGCCGAGCTGTTGCGACGCCTGGCTCGGGGTGACTCCCTGGAGGACGTCCTGGCGTCGCTGCGACCGGCGGACCAGTGGGACGTGCTGCGGCGGTGCGCCGCGGTCCGCTCGTTCGACCGGGAGCTGTACGACAAGGTGCTCGTCGCCGACGTCGACGGCGCGCCGCCGTTCGACGCGGTCGTCACCGCGCCGGAGGTCGAGCCGATCCAGGGCACGCGGGAGGCCTACCGGCTGCGGCCGGGCGCGAAGGCGCGCTACTGGAACGGCTGGTGGCCCGACGGGGCCGACCCGCGTGCCGTGCCCGAGGAGCTGCGGTCGCTGGTCGGCCGCCTGGCGCGGCACTACCGGGCCGCGCACAAGCCCGTCGACCTGCTCGAACAGCTGGTGCTCCTCGACCACCGCGCCGCCGCCGAGCTGTTCGTCCGGCTGTACGCCAAGGCCGACCACCGGCACGACCTGGCGCTGTGCCAGGAGCTGATCGACGTGCTCGGCGCCGAGGACCGGGTGCGGCTGATCGGCCCCGAGCTGATCGCGCTGCGCCACGACCGGGCCGCGTACCTGCGCACCCGCGGGTTGTGGTCGACCGAGTACCTCCAGTCGGCCACGTTCCTCGAGACGGCCGGCGCCAAGGCGACCTACCAGCGGCTCGTCCGGGGCGACGGTCCGCGGATGGTGGTGCTGCACGGCCCGTCCGGGCGCGGCAAGACGATGGAGCTGCGCTGGCTGGTGTCCCGGGTGCTGGTGCCGCGGCGCGTGCCGTGCGTGCTGGGCGACTTCGACGTGCTGGACCCGGTCAACGTCGCGCGGTACCCGTGGCTGCTGCTGGTGGAGGCGGCGGCGCGGCTCGACCAGCAGCTGCCGGCGGCGCCGTTCACCGAGTTCCTGGAGCGGTACGCGTGGACCGGGGTCCTCTCGCGGCGCCAGGTCGCGGACCCCGGTCGGGCGGCCGCGGCGAGCAGGCGGCTGTGCGACGAGCGCGACCGGCTCGGGGTGGACGTGCTCAAGGACTTCGTGCGCACGTTCAACGAGGCGATGGCGGACAGGCCCGCCGTGATGGTGCTCGACGCGTTGGACCGGGTGTCCGCGAACCGGTCGCGCGAGGAGCTGGCAGGCCTGCTCCGGCAGCTGTTGCGGCTGTACCGCGACTGCCCGGCGATGCGGATCGTGCTGGCCGGCCGCTACCCGCTCGCGGTGCCGGTGCTGCCGCCCGCGGTCGATCGGCACCTGGCGCCGTTCGCCGCCGACGACGCGACGCGCTACCTGGCCGACCTGCGCCGCATCACGCGCGCCGACCTGCGGCACGCGATCGTGGCGAAGGCCGGGGGAGAGCCGGTGGTGCTGGCGCGCCTGGCCGACCTGGTGCAGCAGCGGCCCGACATCACGCCGGCCGAGATCCGGGAGTACCGGGCGGACCTGACCGCGCTCGTGCTCCAGGTGCTGCGGCCGATCGCCGACCCGGGCCTGCGGTGGCTGCTGCGGTACGGGATGGTGGCGCGGACGTTGAGCCTCGACTTCGCGCGCGAGGTGCTCGGGCCGCACCTGCGCGCCGCCGCGTCCGGCGACCTGGACCTCGACGACCCGGGCGAGGACGTGGTGCCGGGCGGTGAGCCGGCGTCGTTGTTCCCCGTCACCGCCGACGTGGACGTCGAGCGGTTGTGGCCTCGGCTGACGAGGTTCGCGGGCACCACGCCCTGGGTCGTGCCGGTGCCGGGCGAGCCGGACTCGCTGCGGTTCGCCGACGCCGTGGCCGAGCCGATGCGCCGCCTGATCCGGTCGCACGCCGTCCACGACCGGCTGCACGCCGACGCCGTGGCGTTCTTCGAGCGCAAGGCGGAGGCCGACCCCGAGCGGTGGGACCGGTGGACCCGGGAGGCGGTCTACCACCGGTTCCGGCTGGAGGGCCCCGCCGCGGTGGACTACTGGCGCGCGGCCCTGGACCAGGTGGAGCTGGGTGAGGCGCACCGGCGGGCCGCGTTGGCCGAGGAGGTGCTGGGGCCCGACTACGTCGACGCCGACGCCGACCCGCGCCCGTGGGACGAGCACCGGCCGATCGTGACCCGGGAGACCGTGGTCGAGGCCCGGTACGAGCTGGCCGCGGCGCTCACGCAGCTGGCCAGGCAGGGCGGTGCCGAAGCGGCGGACCAGCTGTGGAGCCGGGCCGAGGAGAACTTCTCGGCCGTCGTGCGCGACCGGGACGACTTCGGCGCGGACGTCGTGCCCGACTGGCGGCTCGGGTACGTGCGCGCCGCGCTCGCGCTGAAGTCCGGCGACGTGGCCACCGCCGAGGAGGAGCTGACGCGGGCGTTGCCGCGGTCGTGGGGCACGAAGGACGACGTGCGGCTGCGCATCCTGCTCGGCGACGTGCGGATGATCCTCGGCGACCGGCAGGCGCCCGAGGAGTACCGGCGTGCGGCGGAGGCGGCGGTCCGCGTCGGCGCCCGCCGGTGGGAACCGCCGATCCGACTGCGGATCGTGAGGGCGTACCGGCACTTCGGGCGCCTGGCGGAAGCGATCCGCGAATTGAACCTGGCCCGGCGCGGCGGGCCGTTGAACGCCGAGCAGCAGCGCCGCTGCGGCCTGCTCGCGGTCGAGCTCGGCCTCGGCGCGAACCGGCTGGAGTGGGCGGCCTTCCACGCGCGCCGGGTCGCCGCGCGCGACGGCGACCGGGAAGGGCAGGCCGCCGGCGCGAGGGTGGCCCTGGCCGCACGCAGGCCGCTGCTCGCGCTCGACCTCGCGCACCGCGCCGAACACCTGGCCCGCGGCTCCGCGCTCGCCCGTGAGCTGACCGGGCTCGCCGAGGGCATGGTGGCGCACTACGGGAAGGCCTTGCACGCGCTGGAAACCGCGCGGTCGCGGTGGCGTCGCGAGGGTGACCGCGCGGCCGTCGCCCGCTGCCACACGCACTCCGCGGTGCTGCTCATGCGGGAGGTCGGCAACCTCACCCTGGCCGAGCACCACCTGGCCGAGGCCGTCGAGCAGGCCGCCCGGGGCAGCGACGCCTGGTGCGGTGCGGAGCTGGCCCGGGTCGAGCTGCTGGGGCTGGACGCACGGCCGCACGAGGCGCTGGACGCGGTCGCCGCCGTGATCGGCGAGCTCCACCGGCGTGCCCACCCGCCGTGCCTGGTGGCTCGTGCCGCCGTGGAAGGCCTGGCGATCGACCTGCCCGACGGGTTCCGGTGGTTGCTGGACGAGCTGGTGGCGCGGCTGCGCGAGATCACGCCCGCGTCCGCGCGCCTGGTCGTGCTGGAGGAACTGCGCCGCGTGCCCGATCCGCACGACGACCGGGCGCGGGACGCCTGGCGCGAGGTCGCGTCGCTGGTGCGGCTGGAGACGGACCGGTTGCGCGCGACGGACCGCGCCCTGCTGGACCTGGCGTCGGCGGAGGTGGACCGGCTGACCGGCGATCGGGCGGCGGCGGAGCGGAAGCTGGCCGGGGCGCGGCCCACCGGTGGCTCGTGGTTCGCGCTCCGGGAGTGGTCGCGCGCCGTGGACCGGCTGGGCCTGCCCGCGCGAGGTGACGTGGAGGCGTTCCTCCGGGAGTTCGGCGGCCACCCGATGCTGTGCGCGGCCTTCCTCGTCGAGCGCGCGGAAGCCCTGATCGCGCTGGACGAGCCGGACCGGGCGGAGGCGGCGTTGCGCCGGGCCGCGCCGCTGCTGGCCTCCGCCGACGAGCGGGAGACGCAGTGGCACGCGAGGTCGCACTACGCGGGCAGCGTGATCGCGGAGAAGTCCAGCCGGGCGCCGGAACCGGAGCTGGTCCGCGCCGGTGCGGCGTTCGCCGCGCTCGGTGACGCGCGCCGTGCGGCGGTCGCGTCCCGCTTCACGCGCGGGCGGATCAGCACGACGTTGCGCAACGCGCGCGGGCGCGTGCGGCTGGCCGTCGAGGACCGGGCGCTGGTCGTGCAGACGTCCGTCCCACCCGACGTGGACACCACCATCCGCCACGACAACGCCTTGGTGGACGCGATCCTCGGCGCGGGCCGGGCCGGCTCCGGGCCGCTCGTCGAACGGCTCCGGGAGGACTGGCAGGCCACCTGCGCCGGGCTCGGGTCGCTGCTCCTGCCCGGTCCGGCGCTGCGGGCGCCGGCCGGCCCGTTCGACCTCAGGTGCGACGTCGAGGACCGCAGGCTCGGCGCGGTGCCGTGGGAACTGGCGCTGCGGCCGGACGTGCGGCGGCTGCTCGTGCTCGACCGCGCCGTCGCCACCTTCCACCGGGCCGTGTCGCGGGAGGCCGCGTACCGCGACGAGATCAGGTTCGTCCAGGTCGGCCTCAACCGGGTGGCCGACGCGGACCTGGCGGCCGACGGCGACCTCGGCCCGCACACCAGGAGCGCGTTGCGGCGGTACCAGGAGGCCCGGGGCCTCACCCCGGACGCCGACCTCGGCGCCGAGCTGCTGGACCGGTTGCAGCGCGACCTCGCCGAGCCGGTCAAGCCGCTGGCGGTGCTGGCCCAGCCGAGCCGGTCGTCGCAGATCAACTCCGCGCGCGGGCACCTGAACTCGGGCGTCGACCTGGCCCACCTGTACGGCAGTCACGGGTTCGACGTGGAGTCGGTCGAGAACCCCACGCTGGACCTGCTCGCCGGGGCCGTGACCCGTGCGGTCCACAGTGGACGGACGCCGGCGGTGGTGCACCTGGCGGGCGGGCTGCGCGAGTCCGGCGGCGGCGTCGCGCTCACGTTCCTCGCCGGTGGCTGGGCGACGGAGGCGTTCAACGCCACGCCGACCGCCGAGGAGATCCCGGTGACGGCGCTCAACCGAGTGCTCGCCGCCGTGCCGCGCGACGAGTTCCGGCCGCTCGTGGTGCTCGACGTGAACCGGCCGTGGGGCTCGGACGACGCGATCTCGTACCTGGTGCTGCGCAACGCGTTCGCGACTGACCTGTTCGCCCTCGGCCGGTGCGCGGGCGTGCTGGGCGCCGGCCTGGCCGGCGACGGCGAGCACGACCTGTGCGACGCCGTGATCGGCGCGATCGCGGCGGGCCGGTCGTTGGCGGACGTGGCGGGCGGGCTGCGTTCGCCCGCACGGCACGCCACCGGCCTCGACCGGGTGCTGCCCACGGCCGGCGTCGCCCTGCACACGCACCTGCCGTGGTTGCGGCTCGTGCCACGACCGGGAGGACGGCCATGACCACGACCGACCGCAAGGTCGCCGAGCTCAGGCACAAGCTCGCGGGCATCGACGCGGACTTCGCCCGGTGGCGCGCCGAGACCGCGTCGGGCCGGGTCCTGCGCAAGCACCACACCCAGGTGGTCCGGCTCACCGACCGGCTCGGCGGTGTCGTCGAGCGGATCGGCGCGGAGCTGGACGCGGTCGCGGCCGATGGCGCCGACGTCCTGCGGGAGTGCCGCCGGCTCCAGCTGCGGATGCTGGAGGTGCACCGGCTGTGGGACTTCTACCGCTCGAAGCTGAACCTGCGGTACGTGGAGTGGTACCGGCCGTTCCTGACCGCCGTGGACGAGTTCGCCTGGCGGTGCTACGAGCCGGCGGCGGCCGGCCGCGACCGGGAGGCCCCGCTGGTGCACCTCAGCGGCGAGTTCAGCCCGTTCACGCACCTGCGGGAGACGCCGTTCGTGGTCGAGGACGTGCCGGACGCCTTGGACACCGCGGACTTCCTCGGCGTGGTCACGCGGCTGCCGATCCCGATCATCGGCCTGCCGTGGTACCAGCTCGTGCACCTGCCGGACGCGGTGGTGATCGGGCACGAGGTCGGGCACGCGGTGGAACGCGACTTCGGCCTGCTCGGCACGGTCCGCGCGCTGACCAGGCCGGTGTTGCGGACCCTGCCCGAAGCCCGGCGCGACGCCTGGGACACGTGGCTGCCGGAGGTCTTCGCCGACCTGTACGGGGTGCTGGCGGCCGGACCGGCGTTCGCGTCCGCGCTGGCCGACCTGCTCGTCGTGGACGACGCCCGGACGGCCGCCGAGATCGACGGACCGGTCCTGGTCCACCCGCCCGCGGCCGTGCGGCTCGCGTTGACCGCGCGGGCGTTGGCGGAGACGGGTTTCCCGGCGGCGGGGACGCCGTGCGGGCCGTTCGAGGACGACGTCGCCCCGATGACGACGGCACTGCTGGACGGGCCGTACCCGGGGCTGGGCGACCGCCCGCTGCACGAGGTGATCGCGTTCACCGCCGACCAGCAGCGGCACGCCGTCACCGCCGCCGACGGTCTGGTGGACCACCAACGGCCGGAGACCAGCGACGTCCGGTGCCTGATCGCGGCCGCCCGGCTGGCGTTCGACCGCGAACCCGCCCTGTTCGCCCCGCCGCCGCCCGACCGCGTCAACGCCCAGGACCTGATCCTCGACAAGGTCGCGAAGGCCGTCGGGGACGGCTCGCGCGCCGACGTCGGCGAGGGGGGACCGGTGGTGGACGACCGGGCCGCCGGCGCGGAGCTCTACGACCTGATCGACACGATGATCCGAAAGGCCCACGATGACCACCACGACTGAACGACCGCAGGACCCCATGGCCGCCGTGGCGCAGCTCGCCCGGCTGGTCGCGGGCGAGGACGAGCAGCGGTTCGTGCTGGTGTACCACGCGCTCGCCAACCAGGTCGACGGCTTCGTCAACGGCGACCGCGCCGAGGGCTACCGCCTGGCCCGCTCGCTGCTGCGCCGCGGCGTGTCGCCCCTGACCAGGTCGGCCGTCGCCGCGGAACCGCCGTCCGACAGCATCTTCACCGACCCGGTGTACCTGGCCAACATGCGCGCCCTGGTCGACGACCACGCCCACATCATCGGCGGCGTGCCCACGGCCGACTTCCCGGAGTGCGTCGCCATCGGCGGCCCCGACGCGTGGTGCTGCTCGGGCACGCTCGTCTCGCCGAACGTCGTCGTCACCGCCGGGCACTGCGTGGACGGCGGGTGCGCGGCCCGCGTGTTCATCGGCAAGGACGTGGAGTTCCCCGAGGACGGCGAGGTGATCGAGGTCGAGACCGCGCTCGCGCACCCCGACTACCGCCCGCCCCGGCCGACCGGGGACATCGCGGTCCTGGTGCTCGCGCGCCCCGCCCCGGTCACGCCGCGCCCGATCGCGACGCCGGACCAGGTCGCCGCCGCGAAGTTCGTGCGGCTCGCGGGTTACGGCAACACCGACGTGCACAGCAGCGGCGGCTACGGCCGGCGGCGGATGGTGGACGTGCCGATCGCGAGCGACCACCCCCGGCACGGCGCGGACGCCGCCACGGAGTTCGTGGCCGGCGCGCCGTTCCTCGACCGGGACAGCTGCAACGGCGACAGCGGCGGCCCCGCGTACGTGCAGGCGGGTGACCAGTGGTTCCTGGCAGGCGCGACGTCCCGGGCCACCGCCTCGTCGCTGCGCCCGTGCGGCGACGGCGGCATCTACACCCGGGTGGCCTCCTACGAGAAGTGGCTGTGGACCGTGCCCGGAGCCCGTCGGCCCCAGTAGCTGTTCGAGGTTCGGTGTCTTGTCGGGCTGGTAGAACCGCGGCCAGCCCGCGGTTCCGGACGGTGCTCGACCGGATCCGGGTTCCCGGCCCGACCCGTCGGCCACCGCACCCGTCCAGGAGCGGTGGCCCGCACCGGTGCGTCACCTCGGCACAGCTCGCGGTCGCCGATGCCTAGCCGAGATCCAGAACCTCGTCGTCCGCGTGCGTGCCGAACTCGGCGACGCGCACCTCCGCGATGCGCTCGTACCGGCTGATCCGGTCGGTCCACTCCACGTCGACACCGAACGCCACCTGCGCGAAGCCCACCCGGCCGACGGCCTCGGCCAGGCCCGGATCTCCAGGGGCCAGCAGCCGCACCGGCGCGTCGAGCGCCACGGTGTGCGGCGGCACGAAGTACTCGTCCGGCAGGACAGTGCGCGCGTGGACGAGCGCGCCGACGGCGACAACCGAGCCGGCGCCCAACCGTGCGCTCTGGAGGACCGTCGCCGCGGTCGCCACGTAGGCACACCTGCCGACCTCGCAGCCCAGCAGCGTGGCATGCGGCCCCACGAAGACGTGGTCGCCGACGAGCACCGGCTGATCGCCGGCGACCGCAGACCCGCGCAGCACCGCGTTCTCGCAGATCACCGCCGCCTCCCCGACCTCGATCCGGGACCCCTCGGCATCGAGCACGGCACCGTACATCACCCGCGCCCTCGGCCCCACGCGGACATCGCCGACCAGCGTGGCCGTCGGGGCGACGTAGGCGGTGGGATGGACCTGCGGTTCATGCCCGCGATGCCGGATGCGGATCCCTCGCGCTTCAGCGATCATGAGCGGATCCTCGACCGACCGACCGCGAGCAAGCCGGCGGATTTCAGACGTCGCGTTCGTCGAGACCTGTGCCATCCGCCATCGGAGGCACTACTACAGGGCGAACGTTGCCTGACGCGGCACTAATACGCGGAGGCGCGGACGGCGAACACCGAACGGCTGCCGGCGTACTCGGTCAGCGACCAGAGCTGTCCCTTGGCGGGCCAGTAGGAGAGGTCCTCCGGCCCGATCGGCAGCACGTCGTAGTGCATCACGACCGAGCCGCCGGGCTTGAACGTGGCCAGGTCGCCCGCGTTGCCGCTGCCGTCGCTGGTGGAGAGGTAGAACTTGCCGTTGACCGCGGTCGCGCCCTGCATGCTCTGCACCGACACCTCGTAGGCCTCGCTCGCTCGCGCGTAGCCGTCGGACGCCGTGGTGAGCATCCGGGTGGTGTAGTCGATGGGGAAGCGGAACAGGCGGCTGCCCGCGCCGGGGTTGGCGTACTCGCCGACGACTACGCTGTCCGGGGTGCTGGTGCGGTCCAGCGAGGCGAACGAGAACCGGATGGGCGCGTGCCCGTTGGTGGTCGACTGGTTGTAGGCGAAGACCTGCGGCAGCACGTACTTGTAGCCGTAGGCCTGGTAGCTGCCGTCGGCCTGACGTCCGATCGCCGAGCCGTCGCTGGTGCTGGTCTGCCAGAGGTGCCGCAGGTCGAACACCCGGAAGCCGCTGCTCGTGGACGCCACGTACAGGTAGTGGCCGTACCAGAACATGCCGCCGGCGTGCAGGTTGATCGGCCGGAACGACGCCTGGCCCGCGCTCGTGGCGTACGGCTCGACCAGCAGCACGTGGCGGTAGGTCGGCGCGGACGGCGTGGCGTAGTCGACGAAGGAGACCCGGATGCCCCGGTCGATCCCGTCCGTGCCGTTGTCGTACCAGCTGACCAGGACCGCGGTGGAACCCTCGTAGGTCGCCTCGCCGTACGCGTCCGCGGTCGTCGTGATGCCCTGCGGCATCCAGTACGCGACGTCGTCGTCACCGCTGTTCCAGCAGAACGCGGCCACGCGGTTGGCCGCGGCGGGGGAGCACGAGGTGGCGGCGCGGTTGCCGTCGCCGACGACGGTCGGCACGCTGACGTTGGGCAGCGCGGCGTCCAGGTCGTCGATCAGCCCCGAGTAGGCGGTGGCCTTGAGGCGGAAGTTCGTCGCGGGCAGGGTCGTCGCCGCCTGCGCGGGCGCGGCCGGCGCGATGCTCGCGACCAGTGCCGCCGCGAGCCCGGCGACCACCATCCGGTACTTGTTCACCAGACCACCACCATTGTTGGTCGAGTACTGACGAACCGTCATCATGGCGGGAGTCGGGCGCTCGTCGCAACGGGTCGGCCCACGTGGCGGCCGTGACCTCGTGGTGGGATCACGGCCGCACGGCAGGTCAGACGAGCGGCCTGGCCTCGACGGGCACCCAGTCGGTGTGCTTGCCGGGCACGTCGTCACCGGACGAGATGCCCCGGATCCGGCGGTTCACCCAGGGCAGGACGTGCTCGCGGTAGTACCGGGTCTCGGCGAGCAGGCTGCGGCGGGCGGCGGGGCCCGGGTCGACCGCGTGCGCCTCCGTGACGTGCCCGAGGGCCTTGAGCACCAGGGACGCGACCCGTCGGTGCCCGGCGGCGTTGAGGTGCAGCCGGTCCGGCGACCAGTACTCGGCCCGGCGGACCTCGACGTCGTTGAACGCGTCCACGAGCAGCACGCCGCGCCGCGCGGCCAGCTCCTTGATCGCCGCCGTCAGCAGCACGCCCCGGCGGTGGACGGTGCGGCCGAACGGCAGCCGCTGCGACGGGTCGGCCCCGCTGAGCAGCACCAACCGCACTCCGGCCGACGCGCACCGCTCGACCGCCTGCCCGGTCAGCCGGACCAGCCGGGCCAGGTCGACCCCGGGCCGCATCATGTCGTTGCCGCCGCCGTTGAGGGTGATCAGCGTGGGCGCGGGCGTGAGGGCCAGCGCCGCGTCGAGCTGGCCGGTGACGATCGGCTCCAGCAGGCGGCCCCGGACGGCGAGGTTGGCGTAGTGGACCGTCTCGCCGAGCGCGACGGCCAGCCCCTCCGCCACCAGGTCGGCCCAACCCCTTGGCGTGCCGTCGGGGCGCTCGTCGCCGACCCCTTCGGTGAAGCTGTCGCCGATGGCCACGTATCGCACTGCCGGTGCCTCCCCCTGCTGGAACGTCACCGCCAGCATATGAGGCGCCCCGGCGTGACTTAGCACACCTGCTTGGCGGCGAGCACCCGGCGCAAGGCCTCGTCCACGCGGGCCTGCGGCAGGGCGCCCGAGGCGACCGCGCCTTCCAGGTGGTCGAGCACCTCGCCCACGCGGCCGCCCGACGACCACAGCGCGATGTCCGCGCCGGCCGCGAGCGCCTGCGTGACCGCGTCGGGCAGGCCGACCCGGTCGGTCACCGCGCGCATCGCGCCCAGGTCGTCTGTCATCGCGGGACCCGTGAAGCCGAACTCGCCGCGCAGCAGCGCGTACGCCTCCGGGCTGAGGGTGGCGGGCACGCCGCCGGTCAGGCCGGGCACGTCGATGTGGCCCAGCATCACCACCACGTCGCCGAACCGCGGCAGGTGCCGGTACGGGACGAGGTCGGTGTCGCGCAGCGCGGCCAGCGGGGGCGAGGTGACCGCGCCGAGGTGCGAGTCGCCCGTCGTGTTGCCGTGGCCGGGGAAGTGCTTGACCACCGGCGTGACGCCCGCGTTGTGCAACCCCTCGGCGAACGCCAGCGCGTACCCCAGCGCGGTGTTCGGGTCGGGGCTGAACGAGCGGTCGCCGATGACCGTGCGGTCGGGTTGGCCGCTGGTGTCCAGCACGGGCGCCAGGTCGGTGGTCACGCCGCGCTCGCGCAGCGCGAGGCCCCGGTCCCGGGCCACCGCGCGGACCTCGTCCGGCGACAGGTCGGCCGCCATCCGCCGGGCGCTGGGCATCGAGCCGTCCAGCGCTTCCAGCCGCTGCACCCGCCCGCCCTCGTCGTCCACGGCGACCGTCAGCGGGAGGGCGGACGCGGCGTGCACGGGCGCGAGCGCGCCGGCGCTGAGCAGGCCGACGTCGTCACCGCCGATGAAGATCCCGCCCACCTGCTCGTTCCGCACGACGGTGAGGGCGTCGGCGGGCCCGCGCGGGTCCACTCCGACGACGAGGGACTGCGCCAGCCGGGCCCGCAGCGGCAGCGCGGCGATCTTCTCGGCGCACGGGTCCACCACCGGGGGCGGCGGCTCGACCGTCGTGGACGACGGCGACGGTGACGGCGGCGCGGTCGAGGACGACGTCGACAGGGCCGCGGGTCGCGTCGGCCGGTCGCTGAGCGCGGAGGTCACCACGGCGAGCGACCCGGCGACCACCGCGCCGACCGCCACGACCACCAGCATCGCCGACGTGCCGAGCCCGCGGCCACCGGTGCGCCTCACCGGCGGTCGCCTCCGTCGTCCGACGGGCGCCGACCCGGTCGGCGCGTTACCGCGTGCACAGTGCTCACTCCCACGTCCTCGCCCGCTCGGCGGTGAGTTGCCCATCGTGCGGCGGGCCATCCGGGCCCGCAACCCCGGCGCGACCGAGGCCGCCGTCACATTCCGCGTCACGAGGCATCACGGCCATCGTATCCGTTGCTCGGATCGTGCCTGAAGGGCCGCGTTTTGTCAGCGCGGGAGATCGACCGCGATTTCGCGGTGATGGTGGAATATGAATCTTCGTCGGGGCCGGTGGATCGCGGTGATGATTATGGCCGTCGGCTTCCGCCGGTCAGAGGGGCCACCACCGCCGTTTCGATCGCGGCGCGTGATCGGGCACGAGCGCGTTGGCCGCGTCCCTGGTGCCGGGGTGGTCGGGGCCGAGGCGTGCCGTGCGCTCGGCCACCACGCGGCGGCACAGGGCGGCTGCCTCCGCGTCCCGCCCGGTGCGGGCCAGGGCGCGGGCCACGGTCAGCGCCAGGTCGTCCTCGCGGGTGGTCGGCGGGTCGACCAGGGCCTCGCGGGTGATTCGGTCGCACGCCTCGCCGAGCCGGGCGTCCGGCGGGCCGTCGGCGAGCTGGGCCTCGGCGAGGGCCCGTGCCGAGGCCCAGTCCTGCTCCCTGGCGGCCCGAGCCCATCCGGTGGCGTCGCCGTGCTCCATGAGGTCGAGGACGGAGTGGCCCTCGGGTCTGCGGTAGAGGTAGCCGGCGCGGAAGGCCAGCCACCGCGCGCGGTTCATCGTCGCCAATAGCGGCGCCATGTCGGCGGCGCACTGCGCGTCCGTGGGTTCCGGCACGAGGGTGATCGTGTGCTCGTCGTCGACGGGTGTGGCGTCGTCGAGCAGCGTGCCGACGAAGTCGCGCGCGCCGCCGTTGAGGACGGCTTTCGCGTGCGCGCGGCCGAGCGCTTTCCCGATTCCGCAAGCGAGGAAGAGGCTGTTCCACTCCTCGCGGATTCGGAGGAGGTTGTCGACGTCGAAGTACTCCGCAGGCGGTGGGCCGTGCCACAAGTGGTGGAATGCGGCGTAGTCGACGCGGGTGTCGCGGGCCCGGTGCACGTTCGACGACAGTTCGGCGGGCACCAGGCGGCGAATGGCTTCGTCGGATCCGATGAGAAGCGGGAAGTGCGCGGGGAACCGGATGAACAGCGGCCGTCCCGCGGGTAATCGTCGCGGGCGTCGGGCGGCGGTGACCACCACGCCGTGCTCGTCCATCGTGACGAAATCCTCGTGCGGGTCGCGGAACAGGTCGTCCAAGGGGACGCAGGAGAACCGCGGTCCCAGCGAGCAGGCCAGGTCCGCCGGTCGGGACGCCTCGTGCCACCGGGCCGCGTCCGGGTGCCGTTCACGCAGCTCACGCCAGTCGACCGGACCGGACAGCAGGACCACGCCGTCCCGGTCGACCAGCAGTCGCACCAGCAGTCGGAACAACTCGAACCGGGGTGTCCGGCCGGTGCGCGCGGTTATCTCGGTGAGCGGGACGGTCCTCTCGGGCAACGCCAGGTCACGTCGACGCAGGACGAAACCGGAATCGCTCACCAGCGCATGCTAGCGGGTGTGATTCGGACCACGACCGGGCGCGCGGGAATGGTGGTCGGACAATTTCGCCGCGCTGTAGTGAAACTTTTGCGCGCCGCGAACCGCCCGGACACTACTGTTCGGGCCATGGCGAGAGGACGCGTCACCCGCGAGGACTGGACGATGGCGGCGCTGCGCGCCCTGGCCCGGGGCGGGGTGGCGGCGGTGGCCGTCGACGTGCTCGCCGGGGAGCTCGGCATCACGCGCGGCAGCTTCTACTGGCACTTCAAGGACCGCGAGGCCCTGCTCGTGGCGGCGGTGGAGCTGTGGGAACAGCGCACCACCGCCGACTTCATCGCCCGGCTCGCGTCGCTCGACGACCCGGAGGACAAGCTCCGCGAAGGGCTGCGGACGGCGCTCGGCGCGGAGGTCGTCCCCGGCCTGGAGCCCGCGCTCGTGGCGCACGCCGACGACCCCGTGATCGCGCCGGTGCTGACCAGGGTGATCGAGCGGCGGATCGCGTTCCTCGCCGAGATCTACGCCGAACTCGGCCTCACGCCCGCGGTGGCACGTCGACAGGCGGTCCTGGCCTACGCGGCGTACCTCGGCTGGGCGGAGCTGCGCCGCGTCGCCGCCGGGGTGGTGCCCGAGGTCGCGGTGGAAGGTCCGCGCGGGCGGGCGGGCCTGAAGCACCTCATCGACCGGCTGGCCGCCGTCCGCTAGTGCTCTGAGCGGGATGGTTCACCGGGTGGGTGCTCACCGCGGCAGTACAGGCCCGGTGCGCTACCGGCCCGCGAAAATCGCGTGACCGTCCCAAGGGCACTGGTGACACTCACGCCATGACCGGTTCCGCACTGCCCCGACTGCTTCGACCGCGTGCCCTGAGGCCCGGGGATCTCGTGGTCATCGCATCGCTGTCCGGTCCGCTGCCGGCCGCTCACGAGCCCAACGTCGAGCGGACGGTGGTCGTGCTCGAACGGATGGGATTCCGCGTGCGCCGGGCACCTCTGCTCGAAGCAGGGCGGCGCCATTGGTGGAGCGCGGCCACGCCGGCGGAGATCGCCGGGGAGCTCAACGGGCTTCTGCGTGATCCCGAGGTGCGCGCGATCATCGCGAGTGACGGTGGCCAGACGGCGCTCGGCTACCTCGACCTGATCGACGTCGAGGCGATCAGGGCCGACCCCAAGCCGATCCTGGGCTACAGCGACCTCTCGCTGCTGCACCTGGTGCTCTACGCGCGCACGGGTCTGGTCGGGTTCCACGCCGACATGGCGGTCCCCGGCTTCGGCGGGCACTGGCAGTCCGCGCCCGTGGCGCGCCGAGCAGAGCTGGAGGAGCTCTACTCCAGGTTGCTGACCGGTACCGCGGCGATCGGTGCGCTGCCCGCGAGCCCGTCGTGGGAGTGCTGGCGTCCTGGCCGTGCCGAAGGTCGGCTGATCGGCGGGGTGATCAATCGCATCGTGCTGGCGCAGGCGACGCGTTTCGCGCTGCCGCTCGAGTGGTTCGAGGGCGCGGTGCTGTTCTGGGAGGAGATGGGCGGCCTGGCCTCGCATGTCTGGAGCTACCTGCAGGTGATGCGACACTGCGGCATCCTCGATCGGATCTCCGGCATGGTCATCGGGGTTCCGCGCGAGATCAGCGGACTGGAACCCGGCGCGTCACCGACCCTGCCCGAGATAGTCCTCGACGTCCTCGGCGACCGTGACATCCCGGTCCTGGGCAACGTCGAGTTCGGGCATGCCGGCCCGAACCTGCCGATGCCGGTCGGCATCCGCGTCGGTCTCGACGCGCGGCAGCGGACGTTGTCGCTGCTCGAACCGGCGGTAGGGCCGCACGCGACGACGGGACTGGTCGGCTGAGCGCTGCGGAGCGGTGAACCGACCACCCCCGGGGCCCGACTCGCGCTGTGGTCTATTGACATACAGGACTGTATGGATAAAACATACAGTCGTGTATGGACAACGGGGAGGGTGGTCGGAGCCATGGCGCACCGGGCGTTGAAGGTGTTCCGGATCGGCGCGTGGGCGTGGGTCGTCACGGGTGTGGGCCACCTGGCCACCGCGGCGCTGCTGGCGTCACGCCCCGAGGACCCCGCCGCGAGTTCCGCCCTCGTGGCGATGCGCGAGTACGGCACGGAGATCGCCGGTGTCCGGCGCAGCCTGCTCGACCTCGACCGGGGCATGTCGCTCGTCATGGCCGCCGCGCTGGTCTTCGGTGGCCTGGTGTGCGTGCTCGTCGCGCGGTCGGCGCCGGACCTGGTCACGCGGTCGCGATCGCTGAGCGGCCTGTGCCTGGCGGCGTCCCTGGTCGTGCTCGGCCTGTCCGCGTGGCTGCTGCCCGCGCCGCCCATCGTCCTGTTCGCGATCGCCTGCGCGGCGTTCGGCCGAGTCCTCGCCACGGCCCGGCCGGAAGTTTCCGCGCGGCCCGCATGACCACCCGAACGCGTCGCGACCGCGTGCTATACCTGAAGTGCCACAAGGGGAACAGCTCCGGCTGAGCACGGGAGGCAGGACGTCATGGTCGCGCACGTGGTCGTCGTCGGCGCGGGTGTCTACGGCGCGGCGGTGGCCGCCTCGCTGACGAGGAGAGGCGCCCGGGTCACCGTGGTCGACGCGGGCGCGCCCGGCGGCGGCACGTCCGGCGCGACGTTCTCGTGGACGAACTCCTGCGGCAAGCAACCCCGCTCGTACCACGACTTCAGCGTGACGGGCATGCAAGCCCACCGGCGGTTGGCGGCCGACGTGCCGCACGGCGACTGGTACCACGAGACCGGCAACCTGGAGTGGGCCGCCACCGCCGCCGACCGGGCGGAGCTGAGCCGGAAGGTCGCCGGTGTCCTCGACTACGGCTACGAGGCGCGGTGGCTCGACCGGGCCGAGGCGTTGGACCTCGAACCCGACCTGGACCCGGCCGCGCTGCCCGACGACGGGATCGCGTACTTCCCGCGCGAGGGCTGGGTCGAGCCGACCCGGCTGATCGGGCACCTGCTGTCGAGGGCCGCCGGCGCGGAGGTCGTGCGCGACGACGCGGTGACGGACCTGGAGGTGGTGGCGGACTCGGTGCGCTCGGTCGGGCTCGCCTCGGGGCGGCGGCTGCGCGCCGACGCGGTGGTGGACTGCGCCGGGCCGCAAGCCGCGCGGATCGCGGAACTGGCCGGGTTGGCGCTGCCGATGCGCAACACCCGCGGTGTGCTCGTCTACACCTCGCCGGTCGCGGTGGCGGTGGCACGGGTCGTCCACGCGCCGCACGTCCACCTGCGCCCGGACGGCGGTGGGCGGCTCTTGCTGCACACCCCCGAGGTCGACGACGCGGCCCGCGCGTCCGACACCGGCGAGATCAGCGTGGAACCGTCGGCGGTGGAGGAGGTGGTAGAGGCGGGCCGTGCGCTCTACCCCGGCGTCCGCGCGGCGTCCGTGGAGAGCGTCCGGGTAGGGGAGCGGCCCATCCCGTTCGACGGCCTGCCGGTGCTGGGCCGGGTGCTCGAACTGCCGAACTTCCACTTCGCGGTCTCGCACAGCGGCGCGACGCTGTGCCTGCACGCGGGCGACCTGGTGGCGGCCGAGGTCCTGGGCGAGGACCGCGACGACGCCCTGGCCCCGTTCCGGTTCGAACGATCCGCTGCCGCCGAACGATCCGCTGCCGCCGAACGGCCCGCCACCCTCCAGTGAGGACCGGCGCGGCGTTGACTAGGCTCCGCAACGTGACCATGACCGATGTGGTGACCCGATTCCTGGACGGCGCCATCCACGCGTTCGACTTCCCCGATGGCGCGGTGGCGGACTCGGTCGCCGTGTTCGAGCTCCCGACCGGGGTCGAGCCGGACGGCCACGACGTGGCGCCGGACCTGGGCCGCGCGGTGTACGCGACCGGTGACGAGGTGGTGTGCGTCGACCGGGCCGGCAAGGCGTTGTGGCGGTGGGGTTTCGGCCCCGGTTCCGCGCGGCGGGCCGCGTCGGCGGCGAACTGCCGGTTCTCGGCCGACGGCACGGAGGTGTGGCTCTACCTGCCCGACGCCATGGCGGGACGCGGGCCGGACCGGTGGGTCGTCCTCTCCGCCGCGACGGGTGACCTGACCGCCGCGGCGGAGCTTGCCTGCGCCGGGCACGGCGGGAGCCAGTTCGCCCACCCGGACGGCGTGCACGTGCTGCTCGACGTCGGCGAGGGGCAGGACGGTTCTCAGGTGTACCGCGGTCGTCTCGTGCCGGACGGCCTCGACGTGGCCGCCTACCCCTGGTCCGACCGCAGCCTGGTGGACCTGGCTCCCGACGGCGGCCACTTCATGACCGTCCACCACGAGCAGGAGGACGTCGCCTTCCACACCCACCCCGACGGCGAGGTCGTCGTCCGGGTGCCGGTGGAGTCGTTCGGCCACGACCCCGAGGAGGTGTACGTGGAGTGGGCCGGCGGCTACCTCGACGCGGACACCGCGATCGTCGTCCTCGGCGGTGAGACCGAGGACGAGGAGGAGTGGCACCGGCACCACCTCGTGGACGTGCGCACCGGAGAGGTGCGCGGCACGCTCGACACCCCGTCCCGCGACGCCTACGACGTCGAGCCGCGCGGCGACGGGTCGTGGCTCAGCACGGACGACGACGGCCGGCCACGACGTCACACCCGCTGAGGGTCTTCGGTCAGCCGTAGCGGCGATGCCGCGGTCGATGGCGCGGCCTCCGGTTCGGTGGCACTGTCGCGCTGCCCGCGGACCGTGCGACCGGCGGAGGACGTCTTGGCGGACCACGCGAACGGCGGGCTGCTCCGGCAGCTGACCAGCCGCCAGATCGGCATGATCTCACTCGGCGGCACCATCGGCACGGGGTTGTTCCTCGGTTCCAGCCTCGCCATCTCGATGGCCGGCCCGGCGGTCGTGCTGGTCTACCTGGTGGGGGCGCTCGCCGCCGTCGCGGTGGCTTACGCGGTGGCCGAGATGGTCGTGGTGCACCCGCAGGCGGGCGGGTTCGGCGCGGTCGGCGCGCGGTACGCCGGGCCGTTGGTCGGGTACGTCCAGCGGTGGTGCTACTGGGCGACCCAGGTGATCACGGTCGGCGGCGAGGTGGTCGCGGCCGGGCTCTACGTCCGGTACTGGTGGCCGCAGGTGCCCTTGTGGGCGTCGGTCTGCCTGTTCTCGGTGGCGATCCTGGGCGTCAACTTCGCGGCCGTGCGGCTGTTCGGCGAGGTCGAGTACTGGTTCGCGATGGTCAAGGTGACGGCGCTGGTCGTCTTCCTCGTGCTCGGCGTGCTCTACGTGGTGTTCGGGCTGCCGGGGCAGGACGCGGCCGGGCTGTCGGCGTGGACGGACCACGGCGGGTTCATGCCCAACGGGCTGACGGGCGTGCTGCTGGCGGTCAGCGTGGCGACGTTCAGCTACGGCGGGGTGGAGTCGGTGGCGATGACGGCCGCCGAGTCGCGCAGCCCGGTCCGTGACATCCCGCGCGCGGCCCGGCGGGTGGTGCTGCGGCTGGGGTTGTTCTACGTGCTGGCCACCGGGATCATCGTGGCGATCGTGCCGTGGACGGAGGCGGCGGCGGTCGACGGGGTGGCGGAGAGCCCGTTCGTGGCGCTGTTCGCCTCGATCGGCGTCCCGGCCGCCGCCGGCCTGATGAACCTCGTCATCCTCACGGCCGCGCTGTCCGCCGCGAACACCACGCTCTACCTGGCGTCGAGGACGATGCACTCGCTCGCACTGGACCGCTACGCGCCGAGGGCACTCGCCGCCGTGACCGATCGGGGCAGCCCGGTGAACGCGGTGCTCGCGTCGACCGCCGGCCTGGCCGCCGCGGCGGTGGCCGCCGCCCTGTCGCCGGACGCGGCGTTCCCGGTGCTGCTCGGCATCGCGCTGTTCAGCGGCATGGTGGCGTGGATGCTGATCTTCGTGAGCCACCTGGCGTTCCGGCGCGCCCGCCGCGGCCTGCCGCCCGCGTCGGTCCGGTTGCCGGGCGCGCCGGTGACCTCGGTGCTGAGCCTGCTGTACGTGGTGCTGGTGGTGGTGGCGACGGCGTTCACCGAGGCGTTCGGCCCGGCGTGGCAGGTCGGCGTGCCGTTCGTGGCCCTGGTGCTGCTGTCCTACCCGCTGGTGCGGTGGCGCCGGTCGGCCCGCGACCGACCGGCCGAGGACTACACCGAGTCGATGTAGCCGTGCGCCACGATCCGCCGGGCCGCTTCGCCGTACCCCTCCGGGTCGTCCAGCGCGAGCGTGCCGAGGCCGTCGACGTACCGGTTGAACATGCAGAACGCCGCCGCGATCAGCACGGTGTCGTGGATCTCCACGTCGGTGGCGCCGTGCGCCCGGGCCGCGTCGACCAGGTCGATGGTGACCTTGAGGCCCGACTGCTGCGTCGCGCCCGCGATCCGCAGCAGCGCCCGCAGCTTCTCCGACACCGGCGCGGTGTCGAGGTCGTCCCGCACCTGCTCCACCAGGGCCATGCCCTCGTCGAGTTGCGCGGCGGCGAACGCCGAGTGCGAGTCACCGCAGAACCGGCACGAGTTCAACCTCGACACGTAGGCCGCGATCAGCTCGCGCTCGCCGGCGGGCAGCGAGTTCGGCGAGCGCAGCAGGACTTCGGCCAACTCGTTGAGCGGCTTGGCCGTCTCGGGGCGGAATCGCATCAGGCCCCGGATGCCGGGGAACAGGGTCTCGTCCATGCCGAGATCGATGTGCGCCATGGTGTTCACGCTAGCCGTTCACCGACCGCTCGGGGGGCGGTCGGTGAACGGCGGCACTGCGTGATCCCGCAGTGGACGGCCCGAGCCCGCCGCGATGGGTGCGACGGGACCCGGGCGCGGTGGCACTACTTGGCGTGGCCGCGCAGCGCGAGCAGCACGGCGCCCGTCGTCAGGCCGTAGCCGACCGTGTGGCCGAACAGGCTGACCCACTGGGGACCTTCGACGACGAACACCATCTCGCTCATCATCGGGTCGGCGGTCACGCTCAACCACAGCGGCATGATGATCAGGGCGCCGAGGATCCAGAGCACCGCGCCGTAGAGCATGCTCGCGATGTAGACGGGCGGCATCATGCCCAGGTTGCGGGTCAGGACGCCGAAGCCGGCGCCGGCGATCGCGGAGATCACCATGTGGACGATGAAGCCGACGAAGGCGTTCTCGACGCCGATCAGCATGCCGACCATCGGCAGGGAGCCCAGACCGGCCATCAACAGCCCGAACACGAGGCCGCCGGCGAGTCCGGCCATCGCCCCGTTCCGGATGGGGGACTCAGACCTCGTGGTCGTCGAGGCAGCGATTGTCGCGGACACGATCAGCTCCTTTTGTCAGTTGTAGGGCATGGTCGGGAACCAGCCGATCCCGAAGATCGACGGGACGCGGACGTCCCAGTACACGAGCAGGAACACACCGAGCGAGATGAGCAGCGCCGCGCTGACCACGGTCGAGCGGCGGCTGTTGGAGCCGAACCACCGCAGGAACCGGCCCTTGGTGCCGAGGGCGAGCGCCGCGAACACGATGGTGACGAGCAGGACGTTGCCGACGGACTGGAGCACGAACGTGCCCGCGCCGAAGAGCGGGTTGCCGGAGTCGACGGCGGAGCGGAACAGCTTGATGAACATCGGGTAGGGCCGGCCGATGAGGAACGCGCCGACCAGCGCGCCGAGCACCACCACCCGGGCCACCGGCCGGTCGCGGAACACGTCGGGCAGCACGCCGAGGGCGGCGAGCCCGAGGTAGGCCATCGCCAGGCCGACGAGACCGAACACCACGGCCGACTGCACCAGCCGCACGGGCATGTCGCCGATCATCGCGCCCGACAGCTGCGGCAGGCCCGGCCCGATGAGCACGCCGACCGCGCCGTAGACCGCCGACACGCCGACCATGCCCGCGGTGAAGAAGCCCAACGGCCGCAGCAGTGACCGCAGCGTGCCCTGGGAGGCCCCGCCGGCTTCGCTCATCGGTCCGATCGACGCCGCCATGGCGATGTTGCACGCGGTGAACGTGCCCGCGAGCCCTGAGACGAACGCGAACACCAGGCCGGCGGCGGTGCCCGCGATCGAGGCGCTCGCGGCGTCCTCGCCGAGCAGCGCGTTGGCGACGTTCGCGCCGATCACGTGGTCGACGAACTCGTAGGACCACAGCACGGACAGCAGCACGCCGGCGATGACGCTGCCGACGATCAGCCGTCCCGGTCTGGTGATCCGGTCGGTCCCGATGACGGGCCGGTGGGCCATGGGCGTTCACCTCGCTGCGGTGGCGGAGCTCTCTTCGGTCGACTCAATGTCCTTGGCCGCGCGCCGGTCCGACAACTTCCATGCTGCTGTCCTGCGCCGCCGTCGCGCGGCGGGCGACCGCGGCGCGACGGGGCCGTCCGGCGGGCGGGAAACACCCGGCGGAACCACCGGGTCATCGCGAATGCCAGTACCGCTGATACCAGGATGAGTGATGGCGCGCGCCTTGTCGGCGAGCGCGGCGGCATTGAAGCCGAATCGCGTCGCCGGTGCCAGTGGCACGATCGGAAACCCGATGCGTGGTCGACGGAAGCGC
The DNA here is from genome assembly GCF_055603705.1 of Actinosynnema sp. NPDC037264. Lineage (NCBI taxonomy): Bacteria > Bacillati > Actinomycetota > Actinomycetes > Pseudonocardiales > Pseudonocardiaceae > Actinosynnema > Actinosynnema sp. NPDC037264. The sequence goes on along the minus strand of NZ_JBVJVK010000025.1, from coordinate 65,785 downwards.
TATGCGCCGGTAGCCGGGCCGTGCGGAACCGAGGTACGTTCGGGTCGTCCTTTCTCCGCCGCCGGGGAACAACTGCGCGACGTTGCGGTGGTCGCGGGCCGCATTGCTTTCGTCCGGGAACCGTCTCGAATTCTCGCGAGCGGAACAGGGTGACCCGATGGGTGGGGAAATGTCTCGTGGGGACGACCGGATCGCGATCGTCGGAATGTCCTGCCGGTTGCCCGGCGCGCCGGACACCGCGGCGTTCTGGCGGCTGCTGCGCGACGGCCTGGACGCGATCACCCCGCCGCCGCCCGGCCGGGCGGGCGACCTGCCCGCGGGCTTCCTGGACCGGGTCGACGCCTTCGACGCGGCCTTCTTCGGCGTCTCGCCCCGCGAGGCCGCCGCGATGGACCCGCAGCAGCGGCTGGCCCTGGAGCTGGCGTGGGAAGCCCTGGAGGACGCGCGGATCGTCCCCGGCACGCTCACCGGTGGCCGCACGGGCGTGTTCATCGGCGCGACCTGGGACGACTACACCACGCTGAGCTACCCGGCCCACGTCACCCCGCACACGATGACCGGCACGAACCGGGGCGTCATCGCCAACCGCGTGTCGCACTTCCTCGGCGTGCGCGGGCCGAGCCTGACCGTGGACGCGGCGCAGTCGTCCGCGCTGGTCGCGGTGCACCTGGCGGCCGAGAGCCTGCGGCGCGGCGAGACGGCGCTCGCCCTGGCGGGCGGGGTGAACCTCAACCTCGCCGCCGGTCGCGAGACGAGCGGGATCGAGTTCGGCGGGCTGTCACCGGACGGTCGCAGCCACACCTTCGACGCCCGCGCCAACGGGTTCGCCCGCGGCGAGGGCGGCGGCGTGGTCGTGCTCAAGCCGCTGGCCAGGGCGCTCGCGGACGGCGACCCGGTGCACGCGGTGATCCTCGGCAGCGCGGTGAACAACGACGGACCGACCCGCAGCCTGACCACGCCGAGCGCCGACGCCCAGGCCCAGGTCATCGCCGACGCCCTGGCCGGCGCGGACGTCCGCCCCGACGACGTGCAGTACGTCGAGCTGCACGGCACCGGCACCCCGGTCGGCGACCCGGTCGAAGCCGCGGGCCTCGGCGCCGCGCACGCCGGGCGCACCACCGAGCTGCTCGTCGGCTCGGCGAAGACCAACGTCGGCCACCTGGAGGGGGCGGCGGGCATCGTCGGCCTGCTCAAGACCGTGCTGAGCATCCGCCACCGCGCCCTGCCCGCAAGCCTGAACCACGTCACGCCCAACCCCGACATCCCGTTCGACGCGCTGAAGCTGCGGGTCCAGACCGAGCTGACCCCGTGGCCGCGCGCCGACCGGCCGTTGATCGCGGGCGTGTCGGCCTTCGGCATGGGCGGCACGAACGCGCACGTGGTCCTCGCCCAACCCCCGGACCGGGAGCGGGCCGAGTCCGGACCGGCGTCGGGCGTGGTGCCGTGGGTGCTGTCGGGCCGCACCGAGCAGGCGCTGCGGGCGCAGGCCGGGCGACTGCGCGACCACCTCGCCGCCCACCCCGACCTGACGTCCGCCGAGGTCGGCCACGCGTTGGCGACCACCCGCACGCATTTCGCGCACCGCGCCGTGCTCCTCGGCCGAGCACCGCTCAATGCGCTCGCCGAGGGCCGCCCGGCGCCGGACCTGGTCACCGGCCGGGCCGCCGACCTGGGCCGGACCGCGTTCGTCTTCCCCGGTCAGGGCGCGCAGTGGGTCGGCATGGGCCGCGAGCTGTACGCGACCGAGCCGGTGTTCCGCGAGCGCATCGACGCCTGCGCCGCCGCGCTCGCGCCCCACACCGACTGGTCGCTGGTGGACGTCCTGCACGGCGACGCGCTGGACCGGGTCGACGTGGTGCAGCCGGCGCTCTTCTCGGCGATGGTGTCGCTGGCCGCGCTGTGGCGCTCCCACGGCGTGGAACCGGACGCGGTGGTCGGCCATTCCCAAGGCGAAATCGCCGCCGCGCACGTGGCCGGCGCATTGTCGTTGGCCGACGCGGCGCGCGTCGTGGCATTGCGCAGCCGCGCGCTGGTCTCATTGGCCGGACAGGGCGGAATGATTTCCGTCACACTTCCGGTCGATGAGGCCGAGCAATTCGTGGCGCGGTGGAATGGTCAGTTGACAGTTGCGGTGGTAAATGCGCCCGGCTCGGTCGTGGTGTCCGGCACGCCCGCCGCGCTGGCCGAGTTGTCGGCGGCGTGCGAGGCGGCCGGCATTCGGGCGCGCGCCATTCCGGTGGATTACGCCGCCCATTCGGCGCAGGTGTCCGCCATTCGGCGACGGCTGCTGGACGACCTCGCCGACGTGCGACCGCGGCGCGGCGACGTGCCGTTCTACTCGGCGGTCACCGGCGGGCCGCTCGACACCGCCGGCCTCGACGCCGACTACTGGTACCGCAACCTGCGCGAGCCGGTCCGCTTCGACCTGGCCACCGCCGCGCTGGCCGCCGACGGCCACGACGTGCTCGTCGAGGTGAGCCCGCACCCGGTGCTGGCGCCGACCCTGGACGTCCCGGTGGCCACCGGCACCCTCCGCCGCGACGAGGGCGGCCGGGCGGAGTTCCTGGCCGCGTTGGGCCGGGTGTTCGTGGCGGGCGGGCACGTCGACTTCACGCCCGCGTTCCCGGCGGGGGTGGAGCCTGCCGACCTGCCGACCTACGCGTTCCAACGCCGGCGGCACTGGCTCGGCGACGTCACGCCCGAAGCGCCGGCCGGACCGACCGCCGATCCGGCCGACCAGGTCACCGCCGCCATCGCCGCGGTCCTCGGGCACGCCGACGCGGCCGAGATCGACCCGACGCTGACGTTCAAGGACCTGGGTTTCGACTCCGTGATGGGTGTCGCGCTGCGCGACCGCATCAACAGCGCGCTCGGCCTGCGGCTGCCGTCCGGCCTGATCTACGACTACCCGACGCCCGCGGAACTGGTGGCGCACCTGGGTGACGGTGTCGCGGACGTGCCGGACGTCGTGGCGGCGGTGGACGACGACCCGATCGTCATCGTGGGGATGGGGTGCCGGTTCCCCGGCGGCGTGGCGTCGCCGGACGACCTGTGGCGCCTGGTCACCGCCGAGGTGGACGCGATCGGCGACTTCCCGGCCGACCGCGGCTGGGACCTCGCCCGGCTGCACGACCCGGAGCTGCGCAGCGGCGGCACGAGCGCCGTGGCCAAGGGCGGGTTCCTGGCCGACGCGGGCGGGTTCGACGCCGCGTTCTTCGGGATCTCGCCGCGCGAGGCCGTGGCGATGGACCCGCAGCAGCGCCTGGTGCTGGAGACGGCGTGGGAGACGTTCGAGCACGCGGGCATCGACCCGACCTCGTTGCACGGCAGCCGCACCGGCGTGTTCACCGGCATCTGGTCCTCCGGGTACGCGGTCGGCGCGCCGGTGCCCGAGGACGTCGAGGGCTACCTGGTCACCGGCACGGCGACGAGCGTGACGTCCGGCCGCGTCGCCTACCACCTGGGTCTGCGCGGACCGGCGCTGTCGATCGACACCGCGTGCTCGTCGTCCCTGGTGGCGATCCACCTGGCGGCGCAGGCGCTGCGGGCCGGCGAGTGCGACCTGGCGTTGGCCGGTGGCGTGACGGTGATGGCGACGCCGGTCATCTTCACCGAGTTCTCGCGGCAGCGCGGGCTCGCGCCGGACGGCCGCAGCAAGCCGTTCTCCGCTTCCGCCGACGGCACGAGCTGGGGCGAGGGCGCGGGTCTGGTGCTGATGGAGCGGTTGTCGGACGCGCGTCGGCGTGGTCATCGGGTGTTGGCGGTGGTGGCCGGTTCGGCGGTGAACCAGGACGGTGCGTCGAACGGGTTGACCGCGCCGAACGGGCCGTCTCAGGAACGCGTGATCCGGCAGGCACTGGCGAACGCCGGGCTGGCACCGTCCGATGTGGACGCGGTGGAGGCGCACGGGACTGGTACGACGTTGGGTGATCCGATCGAGGCGCAGGCGCTTCTGGCGACTTATGGTCAGGATCGTTCGGTGCCGTTGTGGTTGGGTTCGGTGAAGTCGAACATCGGCCACACGCAAGCCGCGGCGGGTGTCGCGGGTGTGATCAAGATGGTGATGGCCTTGCGGCACGGTGTGCTGCCGCGGACGTTGCACGTGGACGAGCCGACGCCGCACGTGGACTGGACGGCCGGCGACATCCGGCTCCTCACCGAGTCCGCCACCTGGCCCGACACCGAACGTCCCCGGCGCGCGGCCGTCTCGGCGTTCGGGATCAGCGGCACGAACGCCCACCTCGTGCTCCAGCAGGCGCCGGACGCCGTCGTGCCGCGGGTCGGCGAAGTCCGGACGGTGCCGTGGCTGGTGAGCGCGAAGACCGAGGCGGCACTGCACGCCCAGGTCGAACGGCTGCGCGAGCACGCGCTCACGCACCCGGACGTGCCGGTCGCCGCGATCGCCGGTGAGCTGGCCACCCGTGCCCGGTTCCGCCACCGCGCCGTGCTGGTCGGCGCGGATCGGGCCGAACTGCTCGCTGCCCCGCCACCGCCCGCCACGCCGGCCACCACCGGCGACCTGGTGTTCGTGTTCCCGGGTCAGGGCGCGCAGTGGGTCGGCATGGGCCGTGACCTGTATGCGTCGGAGCCGGTGTTCCGGGATGCGGTCGACGCGTGCGAGAGGGCGCTCGCGCCGCACGTCGACTGGTCGTTGGTCGAGGTGTTGAACGGCGGGGCGCTGGACCGGGTGGATGTGGTGCAGCCCGCGTTGTTCGCGGTGATGGTGTCGTTGGCCGCGCTGTGGCGGTCGTTCGGTGTCGAGCCGGCCGCGGTGGTGGGGCACTCGCAGGGTGAGATCGCGGCGGCGCAGGTCGCCGGGGCGCTGTCGTTGGAGGACGCGGCGCGGGTGGTTGCGTTGCGCAGCAAGGCTTTGGTCGCGATCTCCGGTCTCGGCGGCATGGTGTCGGTGTCGTTGCCGCCGGATTCCGGGTTGTTGTCACACTGGGGTGATCGGCTGACGGTCGCCGTGGTGAACTCGGCGTCCACGGTGGTCGTGTCGGGTGAACCGGGCGCGTTGGACGAGCTGCTGGAGCTGTGTGAACGGGAGGGCGTGCACGCCCGGCGGATCCCGGTGGACTACGCGGCGCACTCGACACAGGTGGAGGCGGTTCGGGAGCGGTTGCTCGCCGACCTCGCGGACATCGGCCCGCGGCCGGCGCGGATCCCGTTCTACTCCACGGTGACCGAGGGGCTGGTCGGGACCGTCGATGCCGGGTACTGGTACCGGAACCTGCGGGAGCCGGTGCGGTTCGACCGTGCCGTCCAGGCGTTGACGGACGCCGGGCACGACGTGTTCGTGGAGGTCAGCCCGCACCCGGTGCTGGTGCCCACCCTGGACGTCACGGTCGCCACCGGCACGCTGCGCCGAGACCGGGGCGGGCCCGGGGAGTTCCTCGCGGCGGCCGGCCGGCTGTTCGTCGCGGGCGTGGACGTCGACTGGACTCCCGCGCTGCCGCCGGCCGGTCGCGCGGACGTGCCGACCTACGCCTTCCAGCACGAGCCGTACTGGCTCACGTCCACCGCGCCCACCGCGGACCCGTGGCGGTACGAGGTCACGTGGACGCCCGTCACGCCCACCTCGGCTCCGGCCGGGCGGTGGCTGGTGCTGCGGCCCGACGGCGGGCACCCGTGGGTCGACGCGGCGGTGGAGGCGTTGCGGGACAGCGGCGTCGAGGTGGTCGAGACGGCGCAGCGGGTCGACGGCGTGCTGTCGTTCCTGGCGCTGGACGAGTCGCCGCACCCGGACCACCCGGCCGTGCCGGTCGGCCTGGCGCGGACGTTGGCCGCCGTGCGGGACCTCGACGCCCCGCTGTGGTGCGTGACGAGCGGCGCGTTCGACGATCGCCCGCGACAGGCGCTGGTGTGGGGACTGGGCACGTCGGCCGCGCTGGAGTTCCCCGACCGGTGGGGCGGGCTCGTCGACGTCCCGGCGACCCCGGACGCGTCGGGCGTGCGCCGCCTGCTCGCCGCGATCGTCGGACGGGAAGACCAGGTGTCGATCCGCGCCGAGGGCGTCTTCGCGCGCAGGCTGCGCCGGGCCCGGCCCACCCCGGCGGTCCGGGCGTGGCGGCCCGAGGGCACCACCCTGATCACCGGCGGCACGGGCGCGCTCGGCGCTCAGGTGGCCCGCTGGCTCGCCGGCCAGGGCGCCGAGCACGTGGTGCTGGTCAGCCGCGGCGGGCCGGACGCCCCCGGCGCGACCGGGCTGCGCGACGAGCTGGCCGCCGCCGGCACGCGGGTCACGGTGGCCGCGTGCGACGTGGCGGACCGGGCGGCGCTGGCGGCGTTGCTGGACGAGGTCGGCGACGTGCGGTCGGTGTTCCACGCGGCAGGCGTGATCAGGTCCGGTCGGCTGGCCGACGACGACGTGGCCGGTTTCGCCGACGTGATCACCGCCAAGGTCGCCGGTGCGACGCACCTGGCCGACCTGCTGCCCGACCTCGACGCGTTCGTGCTGTTCTCGTCGACGGCCGGCGTCTGGGGCGACGGGCACGGCGCGGCCTACGCGGCGGGCAACGCGTTCCTCGACGCCCTCGCCGCCCGGCACCGCGCCGAGGGCCGGGCGACCACGTCGGTGGCCTGGGGCATCTGGGCCGAGGGCGGCATGGCCTCGCTGGAGTCCGTGCAGCGGCAGCGGCGGCTGCTCGGCCTGGGCGAGATGCCGTCCGGGCGTGCGCTGGCGGCGTTGCGCGACGTGCTCGACCAGGACGTGCCGCACGCCGTGGTCACCCCGGTCGACTGGGCGGAGTTCGCCCCCGCCTACACCCGCGCGCGGCCGAGCAGGCTGCTCGCCGACCTGCCCGAGGCCCAGGGCCGGGAGGAACCGGTCGAGCCGGGCGTGACGTCCGACGTCGACGTGCTCGACGTGGTCACCACCCACACGGCGGCCGTGCTGGGCCACGCCTCGCCGGAGGCCGTCGACACCCGGCGGGCGTTCCGGGAACTCGGCTTCGACTCGCTGACCGCCGTCGAACTGCGCAACCGCCTCACCACCGCCCTGGGCAGGCGGCTGCCGTCCACCGTGGTCTTCGACCACCCCACGCCCGAACGGCTCGCCGCACACCTGCGCGGTGAGCGCGCGGCTCGTGCCACCACGGCCGCGGCGGCGACCGACGAGCCGATCGCGATCGTCGGCATGGGCTGCCGGTTCCCCGGTGGCGTCGAGTCGCCGGACGACCTGTGGCGGTTGGTGTCCGAGGGCGTCGACGCCATCGGCGGGTTCCCCGAGAACCGGGGCTGGGACCTGGACGGCCTGTTCGACCCCACGTCGGCCCGGCCGCGCACGTCGTCCACCCGGCACGGCGGGTTCCTGACCGACGCGGGCGGGTTCGACGCGGGGTTCTTCGGGATCTCGCCGCGTGAGGCGTTGGCGATGGACCCGCAGCAGCGGGTGTTGCTGGAGACCGCGTGGGAGACCATCGAGCACGCTGGGATCGACCCGACGTCGTTGCAGGGCAGTCGGACGGGCGTGTTCACCGGCATCTGGTCCACCGGGTACGCCGCCGGGTCGATCCCGGACGACCTGGAGGGCTACCAGGTCACCGGGACGGCGACCAGCATCGGCTCCGGCCGGCTCTCCTACCTGCTCGGCCTGGTCGGCCCGGCGCTGTCGCTGGACACCGGGTGCTCGTCGTCGCTGGTCGCGCTGCACCTGGCCGCGCAGGCGCTGCGGTCGGGCGAGTGCGATCTCGCGCTGGCCGGCGGGGTCACGGTCAACGCCACGCCGTCGTTGTTCACCGAGATGTCCCGGCAGGGCGCGAGCGCGCCGGACGGCCGCAGCAAGTCCTTCGCCGCCGCCGCCGACGGCGCCGGGTGGGCCGAGGGCGCGGGCCTGCTGCTGGTGGAACGACTGTCCGACGCCCGGCGCAACGGCCACCACGTGCTGGCCGTCGTGCGGGGGACCGCCGTCAACCAGGACGGCGCGTCGAACGGGTTGACCGCGCCGAACGGGCCGTCCCAGGAGCAGGTGATCCGGCAGGCCTTGGCGAACGCCGGGCTGTCACCGTCCGATGTGGACGCGGTGGAAGCGCACGGCACGGGCACCACGCTGGGTGATCCGATCGAGGCGCAGGCGCTCCTGGCGACCTACGGCCGGGATCGGTCCGAACCCTTGTGGCTGGGGTCGGTGAAGTCGAACATCGGTCACACGCAGGCGGCGGCGGGCGCGGCCGGCTTGATCAAGATGGTGATGGCTCTGCGGCACGGCGTGCTGCCGAAGACGCTGCACGTGGACGAGCCGACGCCGCACGTGGACTGGGAGGCCGGGAACGTCCGGCTGCTGACCGAGTCCGTCGCCTGGCCCGACGCCGAACGCCCTCGGCGGGCGGCGGTGTCCGCGTTCGGCATCAGCGGCACGAACGCGCACACGATCATCGAGCAGGCTCCGGAGGACGCGCGGCCGGTGGAGGCCGAGCAGCTGTGGCTGCTGTCGGCCAAGACGCCGGACGCGCTGCGCGACCAGGCTCGGCGGCTGCGGGACTTCGTCGCCGAACACCCCGGGGACCACGACGAGATCGGACGCGTCCTGGCTGGTCGGGCGCGTTTTGATCATCGTGCGGTGGTGTCGGACCCGGCGGCCCTGGGCGCCTTGGCGGAGGGTCGTGAGCATCCCGGGTTGGTGACGGGCTCGGCGTCGGTGTTGGGCAAGTCGGTGTTCGTGTTCCCGGGTCAGGGTGCGCAGTGGGTCGGGATGGGGCGTGACCTCTACGCGTCCGAGCCGGTGTTCCGGGAGGCGGTGGACGCGTGTGAGCGGGCGTTGGCCCCGCACGTGGACTGGTCGTTGGTCGAGGTGTTGAGCGGTGGTGCGTTGGATCGCGTGGACGTGGTGCAGCCCGCGTTGTTCGCGATGATGGTGTCGTTGGCGGCGTTGTGGCGGTCTCGTGGCGTCGAGCCGGATGCGGTGGTGGGGCATTCGCAGGGTGAGATCGCGGCGGCGTACGTGGCCGGGGCGCTGTCGTTGGAGGACGCGGCGCGGGTGGTTGCGTTGCGCAGCAAGGCTTTGGTCGCGATCAGCGGTCGGGGCGGGATGGTGTCGGTGTCGTTGCCGCCGGACTCGGAGCTGTTGTCGGGGTGGGGTGCCAGGCTGAGCGTCGCGGTGGTGAACTCGGCGTCCGCGGTGGTGGTGTCGGGCGAGCCCGGTGCGTTGGACGAGCTGCTGGAGCTGTGCGAGCGGGAGGGCGTGCACGCCCGGCGGATCCCGGTGGACTACGCGGCGCACTCGGCCCAGGTCGAGGCGGTCCGGGAACGACTGCTCGCCGACCTGGCCGTCATCGACCCCGCACCGGCCCGGATCCCGTTCTACTCCACGGTGGCGGACGGCTTGGTGGAGACCGTCGATGCCGCCTACTGGTACCGGAACCTGCGTGAACCGGTGCGGTTCGACCGGGCGGTCGATGCGCTGACGCAGGCCGGGCATGACGTGTTCATCGAGGTGAGCCCGCATCCGGTGCTGGTGCCCACGTTGGACGTCAGGGTCGCCACCGGCACGCTCCGGCGCGACCGCAGCGACTTCCGCGGCGCCCTGGCCACCCTGGTCGTGCACGGCTACCCGCTGCCCAAGCCGACCGCGGGGCGGATCGCGCTGCCGACCTACCCGTTCCAGCGCACGCGCTACTGGCTCCTGCCGGGCACCGGCGGGCCCACGCTGGGCCACCCCTTGCTGGACGCGTCCGTGGACCTGCCGGACGACCAGGGCGCGGTGCTCACCGGCCGCCTCTCGACCCGGACGCACCCGTGGCTGGCCGACCACGCCGTCAACGGGGCGGTGCTGCTGCCCGGCACGGCGTTCGCGGAACTGGCCGGCGAAGCGGGACGGGCGCTGGGCTGCCCGGTCGTCGCGGACCTCGTGCTGCACGTGCCGCTCACCGTGACCGAACGCCCGGCGCACGTCCAGGTGTCCGTGGGCGCGCCCGACCACGCGGATCGCCGACCGGTCACCGTGCACTCCCGCGTCGACGGCGAGTGGGTCCGCCACGCCTCCGGCACGCTCGACCGCGCGCAGGCCGCGTCCACTTCGGCGTGGGAGCCCACGGGAGAACAGGTCGACCCGGACGGCTTCTACGACTACCTCGCCGACCTCGGTTACGCGTACGGCCCGGCGTTCCGAGGCGTGCGGGCGTTGTGGCGCGGTGACGACGAGCTGTTCGCCGAGGTCCAGGTGCCGGACGGCGCCAGGTTCGGCCTGCACCCGGCACTGCTCGACGCCGCGCTGCAACCGGTGATCCTGCTGCACCCGGACGACCGCCTCCGCCTGCCCTTCTCGTTCACCGGCATCGCCGTGCACACGACGGGCGTCTCGGCCGCCCGCGTCCACCTGTCCCGCACCGGCTCCGACACCTACGCGGTCAGGGTGACCGACCTCGCGGGCGCACCGGTGGCCACGATCGACGCGCTGACCGTGCGACCCGCAGCCGCACCGGCGACCACGCTGCTGCGCACCGAATGGGTGCCGGTGGTGGAGTCCGCCCCCGTGCCCGTCCGCCTCGCGCCGCTGCTCACCGGTTCGGCCGACCCCGAGTCCGTGCACGACCTCACCCGACGGGCGCTCGGCCTGGTGCAGGAGTTCCTGGCGACCGACGACCGGACGCGCCTGGTGGTGCCGACCCGGGCGGACGACCCGGCGGGGGCGGCGGTCCGGGGGTTGGTCCGCAGCGCCGCGGCCGAGCACCCCGGCCGGTTCGTGGCGGTGGAGCTGGACGGCGACGCGACGGTGGCGCGGGCGGCGGAGGCGGCGGCCGTGGCGGGCGACGAGGTGGAGCTGGCGATCCGCGGTGACGCGGTCCTGGCGCCCCGCCAGGTGTCGTCCACGTCGCGGCCGGCGTCGGTCGACGGTCCGTGGCGGCTGGTCGAGTCGGGTACCGGCAGCCTGGACGACCTCACGTTCGCCGAGGTGGCCGAGGTGCCGTTGGAGCCGGGCCAGGTGCGGCTCGGGGTGCGTGCGGCGGGGGTGAACTTCCGGGACGTGCTCGTCGCGTTGGGGATGTACCCGGACCCGGCGCTGTTGGGCGGCGAGGCGGCCGGGACGGTCCTCGAAGTCGGGCCGGGCGTCACGCGGTGGCGGGTGGGCGACCGGGTGCTCGGTCTCGCGTCCGGCACGTTCGGGCCGCGGGCGGTCGCCGACGGGCGGGTGCTCGCGCCGGTCCCGGACGGCTGGTCCTTCGCGCAGGCCGCAGCGGTGCCGGTGGCGTTCCTGACCGCGTGGCACGGGCTGGTGGACCTCGGTCGCGTCCGGCCGGGTGATCGGGTGTTGATCCACTCCGGCGCGGGTGGTGTCGGCACGGCCGCGATCCAGCTGGCGCGGCACCTGGGCGCGGAGGTGTTCGCGACGGCGAGTCCGGGCAAGTGGGACGTGTTGCGTGGCTTGGGTGTGGCCGATGACCACATCGCGTCGTCGCGGACGTTGGAGTTCGAGCAGCGGTTCCCGCGGGTGGACGTGGTGCTGAACTCGTTGGCCGGCGAGTTCACCGACGCGTCGTTGCGCCTGCTCGCGCCCGGTGGCCGGTTCGTGGAGATGGGCAAGACCGACGTCCGGGTCCTCGACGGCGTGGACTACCGGGCGTTCGACCTCAACGACGCCGATCCCGCCCACCTGGGTGACGTGCTGACCTCGGTGCTGGAGCTGTTCGATGCGGGCGTGCTCCGGTTGCCGCCCGTGGCCGGCCGGGACATCCGGCGCGCGGTGGACGTGTTCCGGCTGATGAGCCAGGCCGGGCACGTCGGCAAGCTGGTGCTCACCGTGCCCCGGCTCGCCGACGGCACGGTGCTGATCACCGGCGGCACGGGGACGCTCGGGCGGGCGCTGGCACGGCACCTGGTCACCCGGCACGGCGTGCGGCGGCTGGTGTTGGCGAGTCGCGGCGGTGGTGAGGCTCCGGAACTGGACGCCGACGTGCGCGTGGTCGCGTGTGACGTGTCGGACCGCGAGCAGGTCGCGGAGCTGGTGGCGTCGATTCCCGACCTGAACGCCGTGGTGCACGCGGCCGGGGTGCTGGACGACGCGGTGGTGCAGGGTCTCACCCCCGAACGGCTGGACCGCGTGCTGCGGCCCAAGGTGGACGGCGCCTGGCACCTGCACGAACTGACCGGCGACCTGGACGCGTTCGTGCTGTTCTCCGCCGCCGCGGGCGTCCTGGGCACGGCCGGACAGGCCAACTACGCCGCCGCCAACTCCTACCTGGACGCCCTGGCCCGGCACCGGCACGCCCTCGGCCTGCCGGCCGTCTCGATGGCCTGGGGCCACTGGGCCGAGGCGTCCGGCATGACCGCGCACCTCACCGCGACCGACAAGGAGCGCTTCGCCCGCGCCGGCATCGCGCCGATGACGACGGAGCACGCGCTGGCGCTGTTCGACGCGGCGCTCGCCGGCGGGCAGCCCGCGGTGACGACCGCCCAGTTGACGACCCGGGCACCTCGCGCGCTCCCGCCTCCCACCGCGCCCGACACCGACCTGCTGTCCCTCGTCACCACCCACACCACGGCCGTGCTCGGGCACACCGACGCGTCGGCGGTCAAGCCCCGGCTGGCGTTCCGCGATCTCGGGTTCGACTCGCTGACCGCCGTGGAGCTGCGCAACCGGCTCGCCACGGCGACCGGCCTCCGCCTGCCCGCGACCCTCGTCTTCGACCACCCGACACCCGAGGAACTGGTCGAACACCTGCGGTTGGAGCTGTCGGGCGCGCGTGCGGAGGTCGTCGCGCCGGTGGTGCGTGCGGTGGACGGCGACCCGATCGTGATCGTGGGTATGGGGTGTCGGTTGCCGGGTGGTGTGGAGTCGCCGGATGATTTGTGGCGGTTGGTGATGGATGGTGTGGACGCCATCACGGACTTCCCGACCGATCGTGGTTGGGACTTGGACCGGCTTTACCACCCGGACCCTGACCACCCAGGGACGAGCTACACCCGTTCCGGTGGATTTCTGACGGACGCGGCCGGGTTCGACGCGGACTTCTTCGGGATCTCGCCGCGTGAGGCGTTGGCGATGGACCCGCAGCAGCGGGTGTTGCTGGAGACCGCGTGGGAGACCATCGAGCACGCGGGCATCGACCCGACCTCGTTGCGGGGCAGCCAGACGGGGGTGTTCACCGGGCTGTGGTCCTCGGGGTACGGGGGCGTGGTCGAGCAGGCCCCGCGTGACGCCGAGGGCTACCTGGCGACCGGCATCTCACCGAGCGTCACGTCCGGTCGCGTCGCCTACCTGCTCGGGTTGCGCGGCCAGGCCGTGTCGGTGGACTCCGCGTGCTCGTCGTCGTTGGTGGCGATGCACTTGGCCGCGCAGGCGTTGCGGTCGGGTGAGTGCGACCTGGCGCTGGCCGGTGGCGTGACGGTGATCGTGAACCCGCTGGGGTTCACCGAGTTCTCGCGGCAGCGCGGGTTGGCGGCCGACGGTCGGTGCAAGCCGTTCTCCGCTTCCGCCGACGGCACGAGTTGGGGTGAGGGCGCGGGTCTGGTGCTGTTGGAACGCTTGTCGGACGCGCGCCGCAACGGTCACCGCGTGCTGGCGGTGCTGGCCGGTTCGGCGGTGAACCAGGACGGCGCGTCGAACGGCCTCACCGCGCCGAACGGGCCGTCCCAGGAACGGGTGATCCGGCAGGCGCTGGCGAATGCCGGCGTGCGTCCGTCCGAAGTGGACGCCGTTGAAGCGCACGGCACGGGCACCACGTTGGGTGATCCGATCGAGGCGCAGGCGCTTCTGGCGACTTACGGTCAGGATCGTTCGGTGCCGTTGTGGTTGGGTTCGGTGAAGTCGAACATCGGTCACACCCAGGCGGCTGCGGGTGTCGCGGGTGTGATCAAGATGGTGATGGCGTTGCGGCACGGTCGGTTGCCGCGGACGCTGCACGTGGACGAGCCGACCCCGCACGTGGACTGGACGGCGGGGGACATCCGGCTGCTGACGGACACCGTGCCGTGGCCGGCGGTCGGTCGTCCGCGTCGGGCGGGTGTGTCGTCGTTCGGTGTGAGCGGCACGAACGCCCACGTCATCATCGAGCAGGCGCCCGAGACCGACGCGGAGCCGGGTGGGGACGGCGGCCGGACGCCGTGGGTGATCACCGGCAAGTCCGAGCGGGCGTTGCGCGACCAGGCCCGCCGGTTGTCCCGGGCCGTCGGCGCGGCCGACGAGTCCGCCGTGGCCCGGGTGCTGGCCGGTCGGGCGCGTTTTGATCATCGTGCGGTGGTGTCGGACCCGGCTGGTCTGGGTGCGTTGGCGGAGGGTCGGGAGCATCCGGGGTTGGTGACGGGCTCGGCGTCGGTGTTGGGCAAGTCGGTGTTCGTGTTCCCCGGCCAAGGCGCGCAGTGGGTCGGGATGGGGCGTGACCTCTACGCGTCCGAGCCGGTGTTCCGCGAGGCGGTGGACGCGTGTGAGCGGGCGTTGGCGCCGCACGTCGAGTGGTCGTTGGTCGAGGTGTTGAGCGGCGGGTCGTTGGATCGCGTGGACGTGGTGCAGCCGGCGTTGTTCGCGGTGATGGTGTCGTTGGCGGCGTTGTGGCGGTCTCGCGGCGTCGAGCCGGACGCCGTGGTGGGGCATTCGCAGGGTGAGATCGCGGCGGCGTACGTGGCCGGGGCGCTGTCGTTGGAGGACGCGGCGCGGGTGGTTGCGTTGCGCAGCAAGGCTTTGGTGGCCATCAGCGGTCAAGGCGGGATGGTGTCGGTGACCCTGCCGCCGGACTCGGAGCTGCTGTCGCGGTGGGGTGACCGGCTGTCGGTCGCGGTGGTCAACGCGGCGGACTCCGTGGTCGTGTCGGGCGATCCGGCCGCGCTCGCCGAGCTCGTGGCGGCCTGCGAGGCCGACGACATCCGGGCCCGTGCCCTCCCGGTGGACTACGCGGCGCACTCGGCACAGGTGGAGGCGGTTCGGGAGCGGTTGCTCGCCGACCTCGCGGACATCGGCCCGCGGCCGGCGCGGATCCCGTTCTACTCGACCGTGACCGAAGGGCTGGTCGGGACCGTCGATGCCGCCTACTGGTACCGGAACCTGCGCGAGCCGGTGCGGTTCGACCGTGCCGTCCAGGCGTTGACGGACGCCGGGCACGACGTGTTCATCGAGGTCAGCCCGCACCCGGTGCTGGTGCCCGCGCTCGACGTCACGGTCGCCACCGGCACCCTGCGCCGTGACCAGGGCGACTTCACCACCGCCGCGGCACGGCTGTTCGTCGCCGGTGTGGACGTCGACTGGCCCCGGCCCGCCGCCGGTCACGTCGACCTGCCGACCTACCCGTTCCAGCACGACCGCTACTGGCTGGCTCCGGGGCCAGGGTCCGCGGACGTGACCGCGGCAGGTCTCGACTCTGCCGACCACCCGCTGCTCGGCGCGGCCGTGGACCTCGCGGCCGGGCACGGGGTCGTGCTCACCGGGCGGTTGTCGACGGCCACTCAGCCGTGGCTGGCCGATCACGCCATCCACGGGTCGGTGCTGCTGCCGGGCACCGGTTTCGTGGAACTCGCTCTCCGCGCGGGCGCCCAGGTCGGTCGGCCCGTGCTGGCCGAACTGCTGCTGGAAGCCCCACTGGTGCTGCCCGCGCAGGACGCCGTGCCGGTCCAGGTCGTGGTCGACGGCACGGCGGTCGCCATCCACTCCCGGCGCGGCGTCGAGTGGGTCCGGCACGCCACCGGCACGCTCGACGTCGACCCACCCGTGGCACGTCCGCTGGAGTGGCCGCCGGACGCCGAACGAGTCGACCTCACCGGCTTCTACGACGACCTCGCGGCCCAGGGCTACGAGTACGGCCCGGCGTTCGAGGGCGTGCGGGCGGTGTGGCGGCACGGCGACGAGCTGTACGCCGAGGTCGCCCTGGACGCCCGCGACGGCTTCGGCCTGCACCCCGCGTTGCTGGACGCCGCGTTGCAGCCGCTCACGCTGGTCGCGGCGGGTCGGCTGCCGTTCTCGTTCGCCGGCGTCGCCGTGCTGAAGACGGGGGTGACGGCGGCGCGCGTGCGCCTCACGCCGACCACTCCCGACACCTACCGGGTCCTGCTGACCACCGATGCGGGTGAGCCGGTGGCCGTGGTGGACGCGCTGACCGTGCGGCCGATGACGGCGGACTTCCAAACCCGGGACAACCGGGTGTTCCGCCTCGACTGGGTTCCGGTCACGCCCGCGTTCGAAGACACCGCCGTGCACCACGTGGTCAGCGCGCCGGGCGCCGATCCGGTGGCGGCCGCGCACACCCTGGTCGCCGGGACGGTGGCCGTCCTGCAGGACTTCCTGCGCACCTCGGAGGACGGGAAGCTCGCGATCGTCACGCGCGGCGCGGCCGGCCCGGGCGAGGTGACCGACCTCGCCGCCGCCGCGGTCTGGGGCTTGGTGCGGGCGGCCGAGGCCGAGCACCCCGGCCGGTTCGCCCTGGTCGACGTGGACCACGACGGCGAGGTCCGGGTGCCGGCCGACGAGTTCCAGGTGGTGGTCCGCGGCGACGCGGTGCTCGCGCCCCGGCTCGACCGGGCGCCGGGCTCACCGGGCGCGCTCGACCTGGACGGCACGGTGCTGATCACCGGCGGCACCGGCACGCTGGGCGTCCTGGTGGCCAGGCACCTCGTGGCCCGGCACGGCGCCCGGCGGCTGGTGCTGCTCGGCCGTCGTGGCGGTGAGGTGGAGATCGAGGGCGCGGACGTGTCGGTGGTCGCGTGCGACGTGACCGATCGGGCCGCGCTCGCCGACGTGCTCGCCACGATCCCCGACCTGTGCGCGGTCGTGCACGCGGCGGGCGTGCTGGACGACGCCGTGGTGACGTCGCTGACCCCCGAACGCGTGCACGACGTGCTGCGGCCCAAGGTGGACGCCGCGTGGCACCTGCACGAGCTGACCCGCGACCTGAAGGCGTTCGTGCTGTTCTCGTCGGCGGCCGGGGTGCTCGGCGGCGCGGGGCAGGGCAACTACGCCGCCGCCAACGCGTTCCTGGACGCCCTCGCCGGCCACCGGCACGCCCTGGGCCTGCCCGCCGTGTCGCTGGCGTGGGGGCAGTGGGAGCAGGCCAGCGGCCTGACCGGGCACCTCACCGAGGCCGATCAGCGTCGCCTGGAGCGGTCCGGGATCGTGCCGATGTCGACCGAGCACGCGTTGGCGCTGTTCGACGTGGCGCTGGCCGACGGCGCGCCCGCGGTGGTGCCCGCTCGGCTCGACCTCACCGCGCCGTCGTTGCGCGGGTTGACGCGGCGGGCGCGGCGGATCGCCGACACCGACTTGGCGCGGCGGCTCGCGTCGTTGCCCGAGGCCGAGCAGCACACCGTCGTGCTCGACCTGGTCGGCACGCACACCGCCGTGGTGCTGGGCCGCACGGACGGGGTCGCGCCGAACCGGGCGTTCCGGGATCTCGGGTTCGACTCGTTGACGGCGGTGGAGCTGCGCAACCGGCTGGCCGCCGCGCTGGGCGTGAAGCTGCCCGCCACGCTGACGTTCGACCACCCGACGCCGTCCGCGCTCGCCACCCA
Organism: Actinosynnema sp. NPDC037264; assembly: GCF_055603705.1. Taxonomy (NCBI): domain Bacteria; kingdom Bacillati; phylum Actinomycetota; class Actinomycetes; order Pseudonocardiales; family Pseudonocardiaceae; genus Actinosynnema; species Actinosynnema sp. NPDC037264. The sequence goes on along the minus strand of NZ_JBVJVK010000025.1, from coordinate 48,361 downwards.
CCTGCGGGGGCTGCTGCTCGGCCGGGAACGGCGTGCCGTCGCGCCCGTCGCCGTGGCCGCCGCGGATGACCCGATCGTGGTGGTCGGGATGGCGTGCCGGTACCCGGGCGGTGTCGGTTCGGCGGCGGACCTGTGGCGGCTGGTCACCGACGGCGTCGACGCGATCGGCGACTTCCCGGGCGACCGCGGGTGGGACCTCGACCGGCTCTACGACCCGGCGGGCGGGCCCGGCACCAGCTACACGCGTTCGGGTGGATTCCTCCGTGACGCGGCCGGGTTCGACGCGGGGTTCTTCGGGATCTCGCCGCGTGAGGCGTTGGCGATGGATCCGCAGCAGCGGGTCTTGCTGGAGACGGCGTGGGAGGCGTTCGAGCACGCGGGGATCGACCCGACGTCGTTGCGGGGCAGCCGGACGGGCGTGTTCACCGGCATCTGGTCGTCCGGGTACGGCGCCGGGGCGCAGCCGCCCGACCTGGAGGGCTACCTGTCGACCGGCACGGCGACGAGCGTGACGTCCGGGCGGGTGTCGTACCTGTTGGGCTTGGAAGGTCCGGCGGTGTCGGTGGACACGGCGTGCTCGTCGTCGCTGGTGGCGATGCACCTGGCCGCGCAGGCGCTGCGGTCGGGGGAGTGCACGCTGGCGCTGGCCGGTGGTGTGACGGTGATGGCGACGCCGTCCGGGTTCGTGGAGTTCTCCCGGCAGCGCGGTCTGGCGGCGGACGGGCGGATCAAGTCGTTCGCGGACGCGGCCGACGGCACGAGCTGGTCCGAGGGCGCCGGTCTGGTGCTGCTGGAGCGGTTGTCGGACGCGCGTCGGCGTGGTCACCAGGTGTTGGCGGTGGTGGCGGGTTCGGCGGTGAACCAGGATGGTGCGTCGAATGGGTTGACGGCGCCGAATGGTCCGTCTCAGGAGCGGGTGATTCGGCAGGCGTTGGTGAACGCGGGGTTGTCTGCGTCCGATGTGGATGTTGTTGAGGCGCATGGGACTGGTACGACGTTGGGTGATCCGATCGAGGCGCAGGCGCTTCTGGCGACTTACGGTCAGGATCGTTCGGTGCCGTTGTGGTTGGGTTCGGTGAAGTCGAACATCGGTCACACGCAGGCGGCGGCCGGCATCGCGGGCGTGATCAAGATGATCATGGCGATGCGGCACGGCGTGCTGCCCCGGACGCTGCACGTCGACCGGCCCACCACGCACGTGGACTGGGAGACCGGTGACGTCCGGCTCCTCACCGAGGCCACGCCCTGGCCCGACGTCGACCGGCCGCGTCGTGCGGGTGTGTCGTCCTTCGGGATCAGCGGGACGAACGCGCACCTGATCCTCGAACACGTGCCCGCCGAGCCGGTCGAGGCGCCGGAGGCCGTGCCGTGGTTGTTGTCGGCGAGGTCGCCGGAGGCGTTGCGGGCGCAGGCACGGCGGCTGCGTGGGTTCGCGGAGGACCCGGCGGTCGGCGCCGCCCTGGCCACGCGGGCTCGGCTGCCCTACCGCGCCGCGCTCACCGATCCGGCCACGCTCGCGGCGGATCTCGACGCGCTCGCCGGAGGCGACGTGCCGATCGGTGAGGCCGTGCCCGGCAAGACGGCGTTCGTGTTCTCGGGTCAGGGTTCGCAGTGGCGGGGTATGGGTCGGCGTCTCTATGACGCCTATCCGGTGTTCGCGGCGACGTTGGACGACGTTTGTGGGCGGCTGGGGTTGTCGTTCTGGGATGTCGATGTGGATCAGACGGGGTTTGCGCAGCCGGCGTTGTTCGCGGTCGAGGTGGCGTTGTTCCGGTTGGTGGAGTCGTTGGGTGTGCGGCCTGATTATCTGATCGGGCATTCGGTGGGTGAGATCGCTGCCGCGCATGTTGCGGGTGTGTTGAGTTTGGATGATGCGTGCACGTTGGTGTTGGCGCGGGGTCGTTTGATGCAGGAGTTGCCGCCGGGTGGGGCGATGGTGTCGATCCGGGCTGCCGCGGCGGAGGTGGCGGAGACGCTGCCCGAGGGTGTCGAGATCGCGGCCGTCAACGGGCCCGAGGCGGTGGTGATCTCGGGTGACGAGGACGCGGTCTTGGAGGTCGCGGACTTGTGGGAGACCTTGGGTCACGAGACGCGGCGGCTGGCGGTGAGCCACGCGTTCCACTCGGCTCACATGGACCCGATGCTGGCGGAGTTCGCGCGGGTGGTGGAGGGGTTGTCGTTCGGTTATCCACAGATCCCGATTGTGTCGACTGTGTTGTCGGACCGTTCGGGTAGCGTTGAAAACAGGGATCCCCTGGGCGGGGACCCTTCCGCAGGCACGGTGTTTGATGTGGGCGGGGACCCTTCCGCAGGCACGGTGTTCGACGCTGGGTATTGGGTGCGTCAGGTGCGGGGGTCGGTGAGGTTTGCCGATGGTGTGGAGTGGTTGCGTGCCCATGGTGTGACGGCGTTGTTGGAGGTCGGGCCGCATCCCACGTTGGTGCCGAATGGGGTGATGAGGCGGGGTCACGACGAGCCCGAACGGGTGCTCGCCGCGCTCGGCAAGCTGTGGGTGGCCGGTGCCGAATGGACCCTGCCGACCGCGCACGTCGAGTTGCCCACCTACGCGTTCCAGCGCGAGCGGTTCTGGTTGGTGCCCGCGGCGTCGACGGACGTCACGGGCGCCGGGCTCGCCGCGGTCGACCACCCGTTGTTGGGCGCGGTGGTGGAGTTGGCGGACGACCAGGGCGTGGTGGTGACCGGGCAGCTGTCCCCGGCCGCCCAGCCCTGGCTCGCGGAGCACACCGTGCTCGGTTCCGCGCTGCTGCCGGGTGCCGCGTTCGTGGAACTGGCGTTGCGGGCGGGTGGTCAGGTCGACTGCCCGGCGGTCGAGGAGTTGGCGCTGGAGGCGCCGCTGGTGCTCGCCGGGGCGGTCGACGTGCGGGTCACGGTCGGCGCGCCCGACGAGGCCGGACGACGTGCGGTCGCGATCCACTCCAGGTCGGACGGCGACTGGCTGCGGCACGCCACCGGTGTGCTCGGCGCCGGCGCGGCCCCCGTGCCGTGGACGGAGCCGGACACCGAACCGGTCGACCTGACCGGCTTCTACGACACCCTGGCCGACGCCGGCTTCGAGTACGGCCCGACGTTCCAGGGCCTGCACGCCGTTCGGCGGCACGGTGACGACCTCTACGCCGACGTCCGGCTCGCCGCCGCCGACGGCGACCGGTTCACCCTGCACCCCGCGCTGCTGGACGCCGCGCTGCAAGCCGTCACGATCGCCGACGACCGCGCCAAGGTGCCGTTCTCGTTCACCGGCGTCACGGTCTGGTCGACCGGTCGCACCTCGGCACGCGTGAAGCTCACCGCCACCGGACCCGAGACCTACCGGGTCGGCCTGGTCGGCCCGGCCGGCGAACCGATCGCGGCCATCGAGTCGCTGACCCTGCGCGCCCCGCAGTCGGCACCTCGCCGGCAGTCCCTCTACCGGGTCGCCTGGCACGGAACGGACGCCGCCGCCGGACCCGCCGGGCGAACCGACCGGCTCCACCACGCCACCGACCCGGTCGAGACCCTGGGTGTGGTGCAGGAGTTCCTGGCCGCCGCCGCCGACGACGACGGCTCGGCCCGGCTCGTCGTGGTGACGCGCGGCGCGGTGTCGGTGCGGGGCGAGGACGTGACCGACCTCCGGGCCGCCGCCGTGTGGGGCCTGGTCCGCTCCGCCGCCTCCGAGCACCCCGGGCGGTTCGTGCTGGTCGACACGGACGGGCCGGCAGTCGTGGCCGGCGACGAGCCGCAGCTGGCCGTCCGAGCCGGCCGCGTCCACGTGCCCAGCCTGGAACGCGCGGAGTTCGCGCCGCTGCCGTCCACCCTCGGCCCGGACGGCACGGTGCTGATCACCGGCGGCACGGGCGTGCTCGGCGCCGCGGTCGCCCGTCACCTGGTCGCCGCCCACGGCGTCACGCGGCTGGTCCTGGTCAGCCGACGCGGGCCCGCCGCGCCCGGCGTCGCCGACCTGCTCGCGGACCTCGCCGGGGCCGACGTCACGGTCGTCGCCTGCGACGTGGCCGACCGCGACGCCGTGGCGAGGCTGCTGGCCGAGCACCCCGTCACGTCGGTCGTGCACACGGCCGGTGTGCTGGACGACGCCGTCGTGCAGTCGCTGGACGCCGAGCGGTTCGCCGCGGTCTGGGAGCCCAAGGCCGCCGCCGCGCTGCACCTGCACGAGCTGGCCGGCGACCTGGAGGCGTTCGTCCTGTTCTCCTCGGCCGCGGGCGTGCTGGGCGGGCCGGGGCAGGCCAACTACGCCGCCGCGAACACCTTCCTCGACGCCCTGGCCACCCACCGGCACGCCAACGGCCTGCCCGCCGTGTCCCTGGCCTGGGGACCGTGGGCGCGGACCAGCGGCATGACGGGCAAGCTCACCGACGCCGACCGGCGCCGGGTGGCGAAGGCGGGCGTGCTCCCGATGGCGACCGACGAGGCCCTGGCCCTGTTCGACGCCGCCCTCACCGCGGGCGAACCGGTGCTGGCGCCGGTCCGACTCGACCGCCGCGCGGCGGACCGGTCGCTGGTCCGGACCCGCCCGACCGCCCCGCCCCGGGTCGAGCCGACGCACGACGTGCTGGCCCTGGTCCGGCGCGCCGCGGCCCAGGTGCTCGGCCACGCGTCCACCGACGCCGTCGGCCCGCACCGGGCGTTCAAGGACCTCGGGTTCGACTCGCTGACCGCCGTGGAGCTGCGCAACCAGCTCGACGCGGCGACCGGGCTGCGCCTGCCCGCCACGCTCACCTTCGACCACCCGACGCCCGCCCGGCTCGCCGAGCACCTGCGGGAACGGCTGGCCGCGAGCGCGCCCGACCCGCTGCTGGCCGAGCTCGACCAACTGAAGTCCACTTTGGACCGGACCGAGGACGCCGACCACGACGCCATCGCCGCACGACTGGAGGCGCTGCTGGCGTCGTGGACCGCCAAACGCACCAAGCCCGAGGACGACCTGGACGACGCCACCGACAGCGAGCTGTTCAGCATCCTCGACGACGAGCACCGCAGGACCCAGGTCATCCGATCGGGCGAGCACCGCACCGCGGGGGAGTAGCTGTTCATGGCCGACGAAGACAAGCTCCGCAGTTACCTCAAGCGCGCCACGGCCGACCTGCGGGTGATGGGCAAGCGCCTGGCCGAGGTGGAGGAGGCCGCCCGCGAGCCGATCGCCATCGTCGGCATCGGCTGCCGCTACCCGGGCGGCGTCGAGTCGCCGGACGACCTGTGGCGGCTGGTCGCCGACGGGGTGGACGCGATCGGCGACTTCCCGACCGACCGGGGCTGGGACGTCCCCTACGACCCGGACCCGGACACCCCCGGCGCGACCTACGCGCGGTCCGGCGGCTTCCTCGCCGACGGCGCCGGGTTCGACGCAGGGTTCTTCGGCATCTCGCCGCGCGAGGCGTTGGCGATGGACCCGCAGCAACGCGTGCTGCTGGAGACGGCCTGGGAGACGTTCGACCACGCGGGCATCGACCCGACCTCGCTGCGCGGCAGCCGGACCGCCGTGTTCACCGGCGTGTGGTCCTCGGGTTACGCCGCCCAGCCGCCGCCCGACCTGGAGGGCTTCCTCGCCACCGGCATCGCCACCAGCACCACCTCCGGCCGCGTGTCCTACCTGCTCGGCCTGGAGGGCGCGGCGGTGTCGGTGGACACGGCCTGCTCGTCGTCGCTGGTCGCGATCCACCTGGCCGCGCAGGCGCTGCGCGCCGGGGAGTGCACGCTGGCGCTGGCCGGCGGCGTCACGGTCATGGCCACCCCGGCCGGGTTCGTGGAGTTCGCCCGGCAGCGCGGCCTCGCGCCGGACGGGCGGATCAAGTCCTTCGCCGACGCCGCCGACGGCACCAGCTGGTCCGAGGGCGCCGGCCTGGTGCTGCTGGAACGCCTGTCCGACGCGCGCCGCAACGGCCACCGCGTCCTCGCCGTGGTGCGCGGCAGCGCGGTGAACCAGGACGGCGCGTCCAACGGCCTGGCCGCGCCCAACGGGCCGTCCCAGGAACGCGTCATCCGCCAGGCCCTGGCGAACGCCCTCCTGGAGCCGTCGGACGTGGACGCCGTCGAGGCGCACGGCACCGGCACCACGCTCGGCGACCCGATCGAGGCACAGGCCCTGCTGGCCACCTACGGCCAGGACCGGTCCGAGCCGCTGCGCCTCGGCTCGATCAAGTCGAACATCGGCCACACCCAGGCCGCCGCCGGCATCGCGGGCGTGATCAAGATGGTCATGGCGATGCGGCACGGCTCCTTGCCGCGCACGCTGCACGTCGACCGGCCCACCGGCCACGTGGACTGGACGGCGGGCAACGTCTCCCTCCTCACCGAGCCGACGCCGTGGCCGCGGGCCGACCGCCCCCGTCGCGCCGCCGTCTCCTCGTTCGGCATCAGCGGCACCAACGCCCACGTCATCCTCGAGCACGTGCCGGCCGAAGAACCGTCCACAGTGGACGTCGACCTGCCGTGGCCGGTGTCCGCGCGCACCCCACAAGCCCTGAGGGTCCAAGCCGAACGCCTCAAGGCGGTCGACGCCCCCGCCGCGAACGTGGCCCGAGCCCTCGCGAACCGCACCCACTTCGAACACCGCGCCGTCGTGCTGGACCGCGCGGGGCTGGACGCGTTGGCCGCCGGCGTCGGCGCACCCGGCCTGATCACCGGCGAGGTGGGCGTCCCGGGCAAGACGGTGTTCGTGTTCCCCGGCCAGGGCGCGCAGTGGCCGGGCATGGGCCGCGAGCTGTACGAGACGTCGGAGGTGTTCCGCACCCACCTCGACGCCTGCGCCGAAGCCCTCGCGCCGCACGTCGACTGGTCGCTGGTCGACGTCCTGCGCGACGGCGCGCTCGACCGCGTCGACGTGGTCCAGCCCGCCCTGTTCACCATGATGGTGGCGCTGGCCGGGCTGTGGCGCGCGCACGGCGTGGTCCCGGACGCGGTCGTCGGCCACTCCCAGGGCGAGATCGCCGCCGCGCACGTCGCGGGCATCCTGTCGCTGGAGGACGCCGCGAAGATCGTCGCCCTGCGGGCCAAGGCCCTGGTGTCGCTGGCCGGCCACGGCGGCATGGTGTCGGTCGCGCTGTCGCCGGAACGTGCCGACTCCTACCTCGAACGGTGGGCGGGCAGGCTCACCGTCGCCGTCGTCAACGCGCCCGGCGCGGTCGTCGTCTCCGGCAACACCCGGGACCTGACCGAGCTGCTCGCCGCCTGCGCCGCCGACGACCTCCGCGCCCGCGCGCTCCCGGTCGACTACGCCGCCCACTCGGTCGAGGTCGAGGCCCTCCGCGACCGGCTCCGGCACGACCTGGCCGGCATCGCCCCGCGACCCGCCGCGATCCCGCTGTACTCGACGGTCACCGGCGCGCCCGCCACCGACCTCGACGCCGACTACTGGTACCGCAACCTGCGCGAGCCGGTCCGGTTCGACCACGCCACGCGCGCCCTGCTCGACCACGGCCACGGCGTGTTCGTCGAGGTCAGCCCGCACCCGGTGGTGACGTCGGCGGTCGAGGAGACGGCCGACCGGCAGGACGTCCTGGTCACCGGCACCCTGCGCCGGGACCAGCCGCACGAGTTCCGCGCGGCGCTGGCCCGCCTGCACGTCCGGGGCGTCGAGGTCGACTGGCGCATCCCGGCGGGCATCACCCCCGCGCCCCTGCCCGCCTACCCGTTCCAGCGGCAGCGGTTCTGGCTGCGGCCGACCGCGGCCGAGACCGGCGACCACCCGCTGGTCACCACCGTGGTGGACCTGCCCGACGGCGGCGCGGCGCTCACCGGCAAGGTGTCGCTGTCCACCCACCCGTGGCTGGCCGACCACGCCGTGCGCGGGTCCGTGCTGCTGCCCGGCACGGCGTTCCTGGAACTCGCCGCGTTCGCCGCGAGCAAGGTCGGCGCGCCCGCGGTGCGGGAGCTGGTGCTGGAGACGCCGCTCGTCCTCGACCAGGACGTGGTACGGCTCCAGGTCGTCGTCGGAGCGCCGGACGACTCGGGCCTGCGCACCGTCACCGTGCACTCCCACGCCGACGACTGGGTCCGGCACGCCACGGGCACGCTCGGCGACGCCCCGGAACCCGCCCGCGCGACCCCGTGGCCGCCGAACGGCGAACCGCTCGACGTCACGCACCTCTACGACGCGTTCGCCGCCCTCGGCTACGACTACGGCCCGGCCTTCCAAGGCGTCACGGCGGCGTGGCGGGTCGGCGACGAGGTGCACGCCGAGGTCGAGGTGCCCGCCGGGGAGCGCTTCGCCGTCCACCCGGCGCTGCTCGACGCCGCGTTGCACCCATTGGCGCTGCTGCACCCGGACGGCCCGGCCAAGCTGCCGTTCGCGTTCTCCGGCGCGGTGCTGCGCCCCACCGAGGCGACCGTGCTGCGCGTCCGGCTGTCCGGCGGCCCCGACAGCTACACGGTCACGCTCGCCGACCCCGACGGCACCGTGGTCGCGTCGGTGGCGTCCCTGGCGGTCCGGGCCTTCGCCGACACCCCGGACGACCTGTTCCAGCTCGAGTGGTCGCCGGTGACCGGGAACGACACCGCCGACACCCGCCACCACGTGTCGAACCACCCCGGTGACGCCCCCGAGGCGGCCTTGGCGGCGGTGCAAGAGGTCTTGGCCGCCATCCAGGACCACCAGGACCGGGTGGTGATCGTCACGCGCAACGCGGTCGCCGCCGTGCCCGGTGACGTGGTCGACCTGGCCCACACGGCGGTGTGGGGTCTCGTGCGGGCGGCGCAGGCGGAGCACCCCGGCCGGTTCGTGTTGGTCGACGCGGACGACTCGTGGGACGGCGCGCTGGCCGACGAGTCGGAGCTGGTGGTGCGCAAGGGAGTCCTGCTCGCGCCCCGGCTCGTCCGGGTGGACCGCGCGCTCACCACGCCGGAGGGCCCGTGGCGGCTGGAGGACGTCGGCACCGGCAGCATCGACGACCTCGCGCTCGTGCCCCGGCCGGAGCTGACCGGGCCGTTGGCGGCGGGCCAGGTCCGGATCGCCCTGCGTGCCGCCGGGCTGAACTTCCGCGACGTGCTCATCGCGCTGGACGTCTACCCCGGCGAGGCGTTGATGGGCGGCGAGGGCGCGGGCGTCGTGCTCGACGTCGGGCCGGACGTCGACCGGTTCCGGCCGGGCGACCGGGTGTTCGGCCTGGTGCCGGGCGCGTTCGGGCCGATCGCGGTCGCCGACCAGCGGGTGCTCGCCCGGATGCCGGACGACTGGACGTTCGCGCGGGCGGCCTCGACGCCGGTGGTGTTCCTGACCGCCTGGCACGGCCTGGTGGACCTGGGGCGGCTCCGCGCGGGCGACCGCGTGCTCGTGCACGCCGGCACCGGCGGCGTCGGCATGGCGGCCGTCCAACTCGCCCGGCACCTGGGCGCGGAGGTGTTCGCCACCGCGAGCCCCGGCAAGTGGGACGTGCTGCGCGGTTTGGGCGTGGCTGACGACCACATCGCGTCGTCGCGGACGGTGGAGTTCGAGGAGCGCTTCCCGCAGGTGGACGTGGTGCTCAACTCGCTGGCCGACGAGTTCACCGACGCGTCCCTGCGCCTGCTCGCGCCCGGCGGCCGGTTCGTGGAGATGGGCAAGACCGACATCCGCGCCGACACCGGCGTGGACTACACGGCGTTCGAGATCGCCGACGCCGGTCCGCGACGGCTCGGGGAGATCCTCGACGAGGTGCTGCGGGCCTTCGCCGACGGCGTGCTGACACCGTTGCCGCTCGACGTGCGGGGCGTGCGCGACGCGGTGGCCGTGTTCCGGCACATGAGCCAGGCCCGGCACATCGGCAAGATCGTGCTCACCCTGCCCGCCGCCCTCGACGGCACGGTGCTGATCACCGGCGGCTTGGGCACGCTCGGTCGCGCGGTGGCCGCGCACCTGGTCGCGCGGCACGGCGTGCGGCGACTGGTGCTGGTCGGTCGGAACGGCGGCGAGGCCCCGGAGCTGGACGCGGACGTGCGGGTGGTCGCCTGCGACGTGTCGGACCGCGAGCAGGTCGCGGACCTGGTGGCGTCGATCCCCGATCTGACGGCCGTGGTGCACGCGGCCGGCGTGCTGGACGACGCCGTGGTCACCGCGCTGACGCCGCAGCAGGTGGCCGACGTGTTCGCGCCGAAGGCGCGGGCGGCCTGGCACCTGCACGAGCTGACCCGGCACCTCGACCTGGCCGCGTTCGTGCTGTTCTCGTCCGCGTCCGGTGTGCTGGGCAGTCCCGGCCAGGCCAACTACGCGGCCGCGAACACCTTCCTCGACGCCCTGGCCGTGCACCGGCGCGCCCTCGGCCTGCCCGCCGTCTCGCTGGCCTGGGGGTACTGGGCCGAGGCGTCCGGCATGACCGGGCACCTCTCCGACGCCGACCGGCAGCGCCTGACCCGCGCCGGCGTCGTGCCGCTGACCACCGAGCACGCGCTGGACCTGTTCGACGCGGCGCTGGCCGCCGACCGGGCCGCCGTCGCGCCCGTCGCGCTGAACCTGCCCGCCCTGGCCCGCACGCCCCTGCTGCCGTCCGCCCTGCGCGGGCTGGTGGGCCGCAAGCCCGGCAAGCGGCCGGTGCACCGCGGTGCGCTGGCCGACCGGCTGCGGTCGCTGCCGGAGGCCGAGCAGACCGCCGTGGTGCTCGACGTCGTCACGGCCAACACCGCCACCGTGCTCGGGCACGCCTCGCCGGACGCCGTCGACACGCGGCAGCCGTTCAAGGACCTCGGGTTCGACTCGCTGACCGCCGTGGAGCTGCGCAACCGCCTCGGCACGGCCACCGGCCTGCGGTTGCCCGCCACGGTCACGTTCGACCACCCCACGCCGGCACGCCTGGCCGACTACCTGCGCGGCGAGCTGGTCGGCACGCGTGCGGAGGTCGTCGCGCCGGTGGTGCGTGCGGTGGACGGCGACCCGATCGTGATCGTGGGTATGGGGTGTCGGTTGCCCGGTGGTGTGGAGTCGCCGGATGACTTGTGGCGGTTGGTGATGGACGGTGTGGACGCCATCACGGACTTCCCGACCGATCGCGGCTGGGACCTGGACCGGCTCTACCACCCGGATCCCGATCACGCAGGCACCAGCTACACCCGTTCCGGTGGCTTCCTGACCGACGTGGCGGGGTTCGACGCGGACTTCTTCGGGATCTCGCCGCGCGAGGCGTTGGCGATGGACCCGCAGCAGCGGGTGCTGCTGGAGACCGCGTGGGAGACGTTCGAGCACGGCGGGATCGACCCGACCTCGTTGCACGGCAGCCGGACCGGGGTGTTCACCGGCATCTGGGCCTCCGGGTACGGCGCGCCCACGGAGGTCGAGGGGTACTTCGGCACCGGCGCGGCGACCAGCGTGGTGTCCGGTCGGATCGCCTACCTGCTCGGGCTGGAAGGCGTCGCGGTCTCCCTCGACACGGCGTGCTCGTCGTCGTTGGTGGCGATGCACCTGGCGGCGCAGGCGCTGCGCACGGGTGAGTGCGACCTGGCGCTGGCCGGCGGCGTGACGGTGATCGCGACGCCGGTCGGCTTCACCGAGTTCTCGCGGCAGCGCGGGTTGGCGGCCGACGGTCGCTGCAAGCCGTTCTCCGCTTCCGCCGACGGCACGAGTTGGGGTGAGGGCGCGGGTCTGGTGTTGCTGGAAAGGCTGTCGGACGCCCGCCGCAACGGCCACCAGGTGCTGGCGGTGCTGGCCGGCACGGCGGTGAACCAGGACGGCGCGTCGAACGGCCTCACCGCGCCGAACGGGCCGTCCCAGGAACGGGTGATCCGGCAGGCCCTGGCGAACGCGCGCCTGGAACCGTCCGATGTGGACGCGGTCGAGGCGCACGGCACGGGCACGTCGCTGGGCGATCCGATCGAGGCGCAGGCGCTACTGGCGACTTATGGTCAGGACCGGTCAGAGCCGCTGTGGCTTGGTTCGGTGAAGTCGAACATCGGTCACACTCAGGCGGCTGCGGGTGTCGCGGGTGTGATCAAGATGGTGATGGCGTTGCGGCACGGGCGGTTGCCGCGGACGTTGCACGTGGACGAGCCGACGCCGCACGTGGACTGGGAGGCCGGGGACATCCGGCTGCTCACCGAACCGGTCGCGTGGCCGGAGAGCGGACGTCCCCGGCGTGCCGCGGTGTCGTCGTTCGGGATCAGCGGCACCAACGCGCACGTCGTGCTGGAGCAGGCGCCGGACCCGACCGGGGCGACCGCCGACGTCGAACTGCCCTGGCTGGTGTCGGCGAAGAGCGAACCGGCGCTGCGGGAGCAGGTCCGGCGGGTGCGGGAGTTCGCGGCGGACCACCCGGACGTGGGCATCGGCCCGGCGCTGGCCGGTCGGACGAGGTTCGCGCACCGGGCGGCGATCCTCGGCTCGGACGTCGTGTCCGGGGTGGCGGGCGCGGCCGACCGGACCGTGTTCGTGTTCCCGGGCCAGGGCGCGCAGTGGGTCGGGATGGGCCGCGAGTTGTACGCGGCGGAGCCGGTGTTCCGCGACGCGGTCGACGAGTGCGAGCGGGCCTTGGCCCCGCACGTCGACTGGTCGCTGGTCGAGGTGTTGAACGGCGGCGGGCTGGACCGCGTCGACGTGGTGCAACCCGCGTTGTTCGCGGTGATGGTGGCGCTGGCGCGGCTGTGGCAGTCGGTCGGTGTCGAGCCGGACCTCGTCATCGGCCACTCGCAGGGCGAGATCGCCGCCGCGCACGTCGCGGGCGCGTTGTCGCTGGAGGACGCCGCCCGGGTGGTCGCGCTGCGGAGCAAGGCCCTGGTCGCGATCTCGGGCCGGGGCGGCATGGTGTCGCTCGGCCTGTCCGCCGACCGGGCCGCCACCCACCTGGCCCGGTGGGGCGAGCGGCTGACCGTCGCGGTGGTCAACGCGCCCGGCTCGGTGGTCGTGTCCGGCGACACCGACGCGCTGGACGAGCTGCTGGCCGCGGCCGACGACGTCCGCGCCCGTCGCCTGCCGGTGGACTACGCCGCCCACTCCGCCCAGGTCGAGGCCATCCGGGACCGGCTGCTGGCCGACCTCGCCGACATCACGCCGTCGTCCGCCCGGATCCCGTTGCACTCCACGGTCACCGGCGAGGTGATCGACACCGCCGGGCTCGACGCCGACTACTGGTACCGCAACCTGCGCGCGCCGGTGCTGTTCGAGCAGGCCGCCCGCGCGGTGCTGGCCGAGGGCTCGCCGGTGTTCGTGGAGATCAGCCCGCACCCGGTGCTGGTGCCCGCGCTGGAGGAGCAGGACGCCACGACGTGCGGCACGCTGCGCCGTGACCGGGGCGGGCGCGCCGACTTCCTGGCCGCCGCCGCACGGCTGTTCGTGCTGGGGGTGGACGTCGACTGGGGTGCGCCGTCGCCGGCGGCCGGCCTGCCGACGTACCCGTTCCAGCGGGAGCGCTTCTGGCTGGCGCCGCGAGGCTCCGGTGACGTGTCCGGCGCGGGCCTCGACCCGGTCGACCACCCGCTGCTCGGCGCGTCCGTCGAGCTGCCCGGTGACCGGGCCGTGGTGCTGACCGGCGCGGTGTCCACGGCCACCCACCCGTGGGCGGCCGACCACGCGGTGCTGGGCGCCGTGATGCTGCCCGCGACGGCGTTCGTGGAACTGGTCGCGCACGCGGCCGGGGTGGTCGGCTGCGCGACGGTCGAGGAGCTCGTCCTCGAATCGCCCCTGGTGCTCGACGGGGCCGTGCGGGTGCAGGTCGTCGTCGGCGCGGCGGACGACACGGGCCGCCACCCCGTGGAGGTGCGGTCCCAGGGGCAGGACGACTGGGTCCGGCACGCCACCGGCACCCTCGCCGCCGAACCGGTCGCCGCACCGGCGTTCCCGTCGAGCTGGCCACCGGCCGGCGCGCGGCCCGTCGACGTGCAGGACCTCTACGACACCTTGGCGGGCGCGGGGTACGAGCACGGTCCCGCGTTCCAAGGCGTGCGGGCGGTGTGGCGCGCGGGCGGCGAGGTGTTCGCCGAGGTCGCCGTGGACGACGCCGCCCGCTACGGCACGCACCCCGCCCTGCTCGACGCGGCCCTGCAACCGTTGGCGCTGCTGGCCGGGGAGACCGGCGAGGTGCGGTTGCCGTTCTCCCTCACCGGGATCACGGTCCACCGCACCGGCGCGTCCACCGCCCGGGTCAGGGTGTCGGGCACGGCCACCGGGGGCTACACCGTCGCGCTCGCCGACGACTCCGGCGCGCCGGTCGTCACGATCGGCTCGGTCACCACCCGCCCGATGGCGCGGCAGGCCGACGACGCCCTGTTCGAGCTGGGCTGGATCCGCCGCGACGGCGACGCGGCCGCACCGGACCGGGTCGTGGCGCCGGGTTCGGTCGAGGAAGCGCTGGCACTGCTCCAGGCGTTCCTCGCCGAGGACGGCGACGGGCGGTTGGTCGTGCACACCCGCAACGCGGTGGCGGCCGCGCCCGGCGACCACGTGGACGACCTCGACGGCGCGGCCGTCTGGGGCCTGGTCCGCGCCGCGCAGGCCGAACACCCCGGCCGCTTCACCCTCGTGGACACCGACGACTCGCCGCCGGTCGTCCTCGACGACGAAGACCAGCTCGCCGTCCGACGCGGCGTGGTGCACGCGCCCCGGCTCGTCCGGGCCACCGCGCACGCGGCCGTCACGGGCTCGCTGGTGGAACCGGGCACCGGCAACCTGGACGACCTGGTGTTCGCCGAGGCCGCGGCGACCCCGTTGCGGCCGCACGAGGTGCGGGTCGGCGTGCGGGCAGCGGGGATGAACTTCCGCGACGTCCTGATCGCCCTGAACGTCTACGGTCCGATCGCCGGCCCCGCCGGTGGCTCGACCGCCGCTCCTCTCGGCAGCGAGGGCGCGGGCGTGGTCACCGAGGTCGGTTCGGCCGTCACCGGGGTGCGGGTCGGCGACCGGGTGCTCGGGCTGCTCTCCGGCGCGTTCGGACCGAGCGCGGTCGCCGACCACCGGGTGCTCGCGCCGATGCCCGCCGACTGGACGTTCGCGCAGGCCGCGGCGGTGCCGGTGGCGTTCCTGACCGCCTGGTACGGCTTGGTGGACCTCGGCCGGGTCGGCCCGGGGGACCGGGTGCTGGTCCACTCGGGCGCGGGTGGTGTCGGCATGGCCGCGATCCAGCTCGCCCGGCGCCTCGGCGCGGAGGTGTTCGCGACGGCGAGCCCCGGCAAGTGGGCCGTGTTGCGCGGCTTGGGCTTGGCCGACGACCACATCGCGTCGTCGCGGACGTTGGAGTTCGAGCAGCGGTTCCCGCGGGTGGACGTGGTGCTGAACTCGTTGGCCGGCGAGTTCACCGACGCCTCGCTGCGGTTGCTGGCCGACGGCGGCCGGTTCGTCGACATGGGCAAGGCCGACGTCCGCGACGTGCCCGGCTACCGGGCGTTCGACCTGGCCGAAGCGGGCCCCGAGCGGCTCGGCGAGGTGCTGGCGGAGGTCGTGCGGCTGCTCGTGGCGGGCGAGCTGCGGGTGCCGCCGATCACCGCGTGGGACGTCCGGCGGGCGCGGGAGGCGTTCCGGCACATGAGCCAGGCCGGGCACGTCGGCAAGATCGTGCTGACCGTCCCGGCGCCGCTGGACCCGGACGGCACGGTGCTCATCACCGGCGGCACCGGCACGCTCGGCCGGCTGGTCGCCCGGCACCTCGTCACCGCGCACGGCGTGCGGAAGCTCGTGCTGGTGAGCCGGTCCGGTGGCGCGCCCGTCGACCTCGTCGGCGCGGACGTCACCGTGGCCGCGTGCGACGTCGGCGACCGGGAGGCGTTGGCCGGGCTGCTGGACGGGATCGGGGATCTCACCGCCGTGGTGCACGCGGCCGGTGTGCTGGACGACGGCGTGATCGAGTCGCTGACCCCCGAACGGCTCGCCGGCGTGCGCGCCGCGAAGGCCGACGCCGCCCGGCACCTGCACGAGCTGACCCGGCACCTCGACCTGAGCGCGTTCGTGCTGTTCTCCTCGGCCGCCGGGGTGCTCGGCAGCGCGGGACAGGGCAACTACGCCGCCGCCAACGCCTACCTGGACGCGGTGGCCGGACACCGCCGCCGGCAGGGCCTGGCCGCGGTGTCGGTGGCGTGGGGGCAGTGGGCGCAGGACAGCGGTCTGACCGGGCGGCTGGCCGACGCCGACCGGCGGCGCCTGACGCGATCCGGGGTCGTGCCGCTGTCCACCGAGCACGGCCTCGCCCTGTTCGACGCCGCCCTCACCTCGCCCGAGCCGACGGTGGTGGCCGCCGGGCTGCGGGTGTCCGCGTTGGGCGACCGGCCGGTGCTGCGTGCGCTGACCCGTCGTCGTCCCGCGCGGACGTCGGGGGTGGCGCGGGAACTCGGCGCGTTGCCCGAAGCCGAGCAGCGCGCGGCCCTGGTGGAGCTGATCACCACGCACAGCGCGGCGGTGCTCGGGCGCACGGACGGTGTCGCCGCCGACCGGGCGTTCAAAGACCTCGGGTTCGACTCGCTGACCGCCGTGGAACTGCGCAACCGGCTGGCCGCGGCGGTCGGCGCCCGGTTGTCGGCGACCATGACGTTCGACCACCCCACCCCGGCGAAACTGGCCGACTACCTGCGGGAAGTGCTGCTCGGCGCGGCACGGCGGACCGTCGCGCCGGTCGCGGCGGCGGTCGCGGACGACCCGATCGTGGTGGTCGGCATGGGCTGTCGGTTCCCCGGTGGCGTCGGTTCGGCGGCGGACCTGTGGCGGCTCGTGTCCGAGGGCGTGGACGCGATCGGCGACTTCCCCGCGGACCGGGGCTGGGACGTGGCCGGGCTGTACGACCCGGACGGCGGACCCGGCACGACCTACACCAGGTCCGGCGGGTTCCTGGCCGACGTGGGCGGCTTCGACGCGGCGTTCTTCGGGATCTCGCCGCGTGAGGCGTTGGCGATGGACCCGCAGCAGCGCCTGGTGCTGGAGACGGCGTGGGAGGCGTTCGAGCACGCGGGGATCGACCCGACCTCGTTGCAGGGCAGTCGGACCGGGGTGTTCACGGGTAGCTGGGCGTCCGGGTACGCGGGCGGTGTGGACCAGGTCTCGCGGGACGTCGAGGGTTACGTGGCCACCGGCACGGCGACGAGCGTGACGTCCGGGCGGGTGTCGTACCTGCTGGGCTTGGAGGGTCCGGCGCTGTCGATCGACACCGCGTGCTCGTCGTCGTTGGTGGCGATGCACCTGGCGGCGCAGGCGCTGCGGTCGGGCGAGTGCGACCTGGCGTTGGCGGGCGGTGTGACGGTCATGGCCACGCCGGCGAGTTTCGTGGAGTTCTCGCGGCAGCACGGCCTGTCCGCCGACGGCCGCTCGAAGTCGTTCGCCGCCGCCGCAGACGGCACGAGTTGGGGCGAGGGTGCTGGTTTGGTGTTGTTGGAGCGGTTGTCGGATGCGCGTCGGCGTGGTCATCGGGTGTTGGCGGTGGTGGCGGGTTCGGCGGTGAATCAGGATGGTGCGTCGAACGGCCTCACGGCGCCGAATGGTCCGTCTCAGGAGCGGGTGATCCGCCAGGCTTTGGTGAACGCGGGGTTGTCTCCGTCCGATGTGGACGTGGTGGAGGCGCATGGGACTGGTACGACGTTGGGTGATCCGATCGAGGCGCAGGCGTTGTTGGCGACTTATGGTCAGGATCGTTCGGTGCCGTTGTGGTTGGGTTCGGTGAAGTCGAACATCGGTCACACCCAGGCGGCTGCGGGTGTCGCGGGTGTGATCAAGATGGTGATGGCGTTGCGGCACGGTCGGTTGCCGCGGACGTTGCACGTGGACGAGCCGACCCCGCACGTCGAGTGGGAGCGCGGCGAGATCCGGTTGCTCACCGAGGCGCAGCCGTGGCCGGAGACCGACCGGCCGCGCCGGGCGGGTGTCTCCGCGTTCGGGATCAGCGGCACCAACGCCCACCTGATCCTCGAACAGGCGCCCCCGGGTGAACCGGTCGAGGTGGCCGACCCGGTGCCGTGGCTGCTGTCGGCCAAGACCCCGGAGGCGCTGCGCGCCCAGGCACGACGGCTGCGCGACTTCGCCGGCGACCCGGCGGTGGGTCCGGTCCTGGCGGGGCGGACCCGGTTCGCCTACCGCGCCGCGCTCACCGACCCGACCACGCTGCTGGCCGACCTCGACGCGTTGGCCGATGCCCCGGTCGTCGCCGCCCAGGCCGGCAAGACGGCGTTCGTGTTCTCGGGTCAGGGTTCGCAGTGGCGGGGTATGGGTCGTGGTCTTTATGACGCCTATCCGGTGTTCGCGGAGGCGTTGGATGATGTGTGTGGGCGGCTGGGGTTGTCGTTGTGGGATGTCGATGTGGATCGGACGGGGTTTGCGCAGCCGGCGTTGTTCGCGGTCGAGGTGGCGTTGTTCCGGTTGGTGGAGTCGTTGGGGCTGAAGCCGGATTATCTGATCGGGCATTCGGTGGGCGAGATCGCTGCCGCGCATGTTGCCGGTGTGCTGAGCCTGGACGATGCGTGCACGTTGGTGTCGGCGCGAGGTCGTTTGATGCAGGAGTTGCCGCCGGGTGGGGCGATGGTGTCGATCCGGGCTTCTGAGGCGGAAATCGAGCTGACTCAGGGTGTCGAGATCGCGGCCGTCAACGGGCCCGACGCGGTGGTGATCTCCGGTGACGAGGACGCGGTGCTGCGGCTCGCCGAGCTGTGGCGGGAACGGGGCCGTGAGACGCGGCGGCTGAAGGTGAGCCACGCTTTCCACTCCGCTCACATGGACCCCATGCTGGCCGAGTTCGCGGCGGTCGTTGATGGGCTGACGTTCGGTTATCCACAGATCCCGATCGTGTCGACTGTGTTGTCGGACCGTTCGGGTAGCGTTGAAAACAGGGATCCCCTGGGCGGGGACCCTTCCGCAGGCACGGTGTTTGAAGTGGGCGGGGACCCTTCCGCAGGCACGGTGTTCGACGCCGGGTATTGGGTGCGTCAGGTGCGGGGGTCGGTGAGGTTTGCCGATGGTGTGGAGTGGTTGCGTGCCCATGGTGTGACGGCGTTGTTGGAGATCGGGCCGCATCCCACGTTGGTGTCGACGGGGGTGATGAGGCGGGGTCACGACGAGCCCGAACGGGTACTCGCCGCGCTCGGCCGGGTCTGGGAGCAGGGGGCGGACTGGCGTCCACCGGCGCCGCCCGTCCACCTCGACCTGCCCGCCTACCCGTTCCAACGCGAACGGTTCTGGCTGGTGCCGAGCGTCCCCGCGGACGTGGCCGGTGCGGGGCTCGACGCGCTGGACCACCCGTTGCTGCGGGCCTCGGTGACGCTGCCCGACGGCCAGGGCGTGGTGCTGACCGGCGTGCTGGCCCGGTCGGCGCACCCCTGGTTGGGCGAGCACACCGTCCTCGGCACGGCCCTGCTGCCCGCCACCGGGTTCGTGGAGCTGGCGTTGCGGGCCGGCGGTCACGTCGGCTGCCCGGTGCTGGCCGAACTCGTGCTCGAAGCGCCACTCCCGCTGCACGACACCGCGCACGTCCAGGTCACCGTCGGCGCGCCGGACGAGAACGGGCGGCGCCCCGTCACGCTGCACTCGCGCACCCCCGCCGAGCCGGACGACTGGACCCGCCACGCCACCGGCGTCCTGCGCCCCGAACCGGCCACCCCGCCGACCGGGCCCGCCACGTGGCCGCCGGTCGACGCCACCCCGGTCGACATCGCCGCCCTGTACGACACGCTCGCCGACGCGGGCTACGACTACGGGCCGACGTTCCAGGGCCTGCGCGCCATCTGGCGGCACGGCGACGACCTGCACGCCGAGGTCGCGTTCCCCGCCGACCACGCGCAGCTGACCGGCTACGGCATCCACCCGGCCCTGCTGGACGCGGCGATCCAGCCGCTCACCCTGCTCACCGGCATCACCGCCGAGGTCGACGGCCCCGGCCAGGGCCTGGCCAGGCTGCCGTTCTCGTTCACGGGCGTGTCGATCACCGGCACGGCCGCCACCCTGCGGGTCGTGCTGTCGCCCACCGCGCCGGACACCTACGCGGTGCACGTCACCGACACCGCGGGCACGCCGGTGGCCGGCGTCGACTCACTCGTGCTGCGCCCCGTCGAGCTGGGCGGTCTCGCCGTCGCCCGCCACCCGGACTCCCTGTTCACCCTCGACTGGACGCCGTTGCCGATCACCGAGGCGCCGGACGTGCCGGCGCAGCTCCGCGACCTCGCGCACACCGGGGGAGACCCGGTCGAGCGGACCCACGCCCTCACCCGGCAGGTGCTCCACGACGTGCAGCGGGCCCTGGCCGACGACACCCGCCTGGTGATCGTCACCAGTGGCGACGACCTGCCCCTCGCGGCGGCCCAAGGCCTGGTGCGCAGCGCGCAGACCGAGCACCCAGGCCGGTTCCTGCTGGTCGACCACGACGACACGGAGGCGTCCCGACAGGCGCTCCCGGCCGCCGTGCGCACCGCGTTCGCCCAAGCGGAACCACAAGTGCGGCTGCGCGACGGCGCGATGTCGGCGCCCAGGCTCACCAAGTCCGCCGTGGCCGGCACGCCACGCCCGCTGCGCGGCACCGCGCTGATCACCGGCGGGTTCGGGGTCCTCGGCGGCCTGACCGCACGCCACCTCGTCACCGACCACGGCGTGCGGCACGTGGTCCTGGCCGGGCGCCGTGGTGTCGCCACCCCCGGCGCGGAGGAGCTCCGGACCGCGCTGGCCGACCTCGGCGCGACCGTCGCGGTGGCCGCCTGCGACGTCGCCGACCGGGACGCCCTGGCCGGGCTGCTCGCCACGATCGACGACCTGCGCGTGGTCGTGCACACCGCCGGGATCGTGGACGACGGCGTGGTCGCCTCCCTCACCCCCGACCAGCTGGACGCCGTGCTGCGGCCCAAGGTGGACGCGGCGTGGCACCTGCACGAGCTGACCCACGACCTGGACGCGTTCGTGCTGTTCTCGTCCGTGGCGGGTGTGCTGGGCAGTCCCGGGCAGGCCAACTACGCGGCGGCCAACTCGTTCCTCGACGCGCTGGCCCGCCACCGGCACGCGCTCGGCCTGCCCGCCGTGTCGCTGGCCTGGGGCTACTGGGCGCAGGAGAGCGGCATCACCGGTCACCTGGGCGAGGCCGACCGGCTGCGCCTGGCCCGAGCGGGCCTGCTCGCCCTGCCGACCGACCGGGCGCTGGCGCTGCTCGACGTCGGTCTCGCGGCCGACGTGCCCGTGCTGGTGCCCGCCCACCTCGACCCGGCCACGGCCAAGACGCCGTTGCTGCGCGACCAAGCGCGGTCCCGGCGGGCGAAGGCGCCCGCGGTCACGCCGTCCGACCTGCTCGGCCGGCTCGCCGCACTGGCCGAACCCGAGCAGCGCGCCCTGCTGCTGGACGTGATCAACACGCAGAGCGCCTCCGTCCTCGGCCACACCACGCGGCTCACCGCCGACCCGCAGCAGGCGTTCCGCGACCACGGCGTCGACTCGCTGACCGCGATCGAGCTGCGCAACCGGCTCAACGCGGCCACCGGCCTGCAGCTGTCCGCGACCGCCGTGTTCGACTTCCCGACACCCGCCCAGCTGGCCAACCACCTCTACGGGCAGCTGCGCGGCACCGCCAACCGGGACGCGGGCCCGCTGGAAACCCTGCTGCGCAAGGCCATCGACGTCGACCGCCCGCGGGACGGCGTCGAGCTGCTGGCCACCGCGGCGCGGCTCGGCCCGCTCGCCGACCGGGTCGACGTCACGCCGGCCAAGCTCACCACCGGGTTCGTGCCGCCGGCGTTGATCTGCCTGCCGTCCGCGCTGGCGTTCACCGGCGTGGAGGAGTACGCGCGGTTCGCCGCCGCGTTGGAGGCGATGCGGGACGTGACCGCCGTGCCGCTGCCCGGCTTCACCGGCGGCCCGCTGCCCGCCACCGCCGAAGCCCTGGTGGACGCGCTGACCGACGCCGTCGCGGAAGCGGCCGTGGGCGAGTTCGCGCTGGTCGGCCGGTCGGTGGGGGCGTGGCTCGCCCGGGCCGTCGCCGGTCGCCTCGAAGCCCGGGGCGTGACACCGGCCGCCCTCGTGCTGATCACCCCGACCGGACGACCTCCGCTGGACGGCGTGCTCGACCCCGAGCACCAGGTCCACCCCGTCGACGACGACCGGCTGGTCGCGATGGGCCGCTACCTCGACCTGGCCGGGCAGTGGGAGCCGGGACCGACCGGCGCGCCGGTGCTGCACGTCGGCACCGCGCACGAGCGCCCACCGTCCGGGCAGGAGTCGGTCGTGGGGGGGGGGGGGGGGGGTTTGGGGGGGGGGGGGGGCGGGGTCACCCGCCTCGGCGGCGTCCCGCCAGGTGCCTGCGGTCCGCCAGGCAGGTCGCTGCGGGTGGCGAG